>NZ_QUGO01000010.1:167503-171129 GCF_003479105.1 Blautia sp. AF19-13LB
CGGCAGCCATTATCGGGTCAAGGACGAAGTGCCTTGGCAGGTTGAGGGCAGCCGCCCCATCGGGTCAAGGGTGAAACGCCTTGCCCAGGGAAAGTTGATGCCTGCGTCAACTTGTATTGGGTATTACCTGACGCAAAATTCGCAGGATTTGCGGCTTCGCCGCCCCTTCCCCGGCCCCAGAACATCTTCGCAGGAAGGAGGAAATCTGTTTGAAACTGACACGACACAATGGACGCTCCGGCAAGCATGGCACCTATAATCCCCGCCACAATGACCGCCGGTTCGATGTGGAGAACAGCGAACACATTGACGCAGAACGGGCAAGGCAAAATGTCTACTGGGACTGCTACCGGGGCTTTACCACCCATGAGTTCCGGGAGAACCCGGAGCAGCCGGATTTCAGCTTTGAGGAAATCGAGCGGATGTATTACTACGAGCATTACGGCGGCTATGTGGAAGCTCAGAACGCCCGGAATGAGAAAACCCGGCACACCGAGCGCAACCGCACTGTGGAGGACTTGCTGAAAAACAACAAGACCTGCCCGGAGGAAAGTATCTACCAGATCGGCACGATGGGAGAATCCGTCTCGCCGGATACGCTCTTTTCCATCGTCAATGAGTTTTATCAGGAATTTGAGCGCCGCTTCGGTTCCCATATCCACATCCTGGACTGGGCGCTCCATCTGGACGAGGGGACGCCCCACATCCATGAGCGGCACGTCTTTGACTGTGAGAACCGCTATGGGGAACTGTGCCCCCAGCAGGAAAAGGCGCTGGAAGAACTTGGCATCCCTCTCCCCAACCCGGAGAAGCCCAAAGGCCGGAACAACAACCGCAAGCAGACCTTTGATGCGGTCTGCCGGACGATCCTGTTTGACATCGCCAGACGGCATGGGCTGCATCTGGATCAGGAGCCGTCCTACGGCGGGCGGGACTATCTGGAAAAACAGGATTATATCCTGATGAAGCAGAAGGAGCAGCTTGCGGCGCAGGAGCAGAAGCTGGAAGAACTGACGCTCAAAATCGAGGACGTGGAGACGCTGTTAGATGATGTTTCCGATGCGGCCTATGACAAGGCGGTGGAGGTGGTGACCGATACCGTCCGGCAGGAGACACACAAGGAAGATATTCGTCTGGTGGAAGAATCGAAAAAATGGGTGCTTTCGCCGGAGCGCAAGGCCCCGAAGAAGGAGCGTGACTACGCTGCCGCCCGTCTGGATGGAGTGATTACCAAAATCAAACGGGTCATGCAGAACGCCCTGGCAAAAATCCAGAAAACTCTCATGCAGCCGGAGGTCAAGAAGGCCGGTAAGGAGCAGATTAAGGAGAAGGCCAGAGAATCCATCCGGGAGAAGCTGGCGAAAGGCAGGCTGAACGCTGACCGAGATAACCGGGAACGCTGGGAACGTGAGGGGCGGATTGCTCCGAAAAAGAAACACGATATGGAGTTATGAGGCACCTGATTTTCTGCGGAAACGGGTGCTTTTTTCTCTGCCTGGAGGTGAGAAAATCGAATATATTTGAAGCGGTGAAGGAGTCTGTCACCACAAGGCAGGCTGCGGAATATTACGGGGTGCAGGTTGGCAGGAATGGCATGGCCTGCTGTCCCTTCCATGATGACAAACATCCCAGTATGAAGATTGACCATCGGTTCCACTGCTTTGGCTGTCAGGCAGATGGGGATGTGATTGATTTTACCGCCCGTCTGTTTAGTCTGAGCAGTAAGGAGGCGGCGCTGAAGCTGGCGGAGGATTTCTCTGTCCACTATGACGCCAAAGGCCATGACCCGCCCCGCAGGAGGCCGGTCAAGCGAAAAATCAGCGAGGAACTGCGTTACCGGCAGGCGGAGCAGAAATGTTTCCGGGTGCTGTGCAATTACCTGCATCTGCTGGAACGCTGGGAGAAGGAATACGCCCCGCAGACGCCGGATGAAGCGTGGAATCCGCTGTTCGTGGAGGCCCTGCAAAAGAAACCGTACACGGAATATCTGCTGGATATTCTCTTGTCCGGCAGCATGGAGGAACGTGCTTCCGTGGTCGCTGAGTATGGAAAAGAGGTGAGGAAGATTGAGCAGCGAATATCAGAGTTTACCGCTAGCCACCCGGCAGGCCGCCATGAGCGCAGCCGAAGCCTTAGCGCCGGAGCGGAGCGTTGATGAGGTGCGGGAAAGCCTGTCCGTCACCGAGAAGGGCCAGCCCGCCAACACCATCGGCAACTGCCGGACGGTGTTCTGCCATGACCCTCTCCTGCGTGGGGCGATCCGCCTGAACCTTTTGACTGACCGGGTGGACATTGTACAGGATTTAGGCTGGCGCAGGAATACCAGTGCCCTGACGGATACGGACGTGAAATATCTGCTTCTCTATTTTGAGCAGACCTATGGCCTGACCAGTGAGAAAAAGATGACGGCGGCGCTCTCCATCGTGGCGAATGAGAACTGCTACCATCCCATACAGGACGTGCTAAACGGCCTTGTCTGGGACGGGACGCCCCGCATCCGCTCCTGTCTCCATCATTTCTTAGGTGCGGACGAGAGCGACTATGTGGAGGAAATGCTGAAACACTTTTTGCTGGGGGCTATCCGGCGGGTATTCCGCCCCGGCTCCAAATATGAGGAAATGCTCTGTCTGGTGGGCGGTCAGGGGGCTGGCAAGTCCAGCTTCTTCCGCTTGCTGGCGATCCGGGACGAGTGGTTCAGTGACGACCTGAAAAAACTGGACGATGACAGGGTGTATCTGAAGCTGCAAGGACACTGGATTATCGAAATGTCGGAGATGCTGGCTACCAGCAGCGCCAAAAGCATTGAAGAAATCCGCTCCTTTATCAGCCGCCAGAAGGAAACCTACCGGACGCCCTACGAGGCCCAGCCCAAAGACCGGCTGCGGCAGTGTGTGTTCGGCGGTTCGTCCAACACACTGGACTTCCTGCCCCTTGACCGGGCCGGAAATCGGCGCTTTTTGCCGATCATGATTTACCCGGAGAATGCAGAGGTTCACATTTTGGAGGACGAGGACGCCTCCAGAGCCTATCTTTTACAGGTCTGGGCGGAGGCCATGACGATTTACCGCAGCGGCCACTACTCTATGAAGTTCAGCAAGTCCATCCAGCGCCAGCTGGTGGAGGTGCAGAAGGATTTCATGCCGGAGGACACCGAGGCCGGACAGATACAGGGCTTTCTGGAACACTACACCGGCAGCATGGTCTGCTCCAAACAGCTGTTCAAGGAGGCGCTGGGCCACACCTACGATGAGCCGAAGCGGTGGCAGCTGCACAATATCAACGAGATCATGAACACGGTGGTGACGGGCTGGAAACCATTCTCCAATCCCCGGATGTTCACCGGATATGGCAGGCAGAGGGGCTGGGAACGGGACGTTTCCGGCAACGAACTGCCCGGCAACGAAGATGGATTTGTGGAGCTGACCGAGGAAGAATGCTGCCAGCTGGAACTGCCGAAGGAGTGGATCGCATAAAATTAGCGGTCTGTTGCCGGGATGGTTGCCACTTGGTTACCGGGTTTGTTGCCGGGGATTCTCCGGTCTGGATACGGAAAAAGCCTGTAAATAAGCAATGTCATTAACTTAAAAGCAGAAGATATTTATTCCGAAATGGATTAGATATCTTCT
>NZ_QUGO01000011.1:0-113526 GCF_003479105.1 Blautia sp. AF19-13LB
TTAGAGCGCCGCCCTGTCACGGCGGAGGTCGTCGGTTCGATCCCGATCCGGGTCGCTTTTCATAACTAAATATCTGAAAAATGGGATCTTAGCTCAGCTGGGAGAGCATCTGCCTTACAAGCAGAGGGTCACAGGTTCGAGCCCTGTAGGTCCCATTCTTTTATGGGTGGTTTCCCGAGTGGCCAAAGGGGACAGACTGTAAATCTGCTGCAAATTGCTTCGGTGGTTCGAATCCACCACCACCCACTTGCCAATCAGGCAATCGGCCGATGTGGCTCAATTGGCAGAGCAGCTGATTTGTAATCAGCAGGTTATCGGTTCGAGTCCGATCATCGGCTTTACTTGAGAAATCAAGTACAAAAATAGGATATCGCGGGATGGAGCAGTCTGGAAGCTCGTCGGGCTCATAACCCGAAGGTCGTAGGTTCAAATCCTACTCCCGCAATTTTATGCCTAGTTAGCTCAGTTGGTAGAGCAGAGGACTGAAAATCCTCGTGTCTCTGGTTCGATTCCGGAACTAGGCATATTTTACGGAGCATTAGCTCAGTCGGTAGAGCACTTGACTTTTAATCAAGTTGTCCGGGGTTCGAATCCCCGATGCTTCACTATGTGGAACCCTTTCGAGGGTTCTTTTTTTTGTTCTGCATATCCCAAATTGGTCCGGTGGACCAATTTTGATTATGTTTATCTTAAGGTTACGGCGAAAATCTTGCAAAAGAGCAGGAAATGTACTATGCTTTGAAAGAATAAAAAAGAACGGAGGAATCTGTTTATGGCACAAAAAAAGAAAAACAAAAGACGAAGACGCCAGTTTCAGCAGAAAGTGATTTTAAGTGTTCTGCTTGTTATCATTATCGGATTGATTGGCGTGCTTGGATATCAGATGCAGAAGAACGAGAAAAAACAGACGGATGGAAACGCAAGTGCATCCTCTTCGGTTTCGTCATCCTCTCTTGCTGGGGACAGTTCAGAGCCGATATCGGATTCCAGCCCGGAGGAGGAGATTACACCGATGCCTGAGCCGGTACAGCAGATTTCGTCAGATGGTCTGAACAGTCAGCATGCCCTGCTGGTGCGGGAAAGCGATCTGGCTGAGATGATGAATCTGGGCGGAGATGAGAGAATTTATCCGGCGTCGATGACAAAGATTATGACAGCGCTGCTTACCATTGAAAATCTTCCGGATCTGAACGAGACGATTACGGTTCCGGAGGACATCTTCGAGGAACTGACGGCACAGGATGCGTCGGTAGCGGGATTTAATCCGTACGAACAGCCGACGGTTCGTGATCTTCTCTATGGTGTGCTGCTGCCATCCGGCGCAGATGCATGTGAGACATTGGCGAGAGCAGTCGGCGGATCGGAAGAAGGTTTTGTGGCCATGATGAACCAGAAAGCAGAAGAACTGGGACTTACCAATACGCATTTTGAGAACTGCACGGGACTACATAACGACAACCATTATTCTACCTGCCGTGATATTGCGGTGCTGATGAGTGAGTGTCTGAAGAGTGATACGTTTCGCGAGATCGTGACGAGGGAGGTTTACACAACGGAGGCTACCGCATCACACCCGGAGGGAATTACGCTGTATGACACGATGCTCCACCGGTTTACCAGCTATGAGATGAGTACGACACTGGAGAACGGGGCAGTCATTGAAGGCGGAAAGACCGGATTTACCGATGAGGCGGGTCAGTGCCTGGTCAGCTTTGCAGAATATGGAGGCGAAGAGTACATACTTGTTACGGCAGAGGCCATGACGGATTCGGGATCTGCGGTGGACAGCATCGCGGATGCGAGTACGGTGTATGGAAGATTACAGTAAATACAGGTGAAAGCGAGAGCTGGAAACGGGAGAAAATTCCCGGTTCCGGCTCTTTTTTTTACGTGAAGCAAGTCGAGAAAATAAGGTGTGGATAACATTGGGGATGTTTTGCACGGAATGCGCAGAAAAGAATTATGTTTTCCACAAAAGAAAGAAGCGCAGGGGAAAAATTGTGGATAACGGAAAGGAAAAATCCAGTTTTTGTGTATAGATCGCGCCGGATGGGAAATACTGCTTACTGTAGAAAAGCAGGAGGAGAGCGAGAAATCGAAAAACGCCTCTGAAATGCTTAAAAAGATATCAGCAGAGGTGGTAAGAATATGAAAAGAGACAAGTTGAGAATCGGCGTGATCACAGCGGCACTGGCAATGATGATTGCAGGCGGAGTGCTGACCTGGCAGCAGGATGCGAGAAACGGTAAGGCAGATCAGGCGAAACAGGGAGAGACGGCACAGCTTACAGAGGACGAAAGCACCGGAACTACAGAACAGCAGACGGAGGAGACGGCGGGAGATGCAGACGGAACGCGTGCCGTACAGGATCAGGCAGATGATGTGGAAAACAGTCTGGAACAGGTGCCGGAAATGGAAGCGGCGTGTGAAGAAGAGGCGGCGGGAAATCCAGAAGCAGATGCAGAGACGGCTCAGAATACACCGGAAGAATCAGATGGGAATACAGAAAGACAGGACGCGCAGGCGGTAAACGGAACAGCGGCGGATCAGAACGGAGAAACAGGATCAGGAGAAACAGCGGCGAATGAAGAAACGAGTGCAGCATCCGGAACTGTGGATTCTGCAGAAAATCAGGAAACGGCAGTTGAGACAGCAGGGGCTGCACAGGATCTGATGTTCAGCGAAGCGACAATCATGGAACTGCCGGTTACTGGAACAGTTCTGATTCCGTATAACATGGAAAATACCGTTTATTTCCCGACACTGGATCTTTACCAGTGCAATCCAGGCGTTGTTTTCTCGGCGGCAGAAGGAACTCCGGTTCTGGCGGCAGCGGACGGAGAAGTTGTGAGTGTGGAAAATGATGCAAGAACCGGCCTCACCGTCACCATGAATCTTGGAAATGGATACGAAGCCATCTACGGACAGCTCACAGACGTTTCCCTCGAGGCAGGCCAGAAAGTTCAGAAAGCAGCACGGATCGGAGCAGTTGCAGCACCGACGAAATATTATGTAAAAGAGGGAAGCAATCTTTTCTTTGAGATGAAAAAAGATGGAAAAGCCATTGATCCTATGGTATATCTCCCGGCAATTTCGGAATAAAAAAGAGGACCTGCACGAAATGGGATGCGGGAAAGTATTATAAAGTGTAGGATTCGCAATCGAATCTTTTTTACAGGTTTTGAATACAAAAAAGGCGGCGCAGACCGCGGATGGTAAAATACCGTTTTTCGATTGCTTTTTATAAAAAAGGCTGGCTGAAAACAGTCAGCTTTACATATAACAAACAGGATTGTTTTGATATAGAAAAAGGGCGGAATAAAAGGAAAGTAACCGGTTACAGAAAATGTGAAAGTTTGTCATTTTAGGGGTTTCGTTTTTGAATGTTATCGGTTAAAATAGATGTAGTGGACAGATCCTGAAAACAAGGAGGATTAGAAAAATATGGAGCTTTTATTTATGGACCCGGTGTTCAAAGAAGCAATCTGGGGTGGAACAAAGTTAAGAGACGTATTTGATTACGAAATTCCGAGCGATACAACCGGCGAGTGCTGGGCGATCAGCGGACATGCCAACGGAATGAGCCATGTGGCAGGCGGAAGATTTGATGGAAAAACATTAGGTGAGCTCTGGAAAGAGGAGCCGGAAATTTTCGGAAATTACCCGGGAAGCCAGGTTCCGCTGCTGATCAAGATCATTGATGCAAAAAATGATCTGAGCATCCAGGTTCATCCAGATGATGCTTATGCAGGAGAGCATGAGAATGGATCTCTTGGAAAGACCGAGTGCTGGTACGTGCTGGACTGCGAACCGGGTACAGAAATTGTTATCGGACACAATGCAAAAGACAAGGCAGAAGTGGAGAAAATGATCCGCAATCATGAGTGGAGCGATTTCATCCGCAAAGTGCCGGTACATAAGGGAGATTTCTTCCAGATCAATCCGGGATGCGTACATGCCATCAAAGGCGGCACACTGATTCTGGAGACACAGCAGAGCAGCGATATCACCTATCGTGTATACGATTATGACAGACTGCAGAACGGCAAACCGAGACAGCTTCATGTAGAGCAGAGTATCGATGTTATCGAGGCTCCGTTTAAACCGGCAGATATCGATACCTTTACAGAGGAAATCCCGGGCGCGGTACATACCCATTTTGTAACATGCAAGTTCTACTCTGTAGATAAATACGACATCGACGGTGTATTCACCTTGGATGCGAAAAAATATTATACTAATGTAAGTGTAATCGCCGGAGAGGGTACTGTAAACGGTATTCCGGTTAAGAAAGGTACTCACTTTATTATACCGGCTAATTTTAATGGATGCAGATTTGAAGGAAAACTTTCTGTAATCTGCTCAAATCCAGAAGCATAAGAGAGGAGAAAAACACAATGAGACTTGGAGCATTAGAAGCAGGCGGAACAAAGATGGTCTGCGCAATTGGAAACGCAAATGGAGAAATTTATGAGAGAATTTCTATCCCGACCGAGACACCGGAAATTACCGTTCCGAAAATGATTGAGTATTTCAAAGAGAAGGACATTCAGGCACTGGGAATCGGTTGCTTTGGACCGATCGACCTGAACAGAAAATCCGAAACATATGGTTACATTACCACAACTCCCAAATTAGCATGGAAGAACTACAACATCGTAGGCGCTTTCGCAGATGCACTGGACATCCCGGTTGGATTTGATACCGATGTAAACGGTTCTGCACTGGGTGAGGCTACCTGGGGAATCACAAAAGGTCTGGACAACAGCATTTACATCACCATCGGAACGGGCGTTGGAATGGGAATTATTTCCAATGGCAAGCTGTTGCACGGCATGCTTCATCCGGAAGGCGGACACGTTCTGCTGACCAGACATCCGAAAGATACTTACGGCGGAAAATGCCCGTATCACAGCAACTGCCTGGAAGGCCTTGCTGCAGGTCCTGCCATTGAAGCACGCTGGGGCAAAAAAGGTATTGAGCTGGCAGACAAAAAAGAGGTATGGGAGCTTGAGGCTTACTATATCGGACAGGCACTTGTAGACTGCATCATGCTGCTCTCCCCGCAGAGAATCGTTTTGGGCGGAGGCGTTATGCATCAGGAGCATATGATGCCGCTCGTAAGAGAAGAAGTAAAGAAACAGCTGAACGGATATCTTGTAACAAAAGAACTCGAGGATCTCGACAGCTACATTGTACTTCCAAGTCTGAACGACAATCAGGGTATCATGGGTGCGCTGAAACTGGCTGTAGATGAGCTGGCAATGCAGTAAGGTGCAGGAACATCCGAAAAATTTCACTTACATCGTGGAATGCAGCGATGGAACACTTTACACCGGCTGGACCAACAATCTTGAGCACCGCGTCGAGGCACACAATGTGGGAAAAGGTGCCAAATACACCAAAAGCCGGAGACCGGTAAAACTGGTGTATTTTGAAACGTATTCCTCCAAAGAAGAGGCGATGCGGCGGGAGTGGGAGATTAAACAGCTTTCGCGGACAGAGAAATGGAAGCTGATCAAGGCGAAATAAGAATCAAAAACAGACTTTTCGAACAGACACAACAATGTGTGGATGCGGAAAGTCTGTTTTTTTGTGAAAATGTGTCGAACGATTCCGGAAGAAACCAGATATTTTGACTTGCAAAATAATTTCATCCTGTTATAATAAAAGAAACGGCAACAAGTAGTAATAAAAACCATGTGATACAGTAATTGAAATAAAACAACGTTTCTGACAGGAAAGGAGTGGGCAGAATGAAGTATATCAGAAAAAATGGAATCAAGGATCCTGGCAGTGCGATTACACATGGGACTGCGCTGATCCTAGCGGTGGTGGGAACGCTGCCGTTGCTTTTGAAGGCGGCGCGGGAGCCGGATCATCTGCATGTGGTCGCAATGGCAGTGTTTATGCTGAGTATGATTTTGCTGTATCTGGCGAGCACCGTGTATCACACGTTTGATGTAAACGGGAAGGTGAACCGTCGACTGAAAAAGTTTGATCATATGATGATTTCAGTGCTGATTGCGGGAAGCTACACACCGATCTGCCTGATTGCACTGCATGGACGGACGGGAATTGCACTCTGTGCACTGGTGTGGGCGGCAGCGATTGGCGGGATTCTCGTCAAGGCATTCTGGATCAACTGTCCGAAGTGGTTTTCTTCGGTGCTGTATATCGCAATGGGCTGGCTGTGCGTTCTGGCGTTTCATCCGCTGTTTCTGGCCCTCTCGCGGCCGGCGTTTGGATGGCTGCTGGCCGGCGGAATTATTTATACAGTCGGCGGGGTGATTTACTCCTTAAAAATGCCGGTGTTTAATGCAAAACATAAAAAGTTCGGAACACATGAAATTTTTCATCTGTTTGTGATGGGTGGAAGCTTCTGTCATTTTATTGTGATGTACTATTTTGTGGCGGCGATGCCGGTATAAAATAACAGTGGCGGCTGTACCGGGAAAGAAAAATCCGGTACAGCCGCTGCTTTATGTTTACGTGTCATGGGGGTAAAATCTGTGATGCTGCAAAACCCCTGGAAAATGCTGTTATAACAACGTGAACAGTCACTTTAGTTCAGTTTAATATTTTTAAACAGCGATCCCAGTGTCGTTGTCACTTCCTCTGTCTCCGGGAGTTCGATGGTTTCTTCCTGAATTTCTTCGGCGGCAACATCGTCGAGTGCCTTCATGGAGAGACTGAGTTTGCCGTCTTTGATGGCAATGACTTTTACTTTGACTTTATCGCCGACTGCCAGAACTGCGGACGGATGTTTGATGCGTTTGGCGCAGATCTGGGAGATGTGGACGAGGCCGGAGAGGCCGTTTCCGAGGCTGATGAAGGCGCCGTATGGCTGCAGGCTCTCAACGGTTCCTTCGGTGACGAGGCCGACTTCTACGTTGGAGATTTTCTCTTTGCGCTCTTCGTCTGCTTTCTCGCGGAGAATTTCGCGGGCGGAGAGGATCAGGCGGTCTTTTTCTTTGTCGAGGTCAAAAACCTGTACCTGAATGTCTTTGTTTAAGTATTCATTCAGATCTTCCACGTAGTTCAGGGAGAGTTTGGAAGCCGGGATGAAGCCGCGGATTCCTTCGACGTAAGCGATAACACCGGCGTTTACGATTCCTTTGACTTTTACATCCAGTACGGTTTTCTCTTCTTTGTACTGTGCGAGTTTTTCCCATGCGAGGATATCGTTTGCCTCTGCGCGGGAGAGAAGAATGTTGCCGTGGCCGTCGTCTTTGCGGATCACGGTTGCGGTGATTTCGTCACCGACCTGAACAGCGTCTTTTAAGGAGAAGCCAGGCTCGTTGCTGAAGTCCTCGGCGCGGATGACGCCCTCTGCGTAGTATTTCAGATCGAGAATCACCTCTTTTTCATCTACGGAGATGACGGTTCCGGTGAGCATGTCGCCTTCCTCAATTTTTTTGAAGGAAGCTTCCAGCTCTGCGGAGAAGTCATCCATGGTTAATTTTTCTTCTGACATAATGAAACACCCCTTTTTCGTAAGAATAACAGGAAAACGAGAGGAAAATTGTGGATTTATGAAAAAATCGGGTTCAATTTTGCACGTTTTTCTATCTGCGTTTATCTTAACATAAAAGATTTTCTTTGACCAGATGAAAAAAGGATGGTAATATGTGTGTAGTCGTTACCAAAATTACTGAGACGCGCACTTGCTGCGCGGCTGCAGGAGAAAGTGATTCAGGTGGCCGCCCGGAACTTCGCGGAGCGAATTTGCATGTGCAGGGCGGCGGTTACTGGTCACGAAGTGAGCAGTAACTGTAGTCGTTACAAAAAAAGAAGTAAAACTACCGGGACGAACTTACTGTATACCACAAACATACAGAAGGGAGGAGTACTATTATGAAATCAAATTCAAGAGTTTATGTAATTGGACATAAAAATCCGGATACGGATTCCATTTGTTCGGCGATTGCCTATGCGGATATCAAGAACAGGACAGATAAAACCAAAACCTACATGGCGCGGCGTGCCGGTCAGATCAATGAGGAGACCGAGTATGTACTGAAGCGTTTTGGCGTGCGCGCACCGGGGTATCTGCCGAATGCGGGAACGCAGGTAAAGGAAATTGAAATCCATGAGGTGCCGAGCGTACCGGGCACGATTTCCGTGAAGAAAGCGTATTCCATGATGAAAAACAACAACGTGGTCACACTGCCGATTACTTCGCCGGACAATGATCTGCAGGGCGTGATTACGGTCAGTGATATCGCAGAATCCTATATGGATTCTTATGACAGCCATGTCATGTCACTGGCAAGGACGCAATACCGCAGTATCGCGGATACGTTGGATGGTTCGGTTATTGTCGGAAATGAACATGGTTATTTTATCCGCGGAAAAGTCGTTGTCGGCGCATTCCATCCGGATACGATGGAGAACTACATCGAAAAAGATGACCTTGTCATTCTCGGAAACCGTGCGGAGGACCAGCTCTGTGCAATCGAGATGGATGCAAGCTGCATTATCGTCGGACTTGGCGCAAAGGTGACGAAAACGATTCAGAAATTTGCAGAGGAAAAATGCTGTGTGATCATCAGCAGTCCGCATGACACGTATACGATTGCGCGTCTGATTAACCAGAGTATTCCGGTCAAATATCTGATGCGCAGAAGCAATCTGATCACGTTCAACACCGAAGATTTCCTCGATGATATCAAAGAAGTTATGAAAAATCAGAGACACCGCGATTTCCCGATTCTGAACAAGAAAGGAAAATATGTGGGAACGATTTCCCGTCGGAACCTGATCGGAAATGCAGGAAAGAAACTGATTCTCGTCGATCACAATGAGGAATCACAGGCGGTCGATAACGTCAAAGAGGCGGAGATTCTCGAGATCATCGACCATCATCGTCTGGGATCACTTGAGACGATGGCGCCGGTTATGTTCCGCAATGAGCCGGTGGGCTGCACGGGAACGATTATGTATGAAATTTATAAGGAAAAAGAGCTGGAGATCGCGCCGAACATCGCAGGACTGCTCTGCGCAGCCATCATTTCCGATACGCTGATGTTCCGGTCGCCGACGTGTACGTTTCTTGACAAAGCGGCAGCAGAGGCACTGGCGGACATTGCAGGCATCAGCATTCCGGAGTTTGCATCCGAAATGTTCCGTGCAGGAAGCAACCTGAAAGATAAATCACCGGAAGAAATTTTCTACCAGGATTTCAAAAAATTCATCATGGGCGATGTTACGTTTGGTGTCGGCCAGATTACATCCCTCGATGCGGGCGAGCTGGAATCCATCAAGGAACAGCTTCTGCCGCAGATGGAAAGCGAGTGCGGAAAACACGGCATCGAGATGGTATTCTTTATGCTGACCAATATTATAGAAGAATCTACAGAGCTTCTGTATTATGGAAGCGGGGCAAAGGAAGTCATCGAAAAAGCTTTTGAAGATCTTCCGGTCAACGAGGTCAGCTGCGAGCTGAAGGGTGTTGTATCGAGAAAGAAACAGCTGATTCCGGCATTTATGATGGCGCTGCAGAATCAGTAAAAACAGAAAAAATAAAAAAGCGTGGTTCCGGGCCTGAAAACAGATCCGGGGCACGCTTTTTTCGGTCATAAAAGGGTGAAAAAAAGGAAAGGAAAGAAATAAGAATGGGAAAACAGACATGGAAAGCGGGAAATATGCTGTATCCGCTGCCGGCGGTCATGGTGTCGGTGCGCGGAAAGAACGGGGAGGACAACATCATCACCGTTGCCTGGGCCGGCACGGTGTGTACGAATCCTCCGATGGTATCGATCTCGGTGCGGCCGGAACGCTACAGCTATCAGATGATCAAAGAGAGCGGTGCGTTCGTCATCAACCTGACGACGGAGGACCTCTGCTATGCGACCGACTACTGCGGCGTGCGCTCGGGAAGAGATGTGGATAAGTTCAAAGAGATGAAACTGACGAAAGTCGAGGCGGAGGAGATTTCCGCACCGATGATCGGGGAGTCGCCGGTTAATATCGAGTGTAAAGTGGAGCAGGTGCTCGAACTGGGCTCGCATCACATGTTTCTTGCAAAAGTTGTGGCTGTCCATGCGGATGAGGCATACATGGATGAGCGCGGCCGCTTCGATCTGAACCGCGCGAAACCGATTGTGTATTCCCACGGAGAGTACTTTGGAATCGGGAAAAAGCAGGGAACCTTTGGCTGGAGCGTGAAGAAAAAATCGAAAACACCTAATATAAAAACAAAAAACCGCAGCTAATCTTTATTTTCTAAAGAATCAGCACGCGAAATTTTATAGTACTTTCGGTAAAAATATACAAAATCGACAAAAATACTGGGTAAATATTAGAAAACGCTACAAAATCATGATTTATTAGGAATTTTTTGCGTGAAATATTGCAAAAACCGGATATTTTATGCTATAATATCAACCAATCGTTGACCTTATAAAATTAAGTGATCCGGAGGACGGGAGAATCCACCGGAGACGCGAGAGAGTGCGGAAATGATTTTCTCCACGCTTTAAGGCTGATGAGAACCGCAGATGGATCTTTTAAAGAAATCTTTCTGCACTACATTAAGGGAGAAATTTCAAGGAGGAAACTAACATGTCATACGTAGATGAGGTTATTGAGTCCGTAGTTGCAAAAAACCCAGCTGAGCCGGAATTCCATCAGGCAGTCAAAGAGGTTCTGGAATCTCTTCGCCCTGTTATTGAAGCAAACGAGGAAAAATACAGAAAAGTTGCTCTTCTGGAGAGAATGGTAGAGCCAGAGCGTCAGATCAAATTCCGTGTGCCGTGGGTAGACGATAAAGGACAGGCTCATGTAAACACCGGATATCGTGTACAGTTTAACAGTGCAATCGGACCTTACAAAGGAGGAATCCGTCTGCATCCTTCTGTAAATATTGGTATTATCAAATTCCTGGGATTCGAGCAGGTATTCAAAAACTCACTGACCAGCCTTCCGATCGGCGGAGGTAAAGGTGGTTCTGACTTCGATCCGAAAGGAAAATCTGACAGAGAGATCATGGCATTCTGCCAGAGCTTTATGACAGAGCTTTGCAAATATATCGGCGCAGACACCGACGTACCGGCTGGTGACATCGGAACAGGCGCAAGAGAGATCGGCTTCATGTTCGGACAGTACAAGAGAATCCGCGGCGTATACGAAGGCGTTCTGACTGGTAAAGGTTTAAGCTACGGCGGATCTTTAGCAAGAACAGAGGCTACCGGATACGGACTGCTGTACCTGACCCAGGAGCTGCTGAAACTGAACGGCATCGACATCGCAGGCAAGACCGCTTGTGTATCCGGTTCCGGAAACGTTGCAATCTATGCAATCGAGAAAGCTACTCAGCTTGGTGTGAAAGTTCTCACCTGCTCTGACTCCAACGGATGGGTTTACGATCCAGACGGAATCGATGTAGCTGCATTAAAAGAGATCAAAGAAGTAAACCGTGCCCGTCTGACCGAGTACAAGAAATATCGTCCAAACTCTGAGTACCACGAAGGACGCGGCGTATGGGTTGTAAAAGCAGACCTTGCTCTTCCTTGCGCAACTCAGAACGAGCTGCTGCTTGAGGATGCAAAAGCACTTGTTGAGAACGGATGCACTGCAGTATGCGAGGGCGCTAACATGCCTACTACTCTGGAAGCAACCAAATATCTGCAGGAGCACGGCGTAATCTTCGCACCTGGAAAAGCTGCAAATGCAGGTGGTGTTGCAACATCCGCACTCGAGATGTCCCAGAACTCCGAGCGTCTGTCCTGGACCTTCGATGAAGTTGATGCAAAACTGAAAAATATCATGATCAACATCACACACAACATGGTTGATGCTGCAAAACGTTACGGCCATGAGGGCGACTATGTTATGGGCGCTAACATCGCAGGCTTTGAGAAAGTAGCTGACGCTATGATGGCTCAGGGAATCTGCTAATCTGATTTTGAGAAATCCAAAGGGATCTCCGGTTAAGACCGAGGGTCCCTTTTTGCATAAAAGATGGAAGAAACACAGAAAAATAACGAAAATTACAGTGTACAAAAAACATTACATTTTGCAACAAGACTAGACAGAAGAAATAGACTTTCACGCGGTACCGTGTGAATAAAACGACAGAAGATTCGAGTAAGTTGTATTATTATGCATAAATGCAATATACAGGTAAGATAAAAACGTAAGAAAAAAGATATTTTATGTTCAGAAATAGAGCGCATAGTAAACAAAAATAATGCAAAAATAATGAAAAGCAGAAGTTGACAAGAGCTTGCATGAGAAATATAATTATTTATGTATTGATAAAGAACTTGTATGCATTAATATGTAATGAATTTGCATACAGGGAAGAGGAAGAGAAGATGACATTAAAAGATTGCTACATGCAGATGGGAGCAGATTACGAGGAAACCGTTCAGCGGCTTCGCAGTGAATCTCTAATTCAGCGGATCATTTTAAAATTTCCTCAGGATCCGAGCTATCAGGAGCTTTGCCAGGCACTGGCGGACGGAAATATTGAGGTTGCATTCCGTGCAGCTCATACATTAAAAGGCGTGTGCCAGAATCTTGGTTTTAAAAATCTGTACGAGCCAAGCGCCGAGCTGACCGAGCGGTTAAGACCGCTGCAGGAGACCGAGACGGATGATCTGATGCAGAAGGTGACGGAAGAATATAACCGCACCGTAAAAGCGATTGAGGATTTCCAGAACGCTTAAATTGAAGGAAGAAAACAAGGAGACATTGATCTGTGAGATGAGGAACACAGACCGGTGTCTCCTTTTTATGGAATTCTGTACAAGATGCGGGTTGACGGGAAAAAAGAAACATGATAATCTTTTTACATAAAAGCACAGCTTATGAAGAAGACTTGTTTAAAAAGAAAAACTTATAAGTATCTATAAGAAAAAACAAGGACGCTTTGCCGGAAAAATTCCGGCTGTGCAGGGCATATTCCATACCGAAAGGCAAGGCAGCCCAAATCTACAAAAGCAGGAGAAAAGCAATGAAAAAAGAAAAAAGTTCAGCTATGGGAACCCCGTACACCTTTGAAGGACGGATTCCGCTGAAGCAGGCGATTCCGCTTGGATTGCAGCACATAATGGCGATGTTCGTAGGAAACCTTACCCCGCTTCTGATCATCATGGGAGCGTGCGGTCTGACGGCGGATGCGGGCTACGGTGCACTTCGTACGGCTCTTTTGCAGAATGCAATGACAGTAGCCGGTATTGTAACACTGGTACAGATGTTTTCGATTGGACCGATCGGCGGTAAAGTACCGATTGTTATGGGTACATCTTCTGGATTCCTCGGCGTATTCAAGAGCGTGACAGCCGTGCTGGGACAGGGCGCGCTGACGTACGGCGCTATCCTTGGTGCGACAATTGTCGGCGGTCTGTTTGAGGGCGTGCTTGGCGTCTGTTTAAAGCCGCTTCGTAAATTTTTCCCGTCGGTTGTTACCGGCTGCGTCGTTATGGCGATCGGTCTTTCGCTGATTCCGGTTGGAATCAATTATCTCTGCGGCGGTTCCGGAACGAACGATTACGGTTCCATACAGAACCTGTTCCTTGGCATGGTCGTTCTGATTGTAACGCTGGCACTGAAGCACTTTACAAATCCGAAGGGAATCTTAAGCACGGCTTCAATTCTGATCGGTATTTTAGTCGGCTACGTGGTAGCTATTATTATGACCATGGTTCTGCCGCATACCGGAACGGCGGTTCTTGAGGATGGAAGCACTGTTTCCTATACATATTCCTGGGTTGTCAATTTCCAGCAGGTAAAAGATGCGTCCTGGTTCGCACTCCCTGGTATTGCAGGCTTTGGAAAACTGGCTGAGGTAAAACCAGTCTTCCGTGTGGAGGCAATTCTCCCGGTAGCGATCATGTTCATCGTAACAACCGTTGAGACGGTCGGCGATATCTGCGCCTGCGTAGAGAGCGGTATGGACCGCGAGGCAACCGATTCTGAGCTTTCCGGCGGTATCATCTGCGACGGTCTCGGATCCAGCTTTGCAGCAGCACTCGGCGTTCTCCCGAATACTTCTTTTGCACAGAACGTCGGCATTATTTCGATGACAAAAATCGTAAACCGTATGGCACTTTCCTGCGGAGCCATTTTCCTGATCCTCTGCGGACTCTGCCCGAAGATTGCAGCATTTGTATCCATTATGCCGCAGTCCGTACTCGGCGGTGCAGCCGTTATGATGTTTGCGTCAATTCTGGTTTCCGGTATCCAGCTCATCACAAAAGAGCCGATTACGAGCCGTGAGATCACGATCGTTTCTGTTGCACTGGGTCTTGGCTACGGCCTTGGTTCCACAGCGGGAGCAACTTCTGAGCTTCCTTATTATATCCAGCTGATTTTCGGCGGCTCCGGTATTGTTCCGGCAGCTGTTGCGGCGATTGTACTGAATATTATTATTCCAAAAGAGAAGAAAAAAGCAGAATAAAGAACAAAAAAAGAAAAAGAACCTCTTATGTTTCCGGAAAGAAGTATTCCCGGGGAGAGATAAGAGGTTCTTTTTTATTGTGTTGCCCGGCATTCGGAGGGAACTGCCGGTAGAAGGCTCTGCAGGTAAAATGTCTGAAAATACGAGGAATATACAAAATGACGGAAAAAAGCACAAAAAATCCGTCAATAGATAAAAGAATAACGAAAAAGAAAAAGTCAAGATTGACTATAAATTTTAAAATAGTGTACAAAATCGACAATATGAATTAAAAAAACGAAATAAATTGTGAAAAATACATAAAAAATGCTTGTCAAAACGGGTGGAGAAGAGGTATAATCATTGCATAAAAAGTGTGACGAAAATGTGAAAGTTTTAGGCAAAACGTATGATTAAAAACAATGGATTCTTCGTAAGCCTGGACAAAAGCAACAACGGAGCACGCAAAAAGAACGTAAATCACAAGGAGGACACCAAATGAAAAAGAAAGTAATTTCTGCATTACTGGCAAGCACCATGATCGTAAGCCTGGTAGCATGTGGCAGCACTGGAGGAGACAGTTCTGACGCAAACAGCAAGAGCAGCGGCACAACAGCATCAAGTACGGCAGGCGGCGATGAAGCAAAGGATACCTCATCGGACAGCGGCTCCGGCGATGCAGCAGGTTCTGGTGACTGGGTTGCAGCAGCTGATGAAGCAGACGATGCAGTACCGGGTGAAAATGACGATCGTGCGTTTGCAAAATTTGATCATGTCGTAGAAGTACATTATGGATATCAGATCGACCCGAAGGATACCACACTTCCGGACGGCGATTCCGTAGATAACAACCAGTACACCAGATACCTTCTGGATAACTACAACATCAAAGTTGTCTGCGACTGGACTGCAGGTAATGCATCTGACTTCCAGCAGAAAGTATCTCTGGCAATCGCATCTGCTTCCCTTCCGGATGCAGTCGTTGCACCAACCCGTAACTACCTGGTACAGGCAGCAAGAGCAGATCTTCTTGCAGACCTCTGGCCGGAGTTCAACCAGTACGCATCCAAACAGGTAAAAGAAATCATCGAGACTACCGAAGGACGTGCGATCAACAATGCAACCGTAGACGGAACCTTCTGTGCACTGCCAAACATATCGGTAGATACCGATGGTGTTTACCTGTACTTTATCCGTCAGGACTGGCTGGATCAGTTAGGACTGGAAGTTCCGAAGACCGTAGATGAACTCGGCGAAGTAGCTCAGAAATTTAAAGACGCAGGTCTCAGCCCGGATTATGCAATCGCAGGTATTGATAACGGCGGAAGAACCTACTCCAACTTCCTGAACTCCTCCAACAACGGATACGGTTTCGATGCTGTATATCAGGCATTCAATGCAACACCGGGATATTTTCTGAAAGATGATTCCGGCGAACTGTACTGGGGAACTACAACAGATGAAATGAAAGAAGCCCTTACCACCTTACATGACTGGTATGAAAAAGGCCTCATCAACCCGGAGGTTGGAACCACAACCAACGGCGACAATGCAAACAATGTTAAGAACGGAACCTGCGGTATCTTCATGGGACCATGGTGGAGCCTTGGATACGGAAACCCGGATTCCTTCCGTAACGATAACAATGCAAACTGGCAGGCATATCCGCTGTACACCAAAGACGGTGAGTGGAATATTCATATGAAAGACGTTGGAACCACTTATACTATGGTAAACAAAAACGCATCGGATGATGTGAAGAAAGCCATTGTTATCATGAACAACGTACTCGTTCGTGATGAGTCTACCTTCGATACTTCTGTAGCAATCGGCTGGTATCCGCTGCGTAACTGTATGGCAGCTACCGATGAGTGCGAGTATGAGTATGATGCACTGATGGGAATCATCAAAGGCGAAGCAAGCGCAGATGATTATCAGCAGGGCGGAAGCAAATTCAACGGTCTGTACAAGAACCTGGCAAACGATGCCGCAACTCTGAAAGACGTTATCTCTGAGGACTATGACGGATCCAGAGATCTGGCAGTAACCGATATGGATGTCAACACCAACAACGGACAGTTCAACAGATTCTATGCACTGCTGATTGGTGATCGTCCATACGCAACACTTGAGCCGGATCACAAGATCTATTCTGAACTGTACTACACCATCGACGGAATGGATACCTACTGGACCCAGATTTCTGACCTGGAAGACAAGAGTATCCTTCAGTTCATCACTGGTGCGAAGAGCCTTGACGAGTGGGATCAGTTCTGCACCGACTGGCATGTACAGGGTGGTGATCAGATCCTTGAGCTGGTAAAAGATTACCTGGCTGAGTAACTAATGTAAATGTATGATGTGGAGGGTGGGGTACAGGAAAGCCTGTACCCCACTACTTTAAAAAAATGACATCAAAGGAGGAGCTTGCCGTGAAGAAGAAAAAAGGCCATCTCGGGCTGTCAAATTCCTTTCACTATACGTTAATGGTTCTGCCGGGTTATATCTGGCTGTTTATGTTTTCTATCGTTCCGATGGTTGGTATTGTAATGGCATTCCAGGATTACAATCCGAGCAAAGGATGGTTCGGCTCTCCGTGGGTAGGTTTGAAATGGTTTAAATACCTGACCGTTATCCCGGATGCAAAACGGGCACTTGTCAATACTCTGATTATTGCAATCGCAAAGGTTATCCTGAATATCATCATTCCGCTGGTGTTCGCACTGCTGCTGAATGAGGTAAAGAATATGAAGTTCAAAAAGACGGTTCAGACGATCGTATATCTGCCGCACTTCGTATCCTGGGTTATCCTTGCAAACATCATCACCAATATCCTTGGCGCAAACGGAATTTTCAACACGGTCCGCAGCGCAATGGGTGCAACGGATACCGTTCTTCCGATGACCATGCCTGGCATCTTCCGTCAGTTACTGATCGGAACTGATGTATGGAAAGAGTTCGGTTACAACGCAGTTATTTATCTTGCAGCGCTGACCGGCATCAGCCCGAGCCTTTACGAGGCAGCTGCAATCGACGGCGCAAGCCGCTGGAAACGTGTATGGCACATCACCATCCCGGGACTGGTTCCGACCATCGTTCTTCTGACCACACTGGCAATGGGCAACGTTCTGAATGCAGGTTTCGACCAGGTATTCAACATGTACAACCAGCTGGTTATTGAAACTGGTGATATCATCGATACATACGTATACCGTATTGGTATTACAAACATGCAGTTCTCGCTGGCTACTGCAGCAGGTCTCTTTAAATCTGTTGTCAGCTTCGTGCTGGTTGTTACTTCTTATGTTTGTGCTTACAGGTTTGCTGATTACAAGATTTTCTAAGGAGGGCAGAAATTATGATAGAAAGCAAGAGTTTTGGCAGCAAAGCGTTTAAAGTCATAAATGCTATCATCCTGATTCTCCTGGCATTCAGCTGTTTTTATCCGTTATGGTATACGTTCTGCGTATCTATTTCTTCAAAAGCAGCCGCTGAGGGCGGTCTTGTAACGATTTACCCGATCGGATCAAACGTAAAATCCTACAGCCTGATTATGGGTGATTCCGCATTCTGGAATTCCTTCTGGATTTCCATCAAGCGAGTTGTGATTGGAACCATATGGACCATGGTTGTCCTGATTATGATGTCCTATCCGCTGGCAAAGAGCAAAACAGAGTACAAACCGAGAAACGTCCTGATGTGGATCCTGGTATTCTGTATGCTGTTCAATGGTGGTACCATTCCGTGGTTCATCACCGTTAAAAATTATGGTATGATCGATACGATGGCAGCACTGGTTCTGGCTGGTTCTGTTCCGGTATTCAACGTACTCCTGATGATGAACTTCTTCCGCGGCATCCCGGGAGACCTCGAGGAGGCAGCCCGTGTAGACGGCGCCGGCCCGTGGCGTATCCTGTGGCAGATTGTAGTTCCGTGTTCCAAACCGGTTATCGCAACCATCGTCCTGTTTACATCCGTTGGTTACTGGAACGAGTATTTCCAGGGCCTGGTATTAATGAACAAAGAGACGAACTATCCGTTACAGACCTACATCCGTCAGATCTCCGTTCAGATCCCGGTAGGCGTAACCCTGACTGCAGAGCAGTATCAGCAGTTAGCACAGAACTCCAACAAATCACTGGAGGCAGCAAAGGTATTTATCGCCCTTGTTCCTATGCTGATTGTATATCCGTTCCTGCAGAAATACTTCGTAACCGGTATTACACTGGGAGCAGTAAAAGAATAAGAGAAAACGCAGAAAAAGCGGCTTCTGAATCGAAACAGGAAGCCGCTTTTTTGCGCTTTTTTTCTTGCGTCCGGGGAGAAAACAGCGTAAGATAAAAAGGTATTGAGGTGAAAAACAAAATGTTTCTGGAGGGGATTTTATCATGAAAATACTTACATTCGGAGAACTGATGCTGCGTTTAAAAACACCGGAGCATCTGAAAATACTGCAGGCAGATACCTTTGAAGCCAGTTACGGCGGCGCGGAGGCGAACGTCGCGGTTTCTCTGGCAACACTCGGGAACGATGTTTCCTACGTGACAAAAGTGCCGGAGCACCAGGTCGGACAGGCGGCCATCAATGAAATCCGCCGGTTCGGTGTGGATACGACCCGTGTTCTGCGGGGCGGCGGCCGCGTCGGTATTTACTATTTTGAAAAGGGAACCAACATCCGACCGACGAGCGTGGTTTATGACCGCGCCTACAGCGCGATCGCGATGGCAGAAGCGGAGGAGTTTGACTGGGAAAAACTGCTCGAGGGCGTGGATCTCTTTTATTTCTCCGGTATCACGCCGGCCATCAGCTGCGAGATCGAAAAGACGCTGGAGAGCGCTCTTATGCTCTGCAAAGAGAAAAAAATCCAGGTGGTATGTGATCTCAACTACCGCGGAAAAATGTGGTCAGCAAAGGACGCACAGCGCGTCATGCGCCGTCTGATGTCTTACGTGGATGTCTGCATTGCAAATGATGAGGACTTTGAATCATCGCTTGGCATTCCGGCGTATGATGGAGATATGTCGCGCGGCATTGAACAGATCGAGTCTTACAAAGAGGGCATGCTGGAAATTCAGAAACAGTTCCCGAACTGTAAAGCAGTTGCGAGCGTGCTGCGCAATCTCTACACCGTGGAGGACGGCGACTGGATGGGAATTTACCTGAAAGACGGAAAATTCTATGAGAGCCCGGTTCACAAAGTACACAGCTTTGAGGCAGTCGGAGCCGGTGATGCGTTTGGTGCAGGACTGATTCACGCGATGGCGCATGATTTTGCGCCGCAGAGAACCATCGATTTTGCGATTTCTGCAAGCGTCTTAAAGCTGATGATTCAGCACGATGCCAACGTGGTCAGCGAAAAAGAGATTGAGCAGATCATGAAGCAGGGCGGAACAAATCTGCAGAGATAGAGGAAACAAAAAGATTCCGAGAGTACATACAGGACAGCAGGAGGAATAAAACTTGAAGAAACGGAATATTATATTAATAGGAATGCCGGGAGCCGGCAAAAGCAGCGTTGGCGTTATCCTTGCAAAGGCTTTGGGGTATGAGTTTATTGATACGGATCTTGTGATTCAGCATCGGGAGAAACGTCTTCTGCGCGAGATTATTGCAGATGAGGGAAATGAAGGCTTTCTTGCGATTGAGAATGAGGTCAATGCGACTCTGGAAGCCGATGAAAGCGTCATTGCACCGGGCGGCAGCGCTATTTACGGGAAAGAGGCGATGGAGCATTTTAAAGAGATTGGAATAATCGTTTACCTGAAGCTGTCGTATGAGGATCTGGCAAAGCGTCTTGGAAACCTGAAGGGACGCGGCGTTGTGCTGAAAGAGGGTCAGACGCTCAAAGATCTTTACGATGAGAGAAGTAAACTGTATGAACAGTATGCCGAGATTACGGTCGATGAGAGCGGAAAGGATATCCAGGGTACGATTCTGGCACTTCGCGAGCAGATTGGCATGTAAGAAGGAACGGTGGAATATTCGGAGAATTTTCAAAAACATAATATTACGTAATAATAAGGAAAATGTTCTGAAAGTTAGAAATTACATATAACGTTTCTCTGAATATTCCTGACCGGAAACGGTGGAAAAAAACGGAAATAGTACGGAATATATTAAAATTGATTTACAAAATATTAGATTTGAGTTAAGATAAGGGGAGACTGAAAAATTACTGCGGGGAGCAGTGCGTTTCAGTGAGTCCAGAGTGTGTAAAAAAAACAGCAGAACAGACTTTGAATCGTTATTTCGGATAAAACACACTCGTTAAGTTATGAAAAAGAAAATTTGAGGTGAATATATGGAACAGTATGTCATCAGAGGTGGAAATCCTCTTGTGGGCGAAGTGGAAATCGGGGGAGCAAAAAACGCGGCGCTTGCAATTCTTACGGCAGCAACGATGACCGACGAAACGGTCCTGATCGAAAATCTGCCGGATGTCAGCGATATTAATGTACTTTTGGAAGCAATTGCAGAGATCGGAGCTACTGTGGACCGCATCGACCGTCATACCGTGCGGATCAATGCATCGACTATCGGTGATCTGAGTGTTGACTATGAATATATCAAAAAAATCCGTGCGTCTTATTATCTTTTAGGCGCGCTGCTTGGAAAATACAAAAGAGCGGAAGTTCCGCTTCCGGGCGGATGTAACATTGGAAGCCGTCCGATCGACCAGCATTTAAAGGGATTCCGCGCACTCGGCGCTGAGGTAAGCATCCGTCACGGCGCAATCGTGGCAAGTGCGGCAGATCTGCATGGAAGCCACATTTTCCTGGATATGGTTTCTGTTGGAGCCACCATCAATATCATGATGGCAGCTTCGATGGCAAGAGGAAATACAACGATTGAGAACGCAGCAAAAGAGCCGCACGTTGTCGATGTGGCGAACTTCCTGAACAGCATGGGAGCAAACATCAAAGGAGCAGGAACCGACGTGATCCGGATCAAGGGTGTCGATACCCTGCACGGAACCAGCTATGCGGTCGTACCGGATATGATCGAGGCAGGTACGTATATGTTTGCAGCAGCAGCCACAAAGGGCGATGTGCTGATTAAAAACGTGATTCCAAAGCATCTGGAAGCAACAACCGCAAAGCTCGAGGAGATTGGCTGCGACGTAGAAGAGTTTGACGATTCCATCCGTGTGAGCGCAAGCAAACGTCTGGGCAGAACACACGTAAAGACACAGCCGTATCCGGGCTATCCGACCGATATGCAGCCGCAGATCGCGGTTACACTGGCACTGGCAAACGGTACGAGTATTGTAACAGAGAGTATTTTTGAAAATCGCTTTAAGTATGCGGATGAGCTGGCACGTATGGGCGCCTGTATTAAAGTGGAAGGCAACACGGCGATCATTGACGGCGTAGAAAAATTTACCGGAGCAGAGGTTTCCGCACCGGATCTTCGCGCAGGTGCAGCACTTGTGATCGCAGGACTTGCAGCAGAGGGAATTACTGTGGTAGATGATATCGTATATATTCTGCGCGGATACGAGGATTTCGATGGAAAGCTCCGAGGACTCGGCGCTGAAATTGAGCGCGTGAATAATGCAAAGGATATCCAGAAATTCCGGTTAAGAGCGTGAAAACAGTATAAAACAAATGTTGACAAAAAGGACGGTGCAATAAAAGGTACCGTTCTTTTATTTTATTTTACCTTATTGCGAAGAAATTGGCTTAAATTTTACTACTATTATTGTGAATTATTTTTATCTTTCAAATAATAAGAACTGACTTGACAAAAGAGATTTATCTGTGCTATATTCAACTACAGTTGTAGTGTGTAACTCGATTTTTGGAGGCATTAACTATACATAACAGGAATTGTTTATGTGGGTTAGTGTCTCTTTTTTGTGCTCTGTTTTAGAAAAAAGAGTACAGACCGGCTAAAAAGATGCAAAACCGCAGAAACTTTTCTTGTAAAAAGTATAAACTACACAAGGAGTAAAAAAATGAAGGACAAAATTTTTAGTGTTCTGCAGCGAGTGGGAAGAAGCTTTATGCTCCCGATCGCAATTCTTCCGGTAGCCGGACTTTTACTGGGAATCGGAAGCTCATTTACCAATGCAACCACAATTGAAACGTACGGGCTGACAAGTTTGCTCGGCAACG
The DNA here is from genome assembly GCF_003479105.1 of Blautia sp. AF19-13LB. Lineage (NCBI taxonomy): Bacteria > Bacillati > Bacillota > Clostridia > Lachnospirales > Lachnospiraceae > Blautia > Blautia sp. AF19-13LB. The sequence continues at coordinate 22,504 of NZ_QUGO01000011.1, forward strand.
GCACAATTCTTCATGCGCTGCTGGTGATCATGAACAAAGTAGGAAGTGCGGTGTTTGATAACCTGCCTCTGATTTTTGCGGTAGGTGTTGCAATTGGTATGGCAAAGAAGGAAAAAGAGGTTTCTGCCCTGTCAGCCGTTATTGCATATTTCGTTATGAATACAGCGATTAACGCAATGCTGACTATTACGGGTCAGATTCTGGAAAACGGAGAAATTGCAGAATCCGTTCTGGAAGGAACCATCACTTCTGTCTGCGGTATTCAGTCGCTGCAGATGGGTGTGTTTGGCGGTATTATTGTCGGTCTTGGAGTCGCAGCACTTCATAATCGATTTTACCGGATCCAGCTTCCGAATGCACTTTCTTTCTTTGGAGGTACTCGTTTTGTACCAATTATTTCTACGATCGTCTATATGTTTGTGGGAATTTTAATGTATTTTGTATGGCCGGTTGTACAGAACGGTATTTATGCGCTGGGTGGCCTGGTAACCGGCTCCGGTTATGTCGGAACGCTGATTTTCGGTCTGATTAAACGGGCACTGATTCCATTTGGTCTGCATCACGTATTCTATATGCCTTTCTGGCAGACAGCAGTCGGAGGTACCATGGAAGTGGCAGGACAGATGGTGCAGGGCGGACAGAATATTTTCTTCGCACAGCTTGCGGATTCTGCGAATGTTGCACATTTCAGTGCAGACGCAACGAGATATTTCTCCGGAGAATTTATTTTTATGATTTTCGGACTTCCGGGAGCAGCACTTGCCATGTACCATTGTGCGAAACCGGAGAAGAAAAAAGCGGCAGGCGGTCTGCTTCTTTCCGCAGCACTTGCGTGTATGGCAACCGGTATCACAGAACCGCTGGAATTCTCGTTCCTGTTTGTTGCGCCGGCGTTGTTTGTCGTGCAGGTTATTCTTGCGGGAACAGCTTATATGATCGCACACATCCTGAATATCGCAGTGGGTCTTACCTTTTCCGGCGGACTTCTGGACTTCTTCCTGTTCGGTATTTTGCAGGGAAATGAAAAGACAAGCTGGATGAGGGTGATTCCGGTCGGCATTCTTTATTTCTTCCTGTATTATTTTATCTTCAAATTCATGATTAAAAAGTTTGATTTTAAGACACCGGGCCGTGAGGATGATGATGTAGAAACCAAGCTTTATACGAAAGCAGATGTAAATGCCAGAAAAGAAGCGCAGAACGATGGGGTGGCATCGGAAGATGCCATGAGTGAAGCGATCACAAAAGGTCTTGGCGGAAAGAAAAATATTTCGGATGTGGACTGCTGTGCAACAAGACTGCGCTGTACTGTTCATGATGCAGCGAGAGTCAGCGATGGTATTTTAAAGGCGACAGGGGCATCTGGCGTTGTGCATAAAGGAAATGGTGTACAGGTTATTTACGGACCGAATGTAACTGTGATAAAATCAAATTTAGAGGATTATCTGGAAAAAGCTCCGAATACGTATGCGGAAGCAGAAAATACACCAACCCCAAAAGAGGCGGAACCGACGCAGGAAACAAAAGAACAGAAGGTTGTGGATACGATTACTGTCTGCAGCCCGATAAGCGGACTGGCAGCCGACCTTTCTACTGCGCCGGATGAAGCGTTTGCGGAAAAGATGATGGGAGACGGCGCTGTTGTGACACCGGAAGATCCTTATGTGCGTGCTCCGGAGGACGGAGAAGTCGCGTTTGTTTTTGACACAAAACATGCGATTGGATTTGTAACCGATTCCGGAGTCAGCCTTCTGATTCATGTCGGAATTGATACAGTAAAACTGAACGGAGAGGGATTTGAGGCACTGGTAGAAAGCGGTCAGACCGTGAAAAAAGGTGATCCGATGCTGAAGCTGGATCTGGAATATCTGAAAACACATGCGCCGTCGGTTACGTCACCGGTTCTTTGCACAGAGCTGGAGGAGAACCAGAGAATCCGTCTTTTGGCAGACGGACCGGTAAAAGCAGGAGATCCTTTATTTGCGATTGAGATTCTCGCGTAAGCTGTGCCTTAAAAACGGGTGAGAAGAATGTACAGGATAGCAAAAACACTGAACCACAATTCATTTATTGGTGTGGAAGAAGAAAATAACCGGGAATATCTGGTCATGGGGAAAGGAATTGCATTTGGGAAAAAAACGGGACAGCGTGTACAGCCGGGAGACGATGCCCGCATTTATTCCCTGACAGAGATGACGGAGCGAGGAAATGCCAGAACCATTGTACAGGGCGTTTCTCCGCTCAGCCTGGAGCTGGCGAGTGCCGTGCTTGACGAGGCAGAAAAGGAATTTGGAAAAATTGACCGTTCCATCGTCTTTCCAATGGCAGATCATCTGGATTTTGCTGTCCGGCGGATTCAGAACGGTGAGCAGATCAGCAATCCGCTCACCGACGATATCCGTGTGATGTTTTACAAAGAGTATAAAGTTGCTTCCTGTATCAGGGAGCTTTTAAAAGAACGGCTTCAGATCGAAATTGATGAACATGAAATCGGCTATCTTGCACTTCATGTTCATTCGGCAATTGTGGAGGAAAATGTTTCACAGGCCATGGAAGTAGCAAGAGCAGTCCGGGAGAGCATTTCTTTGGTGGAGCATATCACCGGGCATACCATCGATGTGATGTCGTTGTCGTATAACCGTATGATGAACCATATCCGCTATATGGTTGCAAGAGCGGTCAGTGGGGAAAAACTGAAAGTAAATATGAATGACTACATGTCCGTAAAGTTTCCGAAAGCCTTTCAGGCGGCGAAACGAATCTGTGAGGAGATGGAAAAGAGGCTGAAACTTCCGATGGAGGAGATCGAAATTGGATATCTCGCTATGCACATAGAACGGATTATGGACAGAGAAGAAGGAGAATAAAAGCATGAAAACATTTGAATATACCATTAAAGATGAACTGGGAATCCACGCAAGACCGGCAGGAATGCTGGTAAAGGAAGCAAAAAATTTTGCATCGGAATGCACCATCACAAAAGATGGAAAAACGAAAAAACTGACTCAGCTGATGATGCTGATGTCACTTGGCGTAAAGCAGGGAGATACCGTAACCGTTGCAGCAAACGGAGAGGACGAAGATGCAGCGATTGAGACGCTGAAAGCGTTTTTCGAAGCAAATCTGTAAAAAGTACGCTCGGAGGATAAAAAATGCAGTATTTTCAGGGGAAATCCGTATATAAAGGAATTGTTATGGGACCGGTTGCGGTTCTGAAGAAAAATGATTACCAGGTTAAAAGAGCCCGGATTGAAGATCCGGAAGCAGAAGTAAAACGTGTGAAAGAAGCCGTGGGGGTTTCGAAAAAACAGCTTGGCAGACTGTATGACAAGGCAGTCCGGGAAGTTGGAGAGGCAAGTGCGGCGATCTTTGAAGTCCATCAGATGATGCTGGAGGATGAGGACTATCTGGAATCAATGGAGAACATGATCCGGACAGAACTGGTAAATGCAGAATATGCAGCGGCAGCAACCGGCGATAATTTTGCAGAGATGTTTGCAGCTATGGATGATGAATATATGAAGGCTCGTTCCGCAGATGTAAAAGATATTTCCGAACGTCTGGTCCGCAATTTAAGCGGCGAGGGAGATAACGACCTGAGTTCTATGGAACCATCTGTTATAGTGGCAGACGATTTAAGTCCGAGTGAAACTGTACAGATGGACAAAGAAAAAATACTTGCGTTTGTGACTGTGCATGGATCTACCAATTCTCATACTGCGATTCTTGCGCGAATGATGAATATTCCGGCATTAATCGGCGTCCCGATGGATTTAAACGGTCTGAAAACAGGCATGACGGCCGTTGTAGACGGTTTTTCAGGTCAGGTTATCTTTGAGCCGGAGGAGGATGTGCGGAAGGAAACCGAAAAAAGAATGCAGGAAGAAGCAGAAAAACAGAAGCTTCTTGAGGAGTTGAAAGGAAAAGAAAATATTACGCCGGATGGCCGTAAGATCAACATCTATGCAAATATCGGCAGTGTTGGTGACCTTGGCTATGTGATGGAAAATGATGCCGGTGGAATTGGACTTTTCCGAAGCGAATTCCTCTATCTTGGAAGAAATGATTTCCCAACGGAGGAAGAACAGTTTCAGGCATATAAACAGGCCGTGCAGACCATGGCAGGCAAAAAAGTGATTATCCGTACGCTGGATATCGGGGCAGATAAGCAGGTAGAATACTTTAATCTTGGAAAAGAAGAAAATCCGGCGCTTGGGTACCGTGCAATCCGGATTTGTCTGAAACAGCCGGAAATTTTTAAAGCGCAGCTTCGCGCATTGTTCCGCGCAGCCGTTTACGGAAACCTTTCTGTCATGTATCCGATGATCACATCAACAGAAGAGGTAGAAAAAATCTACGCAATTGTTGCAGAGGTAGAGGAAGAGCTGAAAGCACAGGAAGTGCAGTATAAAATTCCGGAGCAGGGCATTATGATCGAGACACCGGCAGCCGTGATGATCAGCGACCGTCTGGCGGAAATGGTGGATTTCTTCAGCATCGGAACGAATGACCTGACGCAGTATACCCTGGCGATTGATCGTCAGAATGAGCAGCTGGATGATTTCTACAATCCACACCATGAAGCCGTTCTTCGGATGATTCGCATGGTGGTGGAAAATGCACACAAATGCGGAAAATGGGCAGGAATCTGCGGGGAGCTCGGTGCAGATCTGACATTGACGGAGCAGTTTGTACGAATGGGAGTGGATGAGCTTTCTGTTGCTCCGTCCATGATTCTGAAGCTGCGGAAGATTGTCCGCGAGATGAAAGCAGAAGAGTAGAAGAAACGATACAGCAGATAAGAAAACTCTCTGTTTTGGAGAGTTTTCTTATCTGTTCACAAATAACAGAAGATACAGCCGAAAAATCAGAAAAAAAGAAAGGATGTTTGGGACAACAGTAAGAAAATGTCTCAAATCCTTTTATTTCCTCTTGACGAATGGCGTATTTTGCGATAGTGTATCAGAGTAGCAAAAAACAAAATCAAAAATTCAGTTGCTTTTCTCTTATTCAGAGTGGTGGAGATACATAGGATCTGTGAAACCACGGCAACCCCCAGACAGAATAGTCTGTACGGGAAGGTGCCAGCCTGAGCGAAATTTTCGAACAATAAGGGGATTTGAACATTACTATTCGGGTCCGCTAAAAATTGCGGATCTTTTTTTACGAAAAAATGTTCAGGGAAAGCCAAAGCCCACGAACGAAAAGCAAAAGAGAAGAGAAGAAAAAAAGGAGAAAAAGAATGGAAAAAAGACTGTTTACTTCTGAGTCTGTAACCGAAGGACATCCGGACAAAATCTGTGATGCCATTTCTGACGCGATTCTGGATGCGCTGCTTGAACAGGATCCGATGAGCCGTGTAGCTTGCGAAACCTGTACTACAACAGGATACGTTATGGTAATGGGTGAGATTACATCCAACGCACACATTGATTTCCAGCAGGTTGTACGTGATACCGTTCGCGAAATCGGCTACGACCGTGCAAAATACGGATTTGACGCAGATACCTGCGCTGTTGTAACTGCAATTGACAAACAGTCCACCGATATCGCTATGGGTGTAGACAAAGCGCTCGAAGCAAAAGAGAACAATATGAGCGATGAGGAGATCGATGCCATTGGAGCAGGAGATCAGGGAATGATGTTCGGATTCGCAACCAACGAGACCGAAGAGTACATGCCATACCCGATCTACATGGCACACAAACTGGCTCGCCAGCTGACCAAAGTCCGCAAAGACGGTACTTTAACATACCTGCGTCCGGACGGAAAAACACAGGTAACCGTAGAGTACGATGAGAACGGCAAACCGTTCCGTCTTGATGCGGTTGTTCTTTCCACTCAGCATGATCCGGAAGTATCCCAGGAGCAGATTCATGAGGATATCAAAAAATACGTATTCGACGAAATCATTCCGGCAGACATGGTAGATGAGCACACCAAGTTCTTCATCAACCCGACCGGCCGTTTTGTAATCGGCGGACCTCACGGAGATTCCGGCCTCACCGGACGTAAGATCATCGTAGACACCTACGGCGGATACGCTCGTCACGGCGGCGGAGCTTTCTCCGGAAAAGACTGTACAAAGGTAGACCGTTCTGCAGCTTATGCAGCACGTTACGTAGCAAAGAATATCGTAGCAGCAGGTCTTGCCGACAAATGCGAGGTCCAGCTTTCCTACGCAATCGGTGTCGCTCATCCGACCTCTATCATGATCGACAGCTACGGCACAGGAAAACTGTCCGACAACAAACTGACCGATATCGTTCGTGAGAACTTCGACCTTCGTCCGGCTGGAATCATCAAAATGCTGGATCTGCGCCGTCCGATCTACAAACAGACTTCCGCTTACGGCCACTTCGGAAGAAACGATCTGGATCTGCCGTGGGAGAAACTGGATAAAGTAGAAGACCTGAAGAAATACCTCTAATTTCAGGCTTTTCTGTTTATAGAAAGTTTAGAAAGATTCATCTAAGTTAATGAAAAATCCTCAGGCGTTGTGCTATAATAAATTTAGACTGCGTACTGGGGATTTTTTGTGCGCAAAAGTACGAAATATGTGTTGGAAAACAGGTGGATCTTATATGGAAAAAAAGAAGAAAAGCATGAAATTAAGGACGAGAGTAATCATTTCTTTTTTCATCATCATACTGGTTCCGATCGTGATGTGTGCCTTGACGTTTTACTTTTTTGTAGGGTATAAAGCAAAGATTATCGGTGAAAAATACGGTCTTGCGAACGCAACATACCGGACGATTTCGAACAACACCCTGCTGCTGAATGCGATGACATCAGAAGAGTACGACGAAGTAGAGGATACCGCGAAATCGGATACGGCAAAGCTGGAAGAAACGAATTATCTCTCTGTTCTGAATGCAAGACTGCAGAAAAAACAGTCGTTTATCGCGGTGCGCGAGGATGGTGTTATCATTTACAATGGCTCGGAGGAGCTGTCGTCGGAGGAGCTGGAAAATGAGCTGCCGAAATACGGTGACCCGGGGGCCAATTTGAAGGGCGGCGTTTATTTCCGCAATGAAAAACAGTGGATGGTCAAACAGGTGGACTATGAGAACTCGGACGGAAAAGAATGCAGTGCGTTTATCGTCACCAAGACAGACCAGATTGCGCCGCAGATTACGGGCATGGTAAAAGAGCTAGGCATCGTGATTGTGCTGATTCTGGTGCTCACCAGTCTGGGCCTGAGCTTCTGGATTTACCGCGGTGTGATCGGACCGCTCGAGCAGCTGAAAAAGGCGACACAGAATATCAAAGACGGAAATCTGGATTTCACTGTTGAACCGTGCGGCGTGGCGGAGATTAATGACCTCTGCGAGGACTTTGAGGAGATGCGTATCCGGCTGAAAGAGACGGCGGAGGAAAAAGTCGAGTTTGACAAAGAGAATAAAGAGCTGATCAGTAACATTTCGCATGATCTGAAAACACCGATTACCGCGGTCAAGGGTTATGTCGAGGGAATCATGGACGGTGTGGCAAATACGCCGGAGAAGATGGACCGCTACATCCGCACCATTTACAACAAAGCGAATGAGATGGACCGTCTGATCAATGAGCTGACGTTTTATTCCAAGATTGACACGAACCGCATTCCGTATACGTTTTCCAAGATTCACATTGCGGATTATTTTGATGACTGCGTGGAGGAACTGAATCTGGAGCTTGACGCGCAGCATGTGGATCTGACATACTTTAATTATCTCGAGGACGACCCGATCGTCATCGCGGATGCGGAGCAGATCAAGCGTGTCATCAATAACATTGTAAGCAATTCCATCAAATATATGGATAAGAGCCATAAGGTCATCAACATCCGTCTGCGTGATGTCGGAGATTTTGTGCAGGTGGAGATTGAGGACAACGGAAAGGGAATTGCGACGAAGGATCTGACGAAGATTTTCGACCGTTTCTACCGCACCGACACGTCCCGCAACAGCACGAGGGGCGGCAGCGGCATCGGTCTTTCCATCGTGAAGAAGATTCTCGAAGACCACGGCGGAAAAGTGTGGGCCACCAGCAAAGAAGGCGTGGGCACCACGATGTACTTTGTATTAAGAAAATATCAGGAGGTACCTGTTTCATGAGTAAGATACTGATTGTTGAGGATGAGGAATCCATTGCGGATCTGGAGAAGGATTATTTAGAACTTTCGGGCTTTGAGGTAGAGATTGAAAACCAGGGAGACACCGGTCTTGTGCGGGCGGTCAAAGAGGATTTTGATCTGTTGATTCTGGATCTGATGCTGCCGGAGGTGGATGGCTTTGAGATCTGCCGTGAGGTGCGTGAGAAGAAAGATATTCCGATTATCATGGTTTCGGCAAAGAAGGATGATATCGACAAAATCCGCGGACTCGGCCTTGGTGCGGATGATTATATGACGAAGCCATTTTCTCCGAGTGAGCTGGTTGCACGCGTGAAAGCGCATCTGGCACGGTACGACCGTCTGGTCGGAAACGGCAAGAAAGAGAATGATGTTGTGGAGATCCGCGGCATCAAGATTGACAAAACGGCACGCCGCGTGTGGGTGAACGGAGAGGAGAAGCAGTTTACAACGAAAGAGTTCGATCTGCTGACCTTCCTTGCGGAGAATCCGAACCGCGTTTTCACGAAAGAAGAGCTGTTCCGTGAGATCTGGGATATGGAGTCCATCGGAGATATTGCGACGGTTACGGTGCATATCAAGAAGATCCGTGAAAAAATAGAGTTTAATACGGCAAAGCCGCAATATATCGAGACGATCTGGGGCGTTGGATATCGGTTTAAGGCATAAAGAATCTGTGTTTCGGGGAGAGATAAAATGGGAAAAATTTACTATCTGATGGGAAAAAGTGCGTCAGGGAAAGATCATATTTATGAGCATCTGATCCAGGAGACGGCGCTGGATTTAAAACCGTTTGTCCTGTATACAACACGGCCGATCCGGAGCGGGGAGCAGGACGGAAGAGAGTATTTCTTTGTGGATGAAAAACGGCTTTCGGAACTGCGGGAGGCCGGAAAGATTATCGAGGAGCGCATGTATTCGACGGTGCAGGGGCCGTGGTATTATTTTACGGCGGATGACGGGCAGATTGATCTTGTGAAGCATGATTATCTCGGAATCGGGACACTGGAATCGTATCTGAAATTAAAGGCATACTTCGGGGAGCAGGCGATGGTTCCGCTGTATGTCGAGGTGGACGACGGGCTGCGGCTTTCGCGGGCACTGGAACGGGAAAGAAAACAGACAGAGCCGAAATACGCGGAGATGTGCCGGAGATTCCTGGCGGACTGTGAGGATTTTACGGAGGAGAAAATTGCGGAAGCTGGAATTGTCCGCAGATTTTCCAATAATTCTACGCCGGAAGACTGTTTTTCCGAAATTCAGAATTTTGTGGAACAACAGAAAAAGTTGTGATATACTTAATGCAGTATTAGTAAGAAATACAAAAGAACTCCAGGGGGTGATTTTATGCAGGGTTTTCAGAAGGTTGTAGGACATCAGGAAATCATAACGCATTTACAGAATGCCATTTCGATGAATAAAGTATCTCATGCTTATCTTTTTGGCGGAGAGAGTGGATCGGGAAAGAAAATGATGGCTTCACTGTTTGCGATGACGCTTCAGTGCGAGAAGCACGGGGTCGAGCCCTGTATGGAATGCCCGTCCTGTAAAAAGGCACAGAGCCAGAATCATCCGGATATCATTTATGTGAAGCATGAAAAGCCGAACACCATCAGCATCGATGAAATCCGCGAGCAGCTCATTAACGATGTGATGATCAAGCCGTACAGCAGTCCGTACAAGATTTATATCATCGACGAGGCGCAGAAGCTGACACTTCAGGCGCAGAACGCGCTGCTGAAGACGATCGAGGAGCCGCCGGCCTACGCAGTTGTCATGCTTCTGGCAGACAACCCGGATGCGCTGCTTCCGACGATTTCGTCACGCTGCGTGCAGTTAAATTTAAAACCAGTGGGAGACCAGCTTGTGAAAGATTATCTGATGAACGAAATGCATGTGCCGGATTACCAGGCAGAGGTTGATGCGTCCCTGGCGCAGGGAAATATCGGAAAAGCAGAGCGGATTGCCCGTTCTCCGGAATACGAGGAGACGCTGGAAAGTGCACTCCGCATGGCAAAGTACGCCGACAGTATGCCGCTGTATGAAATCGTGGAGACGATCAAAAAACTGACGGCCGAAAAAGACAATATTGATGATTACTTCGATATCTTTTCTTTATGGTTCCGCGATGTTCTGCTCTTTAAGGCGACAAAAGAGGTCGATTCCCTTGTGTTCAAGCAGGAGCTGAATGGAATCCGTGAGAGAGCAAATAAGAGCTCATACGAAGGCCTGGAGAAGATTATAGAGGCGATTCAGAAGGCGAGAGCCCGCCTGAACGCGAATGTTAATTTTGATTTAACCATGGAGCTTATGTTCCTGACAATGAAGGAAAACTGATAGCATGATAACAATTATAGGAGTACGTTTTCGAAACGTAGGAAAAGTATATTATTTCTCGCCGAGAGAGCTGGACATCTGCGTGGGCGACCACGTTATCGTTGAGACGGCGCGCGGCGTAGAGTATGGTTTCGTTGTGCTGGGGCCAAAAGAAGTTGACGATTCCAAGGTGATCCAGCCGTTGAAAGAAGTCATCCGCATTGCAACGCCGAAGGATGATGCGCGGGAGGAGAGCAACCGCAAGAAAGAAAAAGAAGCGTTTGAAATCTGCCAGAAGAAGATCCGGGCGCACAACCTGGAGATGAAGCTGATCGATGCAGAGTATACGTTTGACAATAACAAGATGCTGTTTTACTTTACCGCCGACGGAAGAATTGATTTCCGTGAGCTGGTAAAGGATCTGGCGGCTGTCTTTAAGACGAGAATCGAGCTTCGCCAGATCGGTGTCCGCGATGAGACAAAGATCCTCGGCGGAATCGGCATCTGCGGCAGACCGCTTTGCTGCCATACGTATCTGTCCGAGTTTGCACCGGTTTCGATCAAGATGGCAAAAGAGCAGAACCTGTCCCTGAACCCGACGAAGATTTCGGGTGTCTGCGGACGACTGATGTGTTGCCTGAAAAACGAGCAGGAAACCTATGAATACCTGAACCGCAAGCTGCCGGGTGTCGGCGATATCGTAACGCTGCCGGACGGCATGAAAGGTGAGGTTTCCGGTGTGAATGTGCTTCGTCAGCTCGTAAAAGTGCTGGTGGATGTGAACGATGAGAAGGAAATGCGGGAGTGCCCGGTGGAAGAGCTCAAGTTCAAGCCGAAGCATAAGAAGGAAAAAGGCAAAGAGAAGAAAAAAGACAGAAACAGCTCCGGGGAGCAGGCTTCTTCGGAAGAGGCAAAACAGCCGGAATAAGATTGATTTGGAATGCATTTTGAAAAAAGTAAGCGCCGGGTAAAACTGACGCTTCTTTTTGTGTGATGCGGCGCTGGGCGGTCAGCAGGAGGAGGGATTTTCATTGGATAGAAAAGAAGAATTTTTGAAGCCGGGTGAGCGGCTCGATGATCTGCAGAACGGTTACTGGATGATACAGAATCCATCCCTTTTCTGCTATGGCATTGACGCGGTGCTGCTGGCATCCTACGCGAAGGTGAAGCGCGGGGAGCGGGCGATGGATTTCTGCACGGGATCGGGAATTGTGCCGATTCTGCTGAAGGCGAAGACAAACGGAGAGCATTTTTCCGGGCTGGAAATTCAGGAGTACAGTGCCGAGATGGCACAGCGGAGTGTGCGGTACAATCATCTGGAAAATGATGTTGAGATTTTCCAGGGAGATGTGAAAACGGCATCGCAGCAGTTTGGAAAAGAAGTGTTTGATGTGGTAACGTGCAATCCGCCGTACATGACGGGGCAGCACGGGCTGACGAATGCGCTTGAGGCGAAGACGATTGCGCGGCATGAGGTGCTGTGCTCGTTTGATGATATTGCGAAAGAGGCATCGGCGGTTTTAAAGACGAAAGGACGGTTCTATCTGGTGCACCGGCCGTTCCGGCTGGCGGAGATTTTTTCGACGCTGAAAAAATATCATCTGGAACCAAAAAGGATGCAGCTCGTTTATCCGTTTGTGGACAAGGAGCCGAACATGGTGCTGATCGAGGCGATGAAAGGCGGGAATCCGAGAATTACCGTGGAGAAACCGCTGATTGTGTATGAGACGCCGGGCGTGTATACAAAGGACATCCGGGAATTATATGGAGACGGGAGATAAGAACATGGCAGGAAAATTATATTTGTGTGCAACACCAATTGGAAATCTGGAGGACATGACCTTCCGTGCAATCCGCATTCTGCAGGAGGTCGATCTGATCGCGGCGGAGGATACGAGAAACAGCATTAAGCTGCTGAACCATTTTGAGATTCATACGCCGATGACGAGTTACCATGAATACAACAAATACGACAAGGGCCGCGAGCTGGTGCAGAAGCTGCTGGCGGGAACGAACATTGCCCTTATCACCGATGCCGGAACACCGGGAATCTCAGACCCGGGGGAGGAGCTGGTGAAAATGGCATACGAAGCCGGAATCGAAGTGACGAGTCTGCCGGGGGCGTGTGCGTGTGTAACGGCACTGACGCTGTCGGGACTTTCGACGAGAAGATTTGTGTTTGAAGCGTTTCTTCCGCCGGATAAAAAAGAACATAAACTGGCGCTGGAGCGGCTGAAAAACGAGACACGAACCATGATCGTGTACGAGGCGCCGCATCATCTGCTGAAAACGCTGCGGGAACTGCTGGAAATCCTTGGCAACCGCCGCCTGACACTGTGTCGGGAACTGACGAAAAAGCATGAGACAGCATGGCAGACCACAATAGAAGATGCCATTACCCGCTACGAGCAGGAAGATCCGAAGGGCGAATGCGTTCTTGTGATCGAAGGCAGAAGCCAGAAAGAAATCGAGGACGAGGCGAAGGCTGCGTTTGAGGAAATTTCGATTGAGGAACATATGAAACGGTATGAAGACCAGGGGATTGCGCGGAAAGAGGCGATGAAGCTTGTGGCAAAAGACCGTGGCGTAACGAAGAGAGATATTTATCAGTATTTACTGGGAAAAGAATAACGACACGCTCTAAGAGAAGGAAAGAGAGGAAGAAGTATGAAAATCTGTAAAATTTTGTGTTATTGTATTTGTTTTACAGATTTGGAGATATTCCTTGTCCGGTAGTTACTCCCGTCTGTTATAATAGGAACAATGAAGTATTTTTGAGGGAGGAAATTTTTTATGTCACAGTCACAAACCCAGCGGAGTTCCCGGGTTGATCTGCTTCACGGCTCGATTCTGAAATCTCTGCTTCTTTTTGCACTTCCGATCATGGCATCCCGTGTATTTCAGCAGATTTACAATACGATGGACACACTGATTGTCGGCCATACACTCGGCGATTCGTCGATTGCAGCCATGGGTGCCTGCTCGTCGATCTATGAAATGATGACCGGATTTACGTTCGGCGTCGGAAACGGGCTCGCGATCGTCACGGCGCGATGCTTTGGAAGGCAGGAGACGGAACGGATGAAAAAATCGGTTGCATCCTGTATCGTTATTGGCATTACCGTTACACTGGTGGTCACCGTTCTTGCAACGATTTTCATGCATCCGCTGCTGCGGCTGCTGAAAACACCGGCAGAAATCCTCGAAGAATCCTACAGTTATATTTCAATTCTATCCGTTTTTCTGTTTGTCATGTTTGCCTACAATCTGTGCTCCGGTCTGTTGGGAGCAATCGGAAACAGCTTTATGCCGCTTGTTTTCCTGATTATTTCATCGTTGGTAAACATTGTACTGGATTTGCTGTTTATCCGTTCTTTCGGTATGGGCGTTCGCGGTGCTGCAATTGCAACCGTGATTGCGCAGGGAATTTCCGTCGTGCTCTGCCTGATTTATATTGTTACCAAAGCAAAAATTCTGCTTCCGGAAAAACGTCATTTTGAACCGGATCGCGGACTGTACATGGAGCTTCTGGCACAGGGATTTTCGATGGGATTTATGAGCAGTATTATCTATGTCGGTTCGATTGTCCTGCAGCCGGGCATCAACAGCCTTGGCTATGAAACAATTGCGGGACACACGGCTGCGAGAAAGCTGTTTTCCTTCTCGATGATGCCGCTTTCCTCGATGGCACAGGCAGTCAACACGTATGTGGCACAGAACCGCGGCGCGGACAACTGGGAGCGCGTGCGGAAAGGCATTCGCTATGCTTATATTTTCTGCTTCAGCGTGACCGCATGCCTGATTCTCCTTGTCACTCCGCTTGCACCGACGATGGTTCATCTGATCTCCGGTTCTTCCGATCCGACCGTCCTCGGAAACGGAGCCCGCTACCTTCGTGTAGCCATTCCGTTCTTCTTTGCACTTGGCCTTGTCAACTGCAGCCGCCTTGCACTGCAGGCGCTCGGAGAAAAGATTCTTCCGCTGCTGTCGAGTTTTATTGAGCTTTTCGGAAAAATTATTTTTGCGATGGTGTTTATCCCGCGCTACCACTACAGTGCCGTGATCTGGTGCGAACCGATCATCTGGTGCTTCATGGCAGTAGAACTTGTGATTTCGCTGTATCGAAATCCTTATATGAGAAAAGGGAAGTCTGGAAACTGATTTTTTTCAAAAACAGAACCCGGGGCAGTCTACAAAAAACGGTAGATTGCCCCGGGTCTGTTTTTTTTGACTAAATAAAGGAAGTCCCCTGCTTCTATTGCGAAAAACAGCAGATTTACTCTGCCCAGGTACCATTTACAAAAATATCGGTTTCGCTTCCATCTTCGCGGATACCTACGATGTGCAGGTCATCCGATCCAACCATAAAGTCAACGTGGATCAGAGAATCATTCACACCTTTTTTCAGAATTTCCTCGTTGCTCATCTCCAGAAATCCATCGAGCACCTCAGGGAAACCGGCGCCAGCGGCAACGTGGCAGCATGCGTTTTCATCGAAAAGGGTATTAAAGAACATCAGCCCGGACTGGTTAATCGGAGATTCTTTCGGAACGAGTGCAACCTCGCCGAGCATTGCAGCACCGGCGTCCATGGCGAACATTTTTTTCAAAACCTCTTCGCCCTGCTCTGCGTGGCAGTCAACGACTTTTCCATCCTTGAAATCAACGGTAAAGTTGTTGATGATCTGTCCCGACCAGCTTAAAGGTTTTGTGGAAACGAGACGGCCTTCACATTTTCCTCTCATCGGGCTGGTGAAGACTTCTTCGGTCGGCATGTTTGGAACATAGAAGGTGTTGTTCGTATGGTTGATATCACCGGCGCCGCTCCATTTTGCGCCCGGAATCAGCTCAACGGTGAAATCCGTACCGTTTTTGCTGGTGTAATGCAGCTTGTGGAATGCCTGCTCATTCAGCCAGCTGGCTTTCTGGGTCATGAGGTCGCAGTGTGCCTGCCAGATCTTTTCTGCATCTTCGCCGTCTTTTAAGTAAACACAGTCGAAAATAGCATCCCACAGTTTTTCAACAGCAATATCCTCCGGCTCGCCCGGGAATACTTTTTCTGCCCATTTTGGAGAAGCGGCGGCAACGATCAGCCACTGATGCTTTCCATCGAGCTGGTCACGGTATTTTTTAATGACTTTTCCACGCATCTGACGAACGGTGGAGAGCAGGTCCGCAGGAATGCCGGCGAGCTCGTCCGGATCGGAGGAGTCGATGAAAATGCGAACCGGCAGATCAACCGTCATCTGTTTGAAACGCTCTTCTTCCCAGTGCGGAACCGCGCCAAGCGTTTCTGCGGTGGCATACTGATAATGCATTTTGTTGATCTCACCGCATTCCCAGATCACTTCCACATAGCTTGCGCCCGCCTGATAGCACTCCTCTGTCACCATCTGGGTAAGCAGAACCTGATCGACGCCGGCCTGGAGGCGGACACGCTGTCCTTTCTGTACATTTGCGCCGATTTTTACGATCAGCTTTGCATATTCTCTTAATTTTGCCTGAAATTTTGCTTCATTCATGATAAAAGACTCCTTTTTGTGATTTTTAAAACTGAAATGGATCATTAAAGGCTCCATAGTACGAAACCGGTTCGCCCGCGGAAAGCAGATGATGGACATCGCCGACGGTCTGGCAGCGGAAGTACACTTCACCCGGCTTGCGTTCCTCGCTTCCGACGATTGTGACGGAAGTCGGCGCCAGGAACATGCCCTGCCAGAGCTGTACCGGCGTCATATTCAGCAGATGCGACAGTGCCACACAGGTGACGCCGAGATGGCAGAAGCAGACGATGACGGCTTCGCGGTTTGTTTCATCCGAAGCGTGATAGCGGTAACCGTCGCGTACATAGCCGTAGCGCGCAAGCAGTGCATCGAGTCCGTCGGTCACAAAATGGTAATTCTCGTCCATGTTTCCGGTCTGCATAATCGGATTTTTCGTCCAGAGATCCTGGTCATAGAGATCACGGTTTGCATCGAGCACATCCGGTAGAAAATCCCATGGAATCCGGCGTTTTCCCGTTTCCGGGTCAATGACAGGTGCATCAAATTCCCGCAGCCATGGAAGAATTTCGGCTTCGCGGCCTGCATTTTTCAGTGTAAAAGAAGCCGTATCTTTCGCACGGCCAAGCGGAGAACAGTAAAAATCGGTGACATTCCATTTTGCTGTGCGTTTCGAAAGCAGCTCGGCCTCGCGCCAGCCTTTTTCGGTCAGAGAATCAATTTCATAATTTGGTTCACCGTGGCGGATAAAAATAATTTTCATAACGTTCCTTTCTTCGTATGTCGAAAAAATGGTGGATTTCGACATAGAAAAGTAAAATTTCGTCCCGAAAGATCTGTGCCGGAGCATAAAAGAATTCAGAACTAAGATCATTTCATTCAGTATATCATAAATAGTCAGATTTGTGTGAATTTCTTATCGGCCTCTCCCCCAGTTCAGCTCCCCGTTGGTAAACTCAGCCCAGTTGTACTGCGCCATGTATTCACCATGGTACTGGTTGATCGCGGAAAGTTTTCCCTCGCACCAGTCAAAATAGTCACAGGAGACTTCTTCCGGGCAGATCCACAGGCTTCCTCTGGCGGACGCAACGAGCGTTTCACAATGATACACTTTTAACGAATAAAAATTTGTGAAGCGGAAGCTCCCTTTTTGATACGCTGCATCTTGAGAGAGTAGCTAGTAGCAGTCCTGTAGGTAGGTGCAAACAGGAGAAAAATATGCTATAGTAAAAACAGCGTAAGGGGAAACAAAAAGTAATGCAGCAAGAGGAAAGAGGATGATAAACTGTCGGTCATCATGGTCTGTCTGAACGCTCAAAAAGAAACCGATGATGTATTTCTTCAGATGATGAAGACACTACTTGGTGTTGAAATGCCGGAGAATGAATTTTTGAAATTGATGCATACGTAAAAAAACAGGCACGATTCCCGAAAAAGGTGATTCGTGCCTGCTTTTTTTACTTTTCTACTTCTTCATACTGGTTGCCTTCCGGGTCACGCAGGTTATCATCTACATAAATTTTTCTTCCTTTGGTATCCAGTCTTTCTTTGTAGTCCATAGAGAAGGCACCTAGTGAAGCGGCCAGAAAGCTAAAAACAATCGTCGCTTTAGAAAGGTTCTGTAAAAATTTGAGGGCGCCATAAATAATCAGGTTTTTGTAATACTCCAGCCGCAGTCCTTTTTCAACACCCCGTGCAGTGAGGCGGCAGATAAGCAGAACAACGGCCAGCATAAATGCACCGATAACCAGAAGAAAAATTCCGGCTTCATGATATTTTCCAGGTAAATAGCAGGCACCGATTACGATCATGATCGGGGCAATTAAGGACATAGTAAAAACCATTTCGGCACGAAAGGTAAAAAATCGATACATCAAAAAAATTAAGATTAGGATAGCGATGAAAAGCATATTAGTTTTCTCCTTCGTAATGTTATAAATGATATAAAGCTTTTTTGCAGAAAAAGCAGATGAATTTGTGTGAAAAATTTTGCGTATTTTGGCTTTTTCCTGTATAATTAGATCAATGTCGACAGGAAAACAGCATTCTGCCCAAGCCATCGGATATTTGCTGTTGTCCGGAAAGGAACTTTGATACTACATGAGCGATTTTTCACAAAGGCTTGAAAAGGAAATAAAAAATACAGGAAAAACTTTATATTATCTGTCTGAGGCCAGTGGTATGCAGCTGGATTACATTTCTAAAATGAGTAAAGGAAAACGTATTCCAAAAGAAGAAGAGCGCCTGACCTGTCTTCTTGATGCGATGGAATGCACCAGAAATACAAGAGCAGATCTCCTGTTCCTTTATCGCCAGGAAAAAATGGGAAAGAGCCAGTGGCAATGTATGGAAGAACTGATCCGTATTATCCAGCAGGATGTGGTTGAATTTCCTCAAGTCTCTGTTTCTCCAAGTGTTTCAGGAATTCCGGATACGGATATGACGCTGGACAATATCTTTGCAATTTATGCGTGTATTCGAAAAGCAATGATAAATGCTTCCGATTCCACGATTTGCTTATGTACTCCGGAAATTTCACTGGAACATTTACGATATCTTGTTCAGATTATTCATGAAGTGCCCTATCGCAGATTAGAGCATCTTTTTCCTTTGCTGCAGAATCAGACAACGGAAAATACACTGGATAACCTTCGGAAAATATGCAGTCTGAAACCGGCAATGAACTATGAAAACTACAAACCATTTTATTATTACGTTTCTTCTGCTGAGTCCGAGGCGAAAAAAGCAGGCTTACTTCCCAACTGGCTGATCACAGACCATATTGCAATTGGAATCAATTTTCATACGGCGAAAGGAATTATTCTCAGAGATGCGCAACAAATACAATTACTGAAGAATTCCTTTATTCAGGAAAGAAAAATAGCAAAGGAAATGTTGTTTTGCTCTGATTTAAATGCTTATGTAAAAGATGTCAATGTTATGATGAATGAAGGCTATGTAACGCATAACTATTATATTGAATATTCACCATGTCTTCTGCATCTGATTCCGTTAAATGTACTGAAACAGCAGATCATCCTGGATGGAGTGGAAAAAGAACAGCTTTTATCTTCTCTCTTTCAGCGGATCCGGCACATGGAAACGGAAAGTATGGTACATATTTTCTGTATATCTGGCTTACGACAATTAATGGAGCAGGGACGCATTGCAGGCTATCCGGATATGCTTTATAAGCCTCTTGATCCTGCGATGCGCCTGTGGCTGTTGAAAAGTTATTATCAATATATGCTGCACACACCTCATTCCTGCATTTGTGTAAAAGAAAATTTCGTCCAGCTGCCGAAACACATCTCCATTGTATGTAGCTCTAATGTTCATAATGGAATTGCATTTTGGAACAATACAAGTCATGGATTGCAATATTATATTTTAAAAGAATCCGGCTTCTCACAAAAACTATATGAATTTTGCCAGTTTCTGGAGAATGGAAACATGGCATGGTCACAGGAGGAGACGCTGGATATTATTCGAAACATGATTGTGGAATATGGAGGCACCTTATAAACCGCGCTTCCAGGAAAATAAAGGATTCTTTCGGGACAGCTTTTCTCCTGCTATCTCTGGAAGAGCCGGGAGAAAAGCCCCTTCTTTTTTGCCGGGCGGGATGCAGCAGGTACATTTTGATTGATATATTGCTGAAACATGTTTTTTGAATCCTGAATGAGACCATTTAATTGCGCATTCTGACCAGCAGAAAACAGATCACACAATACAACTCCTTTTTGGGCATAGTACAATGCATTTTCCTTTCGCTCCAGTCTCATATTTGCAATTTGGAGCGTTTGATAGATAGGGATTTGATAGACCGGCATTTCTTCCGGAAGCAAAAGATCGCTGTAATGATACAGAAGTAATGAGATTTCTTCCGCTGCTTCCTGGATCTGCTCGGGATTTATATGTTCTTCCTGTACATTCTGAAGATACATAGATCCACATCCGATACAAATGCGGATGAATGCTTTGGACACAGTTTCTCTGATTTGTGGATTTAGAATTTCTGCATTCCATATATATTCGATACTTTCTGCCAGACGCCAGCTCTTCTCGGCCAATTCGGTGCATTTGTGTCCCTGTATTTTTTCTGCTGTTACGACGGAAATGCATGCCAGCATACATTTCAGTTCATTCATCAATAAAATTTCAGCAGTTTTTTCTTTTGGGATTTTTAACTGCATTTCCTGTTCCAGCTTTTCTTGCTGGTGTTCTGTAAAATCCTGTAATTCTTTGATGCTCTCCGGATCGCTGAACTGAGATTCCTCCAAAGTTATTTTGCAGATCATTACCCGGAGCAGATTCTGATAGGTTTCTTTCCAGATTCCCGGTTCTTCTGATTGATTACTGATGGCCATGCATCTTCTGAAAAGATCTGTTTTATCAAAGGCCGACAGATATGGATTGTTGGAAAATTGCAGAATCTGAAAGGCTGTACAATGAAAATTTTCTTTTGCAGCTGCCTGCATCAGGAGCTCGGGATATTTTCGGGCATTCATAGACGCAACAGAAAATTCCTCTGCCTGTTTTTGAGCAGAAAGCAGCATTTTCTTTGGGGCTTTCTGTAGCAAAAATCCATTTTCCGGAAAGAGATTTCCAAAGATATTTTTAAAAATAGCTTGTTGTACTGCTGCTTTCAGTGTCATTGCATGAGAATGCATCTGCGGGCAATCCAGATTTCCGGCGACTGCTGTAATTTCATATTTTTCTTTGAGTGAAAGCAGCGCCGGAACAAGCAGATATTCTGTATCTGTCAGAATTTCCAGACGATGATAGACATCATGGTACGGCGCACCCGCGCGATCTCCCTTGGAAAACAGGAGCTTCGGGAAAAAATTCCAGCAGATACCTTCTAAGGTATGGTCTGTTACCTTTGCCTGCGCCAGCTCATAGATAGAATCATATCCTTCCTGATTGCTTTTTACTGTAACATGGGTATCGGATTGCACAGAATATAATTGACGTTCATAATAATTGGACAGAAAAATTCTGTCGCCCAAGTGATCCCAGGAATACATATAGTCCATATAGGATTCATACACATGATTTCCAAACATACTTGTCGTTGGTCCGACAAACAGAGAGTTCCACGCTTCGTAAGTATCAAGTTTTTGATTAAAAGCATTTACCATTTTTGCCTGTTCTTCTTTTGTATATTTGGAAATTTCCGTTCGTTCATTTGTCTTTTGCACAGAAGTTCCGCCTTTGCGGCGTCCGTGCTCAACCAGGAGAAGAAAGATGATTTCTTCTTTTTCCAGAAATTCTATTTCAAAAGAAATATCCCATGATTTTTCATCACAATAGGTTCTGTAATTACTACCTGAATTTATCGCTTTTTGTAATATTTCGGGATCAAGAGTTTCCCATGGAATCGAAACAGGAAAGTCCATATTTTATTTCCTCCAGGTGTCTGCTGATAAAATGATGTTGGAGGCAAAAAATATTTTGCCTCCCTTGTCATCCGATTGCTTTGCATGATATGCTTTGGCAATTCTTATTTTAATACTTTGATAGATACTTTTCCGCCAATTCCGGCCTGACACTGAACTTTTAAGATATCTCCGTCTTTTAAATCCAGATCCAGGTAACCATCACCAGTTTTAAACATGGCACCGGCTAAGGATTTTCCTATTTCGCCGACGGATATTTGTTCTGCGAGGCCGCTGCCTGCAGAAAATCCAATGATGGACCCCATCAGATTGACATTCCCTTTTTTGCTGTCTTTTGCCGGATCTATCATAGAAATACGATGAACGCCAGGAGTTAAGCTGATTTCATATGGAGTCTTAGATGCCTCATATAAAGTTCCTTCTTTTTCGTCATCAATAAAGATGCCTATTTTTGCTTTGGAATTCATCATTTTATTGTACTTGAGTGGATGAAACATTTTGTCCATGACGCTCATGGAAAGATCTTTTGCCATTCGATTGGAATCTTTTACTGTTAATACTAATCTTGCACTCATATTTTCCCTCCTGAAGTCAAGCGTTTCAAGTGATGCGCTTTTGTATTTTGGGTATCGGATTGTTGTTTTGGTATGGAATAGAATGATCCGATTCCGGCTAAAATTTGTGTTTATTATACTATTATTTGAAAAACTATATGAAATAGGCATAAAAATTAGACAAAAAATCAGATGAAAACATAAATTAAACTTTTAATGATTCCTATGATCCGATTTTTTTAAAAGAAAATTGATTTTATGGGAAAACAAAACTTATTTTGGAATGGAGAGAAGCGCAGGAGGCTGTGAACGACAGAACAAAAGAAAGAAATGACAGAAAACAGATACCGCGGTGGCAAAGCTGTTCACAAAGCTGGCGGGCGTGACAACGGCGTCTTATCTGTGGGTTGAAACAAAATATCATGAAAAACAGAAAAGAAGCATATCGTATAAAGATAACGGATGAACGCAGGTGAATCCATGAACAGACTCTGGAGCGGTATGCTTCTTCTTGGCATTGCCTACGGTGCTTTTTGCGGAAAACTGCCGGAGGTGACAGACGGTGCGCTGCGCGCTTCAAAAGAGGCAGTTGTGCTGGCAATTTCTCTTCTGGGTGTGACGGGCCTTTGGAGCGGGCTGATGGAGATTGCAAGGAAAGCGGGAATGATCGACAGCCTGGTAAAAAAGATGGGACCGGTCATGCGCTTTTTGTTTCCAAAGGTACCATCGGATCACCCGGCCATCCAATCGGCTGCCACAAATATGATCTGTAATGTATTCGGTCTTGGCGCAGCGGCAACGCCGCCGGGCCTTCTTGCCATGGAACAGTTCGAAGAGCTGGAAGAGGAACGGCGGAAAAACAAAAATCCGGCCGCTGTTCCGAAAGGAACTGCAAACCGGGAAATGTGCACCTTTCTGATTTTAAATATTTCTTCCCTGCAGCTGATACCGGTCAACGTGATTGCATACCGCAGCCAGTATGGCAGCGTGCATCCAACGGCCATTGTCGGACCGGCACTGGCAGCGACGGCAGCAAGCACGGTAGCGGCTGTTTTATTCTGCAAATGTATGGAGAAATGCAAAAGCTGAGAATGCGGTCTGCCCAGGAATATTTATAAAAAAACAGTAAATTCGCCTTCTTAGGACTAGCCGCCGCGGCAACGGCTTGGTACAATAAAAGAAATGAGGGATATTGAATTTTACATAGGAGGAACACAAGAGCATGGCAGGATATGTGAGTCTTCAGGATGTAACCAAGACATACAAAATGGGTGAAGTCACCATCAAGGCCGCGGATGGAATCAGTTTTGATGTGGAAAAAGGTGAGTTTGTGATCGTTGTCGGCCCGAGCGGCGCGGGAAAGACGACCGTTCTGAATATCTTAGGAGGCATGGACACGGCGACTTCCGGAAAGGTGCTGGTGGACGGCGCGGAAATCAGCAAATACCGCGGCAAGAAGCTGATCCAGTACCGGCGGGAGGATATTGGATTTGTTTTTCAGTTTTATAATCTGATGCAGAACCTGACGGCGCTCGAGAATGTGGAGCTGGCGATGCAGATTTGTAAGCATCCGCTGGATGCGTCGGAGGTGCTTGAGGAGGTTGGGCTGGAAGAGAGAATGAATAACTTCCCGGCGCAGCTTTCGGGCGGAGAGCAGCAGCGTGTGGCGATTGCGCGTGCGCTGGCGAAGAATCCGAAACTGCTGCTCTGCGATGAGCCGACCGGCGCGCTCGATTATGTGACGGGAAAAGCGATCTTAAAGCTGCTGCAGGATACCTGCCGGGCGAAGGGAATGACGGTCATTGTCATCACTCACAACTCGGCGCTGACACCGATGGCGGACCGCGTGATTAAAATCCGAAACGGAAAAGTGGCGGGCATGAAAACAAATGAGAACCCGACGCCGGTGGAAGAGATAGAATGGTAGGTGGACGATGAGAGCATTTCGAAAAGACTTTATCCGGGAAATCACAAAGAACAAGGGGCGGTTTCTGTCAGTCTTTTTCATCGTGCTTCTTGGCGCGGCGTTTTTCTCGGGCATCCGGTCGGCGGAAGGAGATATGAAGGTTTCGGCGGACCGGTATTATGATGAAGTAAATTATATGGATTTGAAAGTTCTTGGAACGCTGGGGCTGACGGACGATGATCTGGCGGATATCGAGAAGACGGACGGCGTGAAAGCGGTTTACGGCGGAAAGACGGTGGAAGTGCTGCATGACATCGGCGAGAGCGAGCAGGTTGTGAAACTGATTGCGCTGACGGACGGTGTGAATGAGCCGCGCGTGGTCGAGGGACGGATGCCGGAGAAAGAGGATGAAATTCTTGTTGATACGCAGTTTCTGAAAAGTTCCGGCTGTGAGATCGGGGATCAGGTAACGTTCACTTCCGGAACGGAGGATCCGCTCTCAGATTCGCTGACCGGGGATACGTTTACGATTGTTGGTTCGGCGACGCTCCCTTATTATATGGAGCTGAACCGGGGAACGGGCTCGATTGGAAACGGAAGCATCAACAGTTTTGCACTGCTGCTTCCGGAGACATTTACCTCGGATCTCTATACAGAGATTTACGTCCAGGCGGACGGCGCACAGGAAGAGGCGAGCTACAGCGATGCGTATGATGAGACGGTGAAGGCTGTACAGACGAAGATTGAAGCGCTCGAGGATGCGGCGTGCGACCGGCGGTATACGGCAGTCAAAACCGAAGGACAGGAAAAGATTGATGATGCAAAACAGCAGGTCGCTGATGCAGAGCAGAAATTAGCGGACGCAAAAACAGAGCTGGATGACGGTGCACAGCAGCTTGCCGACGCGAAAGTGACGATTGCGGACAAAGAGCAGGAACTTCTCGACGGCGAACAGACGTTAAAGGACAAAGAACAGGAGCTTCTTGACGGAAAGCAGACGATTGCTGAGAAAGAACAGGAACTCCTTGACGGAAAACAGACCATTGCAGACAAAGAGCAGGAACTTCTCAGTGCGAAAGCAACCATCGCCGATAAAGAGCAGGAACTGGCATCCGGCAAGGCAACGCTGAAAGATAAAGAGGCGGAACTTGCGGGCGGAAAAGCGACGCTGGAAGCAAAGGCGGCAGAGCTGGAAAGCGGAAAAGCGGAGCTGAATCAGAAAGCCGATGAACTTGCAAGTGGAAAAACCACACTTGAGGCAAAAGCGAAAGAACTTTCCGACGGAAAAGCACAGCTTGCAGAGAAAGAAACAGAACTGGCATCCGGCAAAAAAGAGTTAGAGGAAAAAATGACGCAGCTTTCGGCGGCAAAAACCGAACTGACTCGGAAGCAGACGGAGCTGAATACTGCAAAAGAGCAGCTTTCCAAAAAAGAAACGGAATTGAATATTGCAAAGGAACAGCTTTCCGCTGCACGCGAGGAACTGGACAACAAGAAAGCAGAAACCGCTGCAGGACGCACACAGTATGAAGCGCAGAAGGCAGCGTATGAAGAACAGAAGAGTCAGTATGAGACAGCCAGGGATCAGTTAGCCCAGATTTCCAGGCAGCTTCCGGTGGTGGAGGCTGCGCAGACAGAAGTGACTGGTCAGATCGAGGTGATTGAGGCTCAGCTTGACGGACTGACCGAGGAAGATGAAGCATATGTATCCCTGTTGGAACAGAAAACTGCGCTGGAAGCAAAGCAGACAGAGTTAGCACAGCAGCTTTTCACGATGCAGGAGCAGAAAACATTTCTGGAACAAAACATCGCAGCGTTTGAAGCAGCAAGCGCTGATGCGGAAGCCCGGCTTGCGGCTGCAGAAGCTCAGATTACCGACGCAGAAAGTCAGCTTGCCGCTGCAGATGCACAATTAACAGAAAAAGAGCAGGAATGCGCCGCAGGCGAGGCACAGATTGCTTCTGCAAAAGAAGAACTGGAAAGCGGCGAAGCTCAGATTACAGAGGCTCTTGCCCAGCTTCAGGATGGAGAAGCACAGGCAGAAGCTTATCAGAAACAGATTGAGGATGGCGAAGCCCAGCTTGCATCCGCCAAAGCAGCGATTGCCGACGGAGAAGCTCAGATTGAGACGAACCGCAGTAAATTAAAAGACGGAGAAACTCAGCTTGCGGCTGCCAGAGCCCAGCTTGCTGATGGGGAACAGCAGATTGCATCGTACCGACAGACGATTCAGTCGGGTGAGGCCCAGCTTGCCGCTGCAAAGCAGACAATTTCCAGTGGAGAAAGTCAGCTCGCCGACGCGAAACAGACGATCGCCGATGGCGAAACCCAGTTAGCAGAAGCAAAGCAGACGATCGCCGATGGAGAAAGTCAGCTCGCCGAAGCCAAGCAGACGATTGCCGACGGAGAAACCCAGCTTGCCGACGCGAAACAGGAAATCGCCGACGGAAAAATCTCCCTTGCGGATGCGAAACAGGAAATTGCCGATAAAGAAAAGGAACTTGAGGACGGCAAAGCCGAATATGAAAAAGCAAAAGCCGACGCCGAACCAGAAATCGCGGATGCGAAGCAGGAAATTGCGGACGGTGAGAAAACACTCGCAGACCTGAAAAAACCAACGTGGTACGTCTGGGGACGGAATAAGGTAACGTCAACTGAGAGCTTCGGTCAGGATGCCGGCCGTATCTCGAATATCGGAAAATTCTTCCCGGTTATCTTCTTCCTCGTGGCTGCTCTCGTCAGCCTGACGACGATGACACGAATGATCGAGGAACAGCGTCAGCAGATCGGAACGTTAAAAGCCCTCGGCTATTCCGACGGCGTGATCGCCTTTAAATATTTCGCATACGCGATGCTCTCCACCGTATCCGGCGCTCTCGCGGGCGTGGTGGTTGGAGAAAAAATCCTGCCCTGGGTTATTATGAATGCCTACGGCATGCTGTATACCGGACTTCCGTATTACATGACCCTGCTGAACTGGGAGCAGGGAGGCCTTGCGATTCTGGCGAGTGCAGCCTGCACCGGCGTGGCGACGATCGCGGCATGCTACAAAGAACTCGCCGCAGGTCCGGCAGAGCTGATGCGGCCGGAAGCACCGAAAAACGGCAAACGGATTTTCCTGGAACGCATCGGCGTACTCTGGAAACATCTGAACTTTACGCAGAAATCAACCGTGCGGAATCTGGTGCGGTATAAAAAACGATTCTTCATGACCGTTATCGGAATCGGCGGATGCATGGGTCTGATCCTCGTCGGTTTCGGCCTTCAGGATTCCATCACCGCGATTGCGAAAAACCAGTTCGTCAGCCTCTTCACCTATCAGGCGAATGCTGTGCTGAATTCAGATGTGGATGAATCCGAAAAAGAAGCATTGCAGACCGATCTGGAAAACTACAGCGGCATCGATGAGCTGCTGGAAATGTACTGCCAGAACATCGAACTGCAGACCGACAAAAAGACCGTGGATGCAGTGCTTGAAGTGCCGAAAGAACTGACGAATTTCAATGACTTCTATGCCTTCCGAGACCGGAAAAGCGGAGAAGTTTACGAATTCCCGACCGACGGCGGCGCAGCCATCAGCGAAAAGACAGCAACGATGCTCGGCGTAAAAGCAGGCGACACGGTTCAGCTGAAAAAAGGCGATGATATTGTGGACGTAAAGATTTCGATCATCGTCGAAAACTACGTGCGCCATTACCTGTATTTGGCCCCGGATCTCTACGAGGAGCTGTTCGGCGGAGCGCCGGACTACAACCAGCTTCTGATGAAATATCAGGACATGTCGGGCAATTATGAGACAGCACTCGGAGAAAAAATCATGACGTACGACGGTGTAGCGGCAATCTCGTTCACATCCGACCTGATTGATCAGATTGACAACATGCTTCGTTCCCTCGACATCGTCATCGTGGTGCTGATCGTATCGGCGGGCCTGTTGGCGTTTGTGGTGCTGTACAACCTGAACAACATCAACATCACCGAACGACAGAGAGAGCTGGCAACGCTGAAAGTGCTCGGCTTCTTCGACGGCGAGGTGGCATCGTACGTGTACCGGGAAAACATGGTGCTGACACTGTTCGGCGTTATCGCGGGCATGGGAATTGGAACGTTTTTACATCATTGCGTAATTCAGACCGTCGAGGTCGATATGATGATGTTCGGACGAAACGTGTTCCCGCGGAGCTACGGCTGGAGCGCCCTGATTACCCTGGCGTTTGCTCTGTTCGTCAATTTTATGATGTTCTACCGATTAAGAAAAATTGATATGATTGAATCGCTGAAAAGCGTGGAGTAAACAACAGAAAAAGGCCGTCCGCGGTGATGCAGAGAATCTGCAGAAACCGTGGGTGGTTTTTTCATTTTGAAAGTGAAATATGAGCCGGAATGCTTGTTTTTTCAGACATTTCGTTGTATAAAAAAAATAAGGGTTTTTATTAGAACAGAATCAAAAAACAAAGAGTAAAGGGGATTTTTACAAATGGGAACAACAGAAACGAAAAAAATGAGAGTCGGCGTTGTCGGCTGCGGAGCGATCAGTGATATTTATCTGACGAACATGATTCATAACTTTGAGAATCTTGAGGTAGCAGCATGCTGTGCAGGCCATCTTGAACATGCGAAAAAGAAAGCAGAGCAGTATGGCATCAAGGGCTGTACCTACGAGGAAATTCTGGCAGACCCGTCGATTGAAATGGTAGTCATTCTGACACCGGCACCGACCCACGAGGGGCTGATCCGTCAGGCACTGGAAGCCGGAAAACACGTTTACACTGAAAAAACAATGACCCTCGCACCGGAAACGGCAGCGAAACTGATCGGGCTGGCAGAGGAGAAACATCTCTATCTCGGTTCCGCACCGGACACCTTCCTTGGATCGGCACTGCAGACCGCAAGAAAAGCGATCGACGACGGGCTGATCGGCGAGGTGACATCTTTCGAAGCATGCGCAAACCGCGATCTTGATTTGCTGGCGAGCATCTTCCGTTTTCTGCGGATGCCGGGCGGCGGTATCTGCTACGATTTCGGTGTTTATTATCTGACGGCAATTGTGAGTCTTTTTGGTCCGGTGGATCGCGTTGTATCGTCCGTGCGAAACCTTGCGGCGAAGCGTGTGAACATCATTCCGGGCAGCCCGGAATACGGACAGGAATTTGACTATACAAACGAAAGTCAGGTCTTTACCATTCTGGAAATGAAAAACGGTGTGACCGGTACATTCTGCGTCAATGGTGACAGCGTCATCAATGATCAGGCGGTATTCACCATTTACGGTAAAAAAGGTATCTTAAAGCTTGTTGATCCGAACAATTTCGGCGGCGATGTTGTCTATATTCCGGGTGTAAAAGACTGGACACAGCAGGCTGTTCCGGAAGTTTTACATTATGGCTTTGATTACAGCGAAAACAGCCGTGGTCTTGGCCCGTCTGAGATGGCAGAAGCAATTGCCGAGGGCAGACCAAACCGTGCGAGTGCCAAAATGGCATATCACGTACTCGATACGATCGATCAGATTATGAAGAGTGCGGAAACGGGTGCATTTGAGAAGGTTCCATCCACCTGCGAAAGACCGGAGACCATGCCGAATTCATAGCCTATTTCTGATAGGATTGCAGGTACATCTGACGGAAGTCGGTAGGGCTTACATTTTTTGATTTCAAAAAGACTCTGTTAAACGTAGAAATACTGTTAAAACCGGATTCGAGCGACACTTCGGTGATCGTGAGATCCGGTTTTTTTAACAGGTTTTCGGCGATATGGAGCCGTTCCCTGGTGACGAAATCCGTGAAGGAGAGGCCGGTGTATGCGCGGAACAGCTTGGAAAAATGGCAGCGGGAGAATCCGGCGACTTTTGATGCTTCTTCCAGGGAAACCGGTTCGGTGCAGTGACTTGAGATCCAGGTACATGCAGCAACCATCTGGCGGTGTACCTGTGCGGAATGGCCTGTTTTTTGCGGTGCGGCAGTTTCGGTCGGCACGGAGAGATTTTCGCCGAGCAGAATAAAAAACTGATATAGCAGAACGCATCCGCGCAGTTCGGAAAAACTGATACCGGAGAGGGAGAGCCTGCGCAGCTCTGTCAGAAATCCGCGAAGCTTTTCGATTTCCGGGAAGTTGTTCTGATTCAGAAGACGGATCTGATAAAAAAGATAAGCAACAGACTGGAAATCCACGCGTTTTTCCAGAAAATCTGCATCGAGCTGAAGCATGATCAGGCGATGTTCTCTGTTGGTTGTGGAAACAGCGTGCAGCTCGCCGGGCCAGATAAAAAGAAGATCACCGGGCTTTAGCGGAAAGGTTTCTCCATTTACTTCATAGATAATGCCGTTATCCTGTGCAAGCACAATTTCGATATAGTGATGCCAGTGCAGACCGAAATAGGCGGGGACATGCGAAATAGAGATATCGTAAACATAGCTGTTAGCAAAATGATTGTTTTCGAAAAAAGAAGTCGAATCGTTTTTCATGGCAAAAGAATCCTCCGTATCTGATAAACGGTATTATACAACAGAAGAGAGAAAAAATATAGAAAAAATCGAAACATCTGGGCAATGATCGGCAATATATAAGTAGTGTTTTACGAGGATCTGTATTATGGTTAAGATATGAAAATTGTGAAGAACGGCAGAAATCGGAAAAAGAGTGATGTGATTTTGGCGAAAATTCACAATAAAAGTTTATGAAAAGTGAAGAAGTGAGAGGTAAGCGAAAAATGCAGATTTATGTAGATGGAAATGCTGTGCGAAGCGGAAATGGGCAGAAGGAATATCCATTTCAGACGATTTCCGAGGCGGCAAAAATTGCAATGCCCGGCGACGAGGTGCTTGTAGCGCCTGGCGTATATCGGGAATATGTAGATCCGGCGAATGCGGGATGTGAGGATGCAAGAATTGTGTACCGTTCTGTGGAACCGGGAAAAGCTGTGATTACCGGTGCGGAAATTGTGGATAACTGGGAGCATTTGGAAGGTGATGTGTGGACAGCGCGCGTTTCGAACGGATTGTTTGGGGATTACAATCCATATACGACACTGGTCAGCGGTGACTGGTTTATCTCATCCTACACGGCACACACCGGAGAAGTGTATCTGAATGGAAAATCTATGTATGAGGTGACAAGTCTGGATCAGGTGAAAAAGCCGGAGATCTATAAAAAATCCTGGGATCAGGCATTCACGGTTTACACCTGGTATGTGGAGCAGGACGAAGAGAAGAATGAGACCGTTTTCTATGTGAATTTCCAGGGGAAAAACCCGAATGAGGAAACGGTGGAAATTAATGTGCGCGAGAATTGCTTTTATCCATCGAAGGAGGGCATCGGTTATATCACGCTGGCCGGCTTTGTTGTAAAACAGGCGGCAACCCAGTGGGCTCCGCCGACGGCATATCAGGAAGGAATGGTCGGCCCGCACTGGTCAAAGGGATGGATCATCGAGGATTGTGAGATTTCAGATTCGAAGTGCTCGGGCATTTCACTTGGAAAATACAGACAGCCGAACAATGACAATAAATGGCTCAAATGGAAATTCAAAGATGGCACACAGACGGAGCGTGACTGTATCTGCCAGGCGCAGCGGGAGGGATGGACAAAGGAAAACATCGGAAGCCACATCATCCGCCGGTGCAACATCCATGACTGTGGACAGACGGGTATTGTAGGCCACTTAGGTGGTGTGTTCTCGATCATTGAGGATAACCACATTCACCATATCAATAATAAACAGAACCTTGCGGGTGCGGAGATCGGCGGCATCAAGATGCATGCAGCAATCGATGTGATCATTCGAAGAAACCATTTCCATCACTGTACGAGAGGCCTCTGGCTCGACTGGCAGGCACAGGGCACACGTGTTACGCAGAACCTGTTCCATGACAATACGCTGCCGAACGAGGAAAATGCAAATCCAGAAGGTATGGACGGTATCGGCGAGGATATCTTTATTGAAATTTCCCACGGACCGACACTGGTGGACAATAACGTACTGCTTTCGGACCGCGCGATGAAGCTGGCAACGCAGGGTGTTGCGGTAGTACATAACATGATCGCGGGATCGTTTACTGCTGTCGGCCGCGGTGTCAACAATGGCTCCGAAAAGCTGCCGTCGCCACGCTACACACCGTACCATGTGCCGCATCGCACGGAGATCAACGGATTTATGACGGTTCTTCACGGTGACTGCCGGTTCTACAATAATATCTTCATCCAGAAGCCGGTTCGTGCGGGAATGGAAGAAATCCGTAAACTGACCGGAGATAATGAGTGGGATGACGGAAATCTGACAGCAGGAACCGCACCGTACAGCGGATATCCGACATTGGAGGAGTACGTGGCAAGATTTGAGGGCTATTGCGGAATGGGCTCCGGAAAGTCACCGGATCTGTATTACGAGAAGCTGCCGGTATGGCTTGGCGGCAACGTTTACTTCAATGGGGCGAAGCCGGCAGAGCAGGAACAGGACGCTGTAGTGGATACCGAGCATGAAATCACCATCGGTGTAAAAGAAGAGAACGGAAAATGGAAACTGGAGACCAATGTTTACGATTATCTGCCGCAGAATGCCTGTGCAGTGATCTCAACGGAGACGCTTGGCATGGCATTTGAGCCGGAACAGAAATATGAGAATCCGGATGGAACGCCGATCGTGTTCCGATATGACTACTTCGGAAACCGTCAGGGCATTCATCCGCTGCCGGGCCCGTTTGCATCAAAAGAGGCTGCGGAAGAAGCATTATCATAAAGAAATTCTATAGACCCGCAAAAAAATAGCGTAAAAAATTCAGCGCCGCAGAGAGTGAATGATTGCGTCACAGCCTTTTTTGCAGTGTTTTCGGGTTTTACTATAACAAAAAGGAGTATAGAGAAATGATTTACTATGTCAATAATTCCGCTCCGAAGAATGGAAACGGAACAAAAGAGATGCCGTTCAAGTTCATCAACGATGCGGCAAAAATTGCAAAGGCAGGAGATGAAGTTCTGGTTGCACCTGGTATTTACCATGAATATGTTGATCCGGTCAACGGCGGAACCGAGGATGCGAGAATCGTCTATAAGAGTGAGAAGCCGCTCGGCGCAAAGATCACCGGTGCGGAAACGATGAATGACTGGGAGCATTACAAAGATAATGTGTGGGTATGCCGTGTAGACAACGGAGTTTTTGGCAATTATAACCCATACACGACAATGGTCGGCGGTGACTGGTATTTTGCACCGGTGGTACGCCATACCGGCGCGGTTTATCTGAATGACCGCCAGTTATACGAGACAGAGACGTTCGAGGAGTGTATCAAGGGCGAGGTTTATGCGCCGTCCTGGGAGCCGGAGTGGTCGGTTTACAAATGGTATACCGAGCAGGACAAAGAGAAAAATCAGACGGTCATCTACGCAAACTTCCAGGGTAAAAACCCGACGGAGGAAAAAGTAGAAATCAACGTGCGCCGGAACTGCTTTATGCCGTCGAAAACAGGCGTAAATTACATTACGTTCAGTGGATTTGATGTCAGCAAGGCAGCAACGACATGGGCGCCGCCGGCTGCTTATCAGGACGGTATGATCGGTCCGCACTGGTCGAAGGGATGGATTATTGAGGACTGTGAGGTCAGCAACAGCAAGTGCTGCGGTATTTCGCTCGGAAAATATTACGATCCGGAGAACGACCATTACTTTACCAGAAAACACGTAAAAAGCCCGACCCAGATGGAGCGTGATGCTGTGTGCCGCGGCCAGTATCACGGCTGGACGAAGGAGAACATCGGAAGCCATATCATCCGCCGCTGCCACATCCATCACTGTGAGCAGACCGGTATTGTCGGACGGATGGGCGGTGTGTTCAGTATCATTGAGGACAACCACATTCACAACATCAACAATATGCAGCAGCTTGGCGGAGCCGAGATTTCCGGTATCAAGATGCATGCAGCGATCGATGTTGTGATGAGAAGAAATCACATTCATCATTGTACGATGGGCATCTGGTGCGACTGGGAGGCACAGGGAACACGCCTGACCCAGAACCTGCTGCACGACAACTGCCCGCCGGAGGGAACACCAAAGGCAGAGGGCGCAATGATGAGTCAGGATATTTTCATCGAGGTTGGCCATGGTCCGACCCTGATCGATAACAACATTATGCTCTCACCGGTCAGCGTTCGTATGGCGACCGATGGTATTGCCTGCGTACACAATCTGATGCTTGGCTCATTAACTGCAGTTGGCGGCGGAACAGGAGACCGTTACACGCCGTATCACATCCGTCACCGTACCGAGGTTGCCGGATTCATGACATTCCTGCATGGCGATGACCGGTTCTACAACAACATCTTTATCCAGAATTACCCGGTTGAGGAAACAGAAACGGTTGAGGACATGGGCTTCAAGATGGAGGATAACCAGGAGGTCGGAACGCATGTGTTCGACGAGTATCCGACCTATGACGAGTGGATCAGCCACTTTGAGCTGGATAAACCGGCCGACATGAGCAAGCTGGAGCCGTATCACAACAAGTGCCATCTGCCGGTTTGGGTAAACGGAAACGCTTACTTTAACGGAGCAAAGGCGTGTGTGAATGAAAAAGAGAATCTTATGGATAACGAGAACCAGGTTAAGGTGGAACTTGTGGAAAAAGACGGCCACTATTCCATCAAGACGAACGTGTATGAGTTCCTGAAGGATTTCCGGACGGGAATTATCAACAGTGATATTTTAGGATACGCCTTCGAGCCGGAGCAGAGATTCGAAGATCCGGACGGAAGCACGATTATCTTCGATCAGGACTATCTTGGCGAGCACCGCGGCGTGGCAGCAATGCCGGGACCGTTTGCGGATGGAGCTGAGGCAGAGAAGATTCTGTGGTAGAAGAAATCAGAACTTACCGGTTGATACGAAAAAAACAGGGCGCTGTGCAGGAAATGGCACAGCGCCCTGTTTTGGTAAAAGGAAAGTCAGGATGCCTTTGCAGAATCTTTTGCCGTCGGCATTTTCGCGTATAAGATTTTCAGTATAATCGGTGTTGCAACACTCGAGAAGAGAATCAGCAGAATCACGGCACTGAAGAAATCGCCGGATAAAAAGCCTGCATTCAGACCCTTTTGCGCGACGATCAGACAGACTTCACCGCGGGTCATCATACCGACACCGATTTTCAGGCTGTCGCCCCAGGTAAAGCCGCATCCCTTTGACATCAGGCCACAGCCGATAATTTTTGCGACAAGGCCGACGATGACGAAACAGATGGCAAAGAGTACGAATTTCTCGTTCATGCCGCTGAGCGTTGTTTTGAGTCCGATACTTGCAAAGAAAATCGGTCCGAAAATCATATAGGAGCTGATATCCATTTTTTCTTCGATGTAATCGGAAGAATCGAGGGAACACAGGATAACGCCCGCAACGTATGCACCGGTAATATCGGCGATGCCGAAATATTTTTCGGAAATGTAGGACAGTCCGAAGCAGAGCGCAAGACCCAGAATCGGGAGACGGCGGGTGTGCGGAAATACGGAGTTCATGCGGTTGAACAGCTTAAAGCAGAGAAAACCGAGCACAATCGCAAGGGCAAAAAACAGAATGGTGGAGGCTGCTACTTTCAGCGGATTGGATGTCGGATCTTTAAAACCGATGACAACAGTCAGCACAATGATACCAATGACATCGTCGATGATGGCTGCATTTAAGATGGTTGTTCCAACCTCTGTTTTCAGCTTGCCGAGTTCTTTCAAGGCCTGTACGGTGATGCTGACCGATGTCGCAGTCAGAATAACACCGATAAAAACAGCGTGGTAAAATTCTTCCGTTCCGACAGCAGAGAAGCCATAAAAGCTCATGTATAAGATGGCTCCAAGAACGAGAGGAACAAAAACACCGGCACAGGCGATCAGCAGGGATTTCACTCCGGTGCGGAGCAGATCCTTCAGGCTGGTGCCAAGACCTGCGGAGAACATCAGCAAAATGACACCGATCTCCGCCATTTGTGCGAGAAAGTCAGACTGCTGAACGAGTCCCAGCACACTGGGTCCAAGGACAATACCGGCAATCAGCTCGCCCACAACCTGCGGAGCCTTGCATTTTCTGGCAAGAATACCAAACAATTTTGCGAATACGATAATGATTGCCAGGTCTTTTAAAATGACATACGTATCCATGAAAAAGATACCCCCTTTTATGAAGTTTATGTATGTGTCGGCAGCTTGAAAGAGCAATGCCGGAGTTTGATACGCATACATTTTCAGTATAACAAAAATTGAGAAAAAATACTATCGGCAAGAAAGAAAAAATAAAGTAAAACGGAAAAAGAGATATAGAAAAGAGCATGTAGATATAGTATGATCAAAGCAGCAAATAAATTTTACATGGAGTTCAAAAAGCGGGATCAAAAAAACGAAAGGGGAAATAAAAAATGAGAGTTGGGAACGTGAAAGAAATTGTATTTTCCAAAGATCCAAAACAGATGAACTGGCTGCGGGAGGATTTCCCATACGCCGAGGTGAAATGCCCGCCGGAGTTTTCGGCTGAGGTGCAGAATGAGAAAGACGGAGATGTGCTGACAACGAAGATTGTGGTTTCTTACAACGGTGCGCATCCGTATTTTACAAATGCCGGAAGTATTGGGGTTTCATTTCCGTTGCAGGATCGCTACACGGACAGTGTGACCTGCCGTGACTATCGGTGCCATGCACATGTTTTCTGTGGGGAGAATACCAGTTATATCATGGCGCTCCGCATGGGTGGTGCGGCTCCGCATCTGGGAATGGTGCTCACAAAAGGCAGTCTTTCTGCTTACAGCGTGGAGCGCGATCTGAAACTGCAGAGTAATGACAGAGGCTGCTTCTGGCTGCACCCGTCCGCACAGGAATTTGCACCGGGAGACACGATGACGCTGGAGTGGAAAGTATTTCCGCATCAGGGACGTGAAGATTTCCGGGAGAAATTAAGAGCATTTTCCCAGGTGATTCTGGTGGATGCGGAGCAGTATGTGATTTATCCGGGAGAGACGAGTAAGGTAACCATTGAACCGACATTTCCGGCGGAAAAAGTGACGGTAAACGGAGTATCGCTGGAAAAGACGGAAAAAGGTGTTTATGAATATCTGTTTGAAAATGAAAAAACAGGGGAGTATGTACTTTCAATTTGTGCCGATGAGGTGAAAACTATTTGCCGTCTTCTCGTACAGGAGCGGCCGGAAACACTGGCTGCAAAACGGTGTGCGTTTATTGTCGATCACCAGCAGTATCATGGAAAGATCAAAGAACTGCAGGGTGCCTATCTGCCGTATGATAACGAAGAAAAAATTCTCGTCTGCACGCCGGAAAACGATTTCAATGCCGGACGGGAGCGTACCGGTATGGGTGTGCTGATTGCACGGGCACTGCAGCAGAATCTTTTAAAAGACCGGGAAAAAGCGGAGCAAAGCCTTCGTGAGTACCATGCATTCTATCTTCGCGAGCTGGTAAATGTAGCAACAGGTCTTGTTTGCAACTGTTCCGGAAAGGACAACAGCTATTTTCGGCTTTACAACTACCCATGGGCAGTGACATTCTTTCTTGAATGCTGGAAGCTGTGGGGAGAAAAAGAAAATCTGAAGACAGCAGTTCGTATCACAGAAAAATTTTATGAACAGGATGGATTCCGTTTTTATCCGATTGAAATGCCGATTGTGATGCTCTGCCAAGAGCTGGAAAAAGCAGGAGAACAGGAGGATCTGAAAACAGTAAGAGATCTGTTCCGACGTCATGCTGATCAACTGATTGAGATTGGAACGGCTTATCCGGCTTCGGAAGTAAATTACGAACAATCGATCGTACAGCCGGCGGCCGAAGTCATTCTTCAGGTTTACGAAGTGACCGGGGAAGAAAAATACCTGCGCGGAGCCGAGCAGCAGATCGCCGTCCTCGAACTCTTCGACGGCCAGCAGCCGGACTACCATCTGCATGAAACTGCAATCCGCCATTGGGACGGCTACTGGTTCGGAAAACGCAGAGTCTTCGGAGATACTTTCCCGCACTACTGGAGTGCAGAAAACGGTCGAACCTTCAAGCGCTACGCTCGCCTGACCGGAAACGAAGAATATAATATTCGCGGTGAGCATTCCCTGCGCGGCGTGCTGTCCATGTTCTTTGAGGATGGAACAGCGACCTGTGCGTACGTGTATCCGTATTCCGTCAACGGCCAGAAAACCGATTTTGCCGATCCGTATGCCAATGACCAGGACTGGGGTCTGTGCATGAATCTGGAATAAAACCAGAACCGGACAAAGGAGTTGTGAGAATCAAAAGTGGCTGTAAAACATTTCCAGGAGCTGAG
Organism: Blautia sp. AF19-13LB; assembly: GCF_003479105.1. NCBI lineage: Bacteria > Bacillati > Bacillota > Clostridia > Lachnospirales > Lachnospiraceae > Blautia > Blautia sp. AF19-13LB. The sequence continues at coordinate 60,587 of NZ_QUGO01000011.1, forward strand.
AAACAAAAAAACGTTGACGAAAAAAAAGAAATTTGATAAACTGGAAAAATAAAAGGGAGTAGCTAGCCAACCGTGTTCACTTCTTCGTCAGTACAGCTATTGATATTCAATAACTCGGAAAGTGATTAAATAGCGAGACTTTTACTGTAGATGCAGTAGGAGTCTCTTTTTTTATGCCTATAACACCTGCTGCAAAGAATGCAAAAGAAAGAGAGGAAGATACGTATGATGTTACAGGCAGGGATTTTGATAGTGGGTTTCCTTTTTCTGGTAAAAGGAGCAGACTGGTTTGTGGAAGGGTCTGCAAGCATAGCAAGAAAGTTTGGAATTCCCCAGCTGATTATCGGACTTACCATTGTTGCAATGGGAACGAGTATGCCGGAGGCTGCTGTGAGTATTACTGCAGCGATGCAGCAGAACGCAGGAATTACGATAGGAAATGTGGTTGGAAGTAATATCTTGAATATTTTTATTATTCTCGGACTTACGGCATTGATAACAAATGTGGCAATACAAAGGTCTACCTTGTTTTATGAAATACCGTTTATGATGTTTGTTACGGTAGTTTTAATGATATGCGGAATGACAGGAGGAAAAGTAACGTTTGCCGAGGGCATAGTCTTATGGGTACTGTTTCTTGTATATCTTGGATATTTATTTGTAATGTCAAAAAAAGGGGAAAATCCGGAAGAGGAGGAAGCGAAAAATTATCCTGTCTGGAAATGTCTTCTTTTGATGGTGGTAGGCGGCGTCCTGGTTGTAAAAGGAAGTGATTTTGCCGTCAGCGGGGCAACCGAGATTGCACGATACTTTGGAATGAGTGAGCGTTTTATCGGACTGACGATTGTTGCTCTCGGAACATCTCTTCCAGAGCTGGTAACATCTGTGACAGCGGCAAAAAGAGGAAATGCAGGGATTGCAATCGGAAATATTGTCGGAAGCAATATTTTTAACATTTTATTTGTAATTGGAACAGCCGCACTGATCTGTCCTGTGCCATTTGAAACTAAATTTATTGTAGACACAGGAATCGCAATTCTGGCAGGTCTGGTTTTATGGATTGGGACGTACAAGAACAGGGAATTACGGAAAACGTGTGGTGTCGTTATGCTTTTATGCTATGCAGGATATTTTGCATATTTATGTGTGGTATAGGATGAACCATTTTTGATGAAACCATTATTTAAGCACCGACCATTTGGCCGGTGCTTTTGAAGTGCATTCAAAGCTATGCGAAACGGAAGAAAAAATCAAGAATCATGCTAGAATCTAGTACATCGTTTTGTAAATAACTATACCAATCACGCAGGATGCAGATTCGAGTGTGCAGGTATAAAAATGTAGGCGTAGCGGGCTACGCCGAGGCTTTTATGCCTGTGCAATCAGATTTGCAGACAAGTGAGTGGTATAGTTATTTCGAAAACGATGTACTAGCTTCGGAAGGCGGAAAACAGTCCCAAAAAGTGCAACAATTTTCTGGAAAATATGCTATAATCTGATCAAAGTAGAGAAAAGCGGAGAGTAGAAATGAAAAAATTACCAGAATCAGAACAGGAAATTATGATGATTATATGGGAATATGAGGAACCTGTCAGTCGATTTCAAGTTGAAGAAAAGTTGAATGTAGAGAAAAATGTTGCACCGAGTACCATTTTAACATTGCTTACTCGTTTGGAAAAAAAAGGATTTATTCAAAAAGTGAGGAACGGGAAATCAAATCTTTATGTACCATTAGTAGAAAAAGAAAATTATATAGGCACGGTTGGAAAAAACATGTTAGATAAAATGTTTCAAGGGTCATTAGCAAAATTCGCATCGGCACTGTATGATGGAGAAAAACTTAGCTCAAAAGAGGTTAAGCAATTGCAGGAATTTATTGACAGACAAAAATAGAAAAAGTGGTGTAGAGGATATAGTTACAGATGGCATTTATCATAAAGTGGAATCTTTCAATAGGCATAGTCGCATTTATGGCATATGTTGTACAAAAAATAATGGGGAAAAGGCTCGGTCATTACTGGAGAAAGATAGTCTGGATACTTCTGACACTTAAAATGTGCTTTCCATTTTGGAGTGTGACAGAGAAATTTCGGCAACATCCTTTTATGATTTCTATGCCGGCATATTATATCGGGGAACAAAATCAAAAGACCGCGATCATGACGAAAATGGGAAACGTTTCAATTCGAAGGTGGATGTCAGGCGAAAAATTTTTGCTGTATATATGGATTGCAGGGATGATTTTATGTCTTTTGTTTCACGCAATACAATATAGAATATGGAAAAAAAGAATATTTGCAGAATGTAAAAAGATGCAAAAAAATTCCGTATTAGAAGCTCTAAAAAAAGCAAGCGAAGTTTGTAAAATAAAAAAAACAGAAATATGGGTCTGTGAAAATCAAGATTTTTATTCTCCTATGTTGTTTGGTGTACGAAATACAAAAGTATTGATTCCACAAGAAATGCTGGAAACGGAAAATTACTCCTATGAAGAATGGTATTTGATTTTTTTACATGAATTGACACATCAGAAAAAACACGATTTATGGTATAAAAGGTTTCTTCAAATTATAAGGGATGTTTATTGGTTTTGTATCCCAATGCTGTGGGTGCAAAAAATGGCAAATATAGATATCGAATGTGTCTGTGATGAGACTGTTACAAAACATATGAATCTGACGCAACGGAAAGATTATTGCAATGTTATTTTAAAAGTGGCTTCAAAACAAACGAAAAAAGAATTGTCTGGAGTTGTTTCAATGGTATCAGAAACAGAGATACTGAAAGAACGATTTTACAATGTGTTTTTAGCAAGAAAAAAACTTCGAATATACGTCACTGTTTTTCTTTTTGGAATAATTATTTTGAGTTTTTCGGAAATGCAAATAGCGCGACAAATATGGTCATCATCGCATATAGAAAATTGTCCCAAATGCAAAGCTGCGGTACAAGGAGAAGTGGTTTGGAATGCATGGGAAAATGAAAAAAATGTAGTATGTACACATCAATATGCATGGGGAGATGACTTACAGAAAGCCAGATATGGAGTAGAAAAAATCAGGTGTAATGAATGTGGAAATTTTTTTGAGATAAAGATCAGGCAAGAAAAAATAGTCTGCCATGGGTATAATGATTAATTAGACAAATGTAGAAAAAAGATTGACAAAAAGTAGGAAGTATGGTATTTTTTGTTATACAAATGTAGAACGTACGTTGACAGGTATAATAAATTTTTAAGGAGAAAAGTATGAAAGCGGTAAAGAAAAAAATTTCCATTTTTCTAATGACCTTAATGTTGGCCAGTACATTTTCTGCCAATGTAACAAAAGCGGATGTTATCGAAAGTAAGAATATTTTTGCGTATGAAGAAATTATGCCGTATGCTGCAGTTTGCCCGAGATGTGGAGGAAGAATAACATCGTCAACCGTATGGGGAAGCTGGATAAGCAGTGGTACAGTTACATGTACTCATGGTCACGCATGGGGAACTGATTTGAAGCAGTATAGAACAGGAATAAAAACTACAAAATGTTTAAATTGTAACGCAGGAAATACTGCTAATGTGAAAGAAACAAGAACAATTTGTCACGGATATGATAATTAATGGTTAAAACACAAGGCTGTTGTATGATATGTAAAAAAACAGAAGTCATGCAATAGCCTTGTGCTATATAGAAACATAGGGGGTAGCATAATGATGGGAAAAAGGTTGAAAGAAATTTTTGGTTTGATTCTGATTAACATCACATTAGTCAGTGGGAGCTTAAATGCAGAAACGGTATATGCAGATACACAAGCCAAGATTGAAATTGAGAAAACGGAAATGCCATTAAAAATTTGTGTTGATGAAGAAAATAAAAAAACGGTACTTCAAATAGTGGCAGCCTGGAAGAAAATATATAAAAATAATGGAGTGGAACTAATGGTAATCCCATCAGGGCAACAGGCTTCGGAAGAAAAAGTACAGGAGATCCAGAATGAAATTACGACAGGAGAAGGGCCGGATGTATTTTTGGCAGAAGGGCCGAATCCGACCTGGAGTGAGCAAAGAGCAGTTGTTTTTGAGGACCCCAAAAAAGAAATGTATCAGGGAACCTTTCTTTCGTTGAAACCATACATGAAATATTTTGATATAGATATTTTAGAAGAGAAGATTTTGTCTGCAGGTATGGCTAATGAGGAACAAATACTGATTCCTATGACATACGATTATTTTCTATATGCATTTACAACACAGGATTTACCGGAAAATACAGAAATATCAAGAAATTGGCTGGAATTAGCCAGACAAAAAGAAAAAGCAATTCAACAGATTGTAGGGCAAAGAAGTGGGGTTCAATTTTTTGATACATTTAGTGAGGTAGTTGATTATAAGAAAAAAACACTTCTATATTCGGAAGAGCAGATAAAAAAAGTTTTGGATGAAACAGTAGCATTAAAAACAAGATCATTAGCTTTAAACTGGAAAATAAAAGATACAGGAGTAGTAAGTCTAAATGATTTGGAAGAACTTGGAGGTGAAAAAACAGTTCATACGGTATTTGCAATGCCGAATCAGGAAGGCGGATTCACTGCAAATGTTACACTTTATGCAGGAATTAATAAGAACACAAAGCAACCTTTAAAAGCAGTCTCCTTTTTACAAATGCTATACAGTGAAGAAGTTTTATCAGGAAAAGGAATAGAGTTAGAAGATAGAAGAGAGGCAAGCAATATAAGATTTCCGCAAGGGGTTTCTATTTACAAAAAGGAACTAGAAAAACGAATGCGGAGTCTTTCGAGACAAGATCAAAAACAAATCAAAACGATACAGGAAGAAGTAAACACCGTTCGATTTTATTCGGTATGGGACAGGGAACTTAATTCCTTATTATCTAAGTATGAGGCACAGGAAGATGAAAAGCAAAAAGAGCATGTCTTCATAAAAACAATACAGAAATGGAAGGGAAAAATACAGAAATGACATAAAAAATCAGCCCTGTGGAGTGAGAGTTGCAAGAAACAGATTTTCCGGAGTACTGTGGAACAGTCTGTAAAGCTAAAGCGGATATTCGCAATCCGCTTCGTTACTTGCTCATAACTGAATAGCTGCTTCACCGCTTATCAGGACTTGGTTGATTCGGTTAAATTCTTTTAGGGTTTGTCAAGGGTGATGAGGAGCTTTAAAAACAGGCTCCTCTTCACCCTTAATTTATATATCGGTTAATGATCTGTGCGTTTGAGAAATTGATTCGTATATATCAAGACACATATGACAGAGCATTACTTTTGACAGGAATTTTTAGAAACAATAACCTTTGTCGGTCGATACAGTTTTTCTCCGAAGAAGTAGCCTTTCTGTATTTCCTCGACAACTCTGTCTTCTTCCACCCGGTCGGTTTCTTCGATGTGCACTGCATCATGGATATGAGGATCAAATATTGTACCATTTGCTTCCATCGGTAAGACATTCAGCTGATATAAATTCTGCGCCAAAGCTGTACGGAAATCCATCATAAGAAGCTTTTCATCCATATAGGCCCAGCGATTCGTCGTTCGTTCCGAACTGACAATTCCATATTCGAGATTGTCTTTTACAGCCAGCAGCTTTTCAATCCATGTGCTGACTCGGATATTTGTATCTCCGTCATGACAGTCTGCAAATACTTCTTGTGTCTGTCTGGCGATCATCTGGATTCTCTTTCCAATTGCAGAAGCCTTCGTTGTGGGGTTCAGATTTTCCGCCCCCAGGCAAAACTCTTTTCCGGCCTGAAGTACATTTGCGAGAAGCTGTTCCGGTACGAAAACGGTATTTATCGGGAAGCGTTTCGGCTTTTCTTCTGTGAATTGACTCAAATCTATCTTTGCAAGATTCTCTCCTGATTGCAGTATCAGGGTAAAATCGCCGCATTCCATTCCAACCTCGATCCATGCTTTCAGCCGGCTTGCATCCTTTGGAAATTCAGGACAGATCTCCTCCATTTTCTAGGTTCTGACTTTCCTTTTAGAATCCTTTGATTTCAGATACAGGTTCAGACCTTTTCCTTTGATTCCGGAATCCAGCAAAATGTCGAAACCATCTGTTCGCATGGGAATCATGTGTCGTTCTTCGTTAAGCCAGGTTAATGGAATGCATTCCTTTCCCCATTGGATGGTTGAAATTTCAATTCCGGCGGTCCATGGGAAAAGTACAAGCATGGTAATAGGCTTCGCGGTAGGATTGGTAAGTCTGGCTCCCTGGGCTGCAGTTCTATCCGCGGCCACAACGGAAAGATCCTCGTATCCGATTGTTTCCTGACCCAGTGTTTCTCTCGATTTCGTATCACTTAGATAATAGTACGTCATATTTGGAATCATTTCTGGAGTATTCTCTCCGATGGTATATTCCAATCCTTCCAGCATATTAGTTTGATCTGTCCATGCTGAAAATTCTGCCAGCAGATTTTGCTTTTTACAATTTGAAATCACACGAACCCCAAATTGCTGGTCATGTTTCATATCTTGTGCTTTTGAAAGGGCACAAGCATCTGTCGCAGTCATAACCCTTATTACATGAAAGCCTGCTTTTTCCATGGCGGTCCGTACATTTTTCTGCGTTATAATTTCCGGTATAGAAAGGGCAAGCACACAATCGCTTATCTGTGCAAATGCAGTTTTTTGAAGCTCCATTTTCAATTCCTTCATCAGAGCAATACAATATCGAATCGAACAAGGCTCCAGGGTAGAAGAAACTGCGCTTTCTGCTTCCTGCATAAAGTCTTCTTCGTCTGTGTTTCTCTCGTGAAGCATCCGTAATATCCGCCTGACTCATAACGGTGAAGATACGGAGCAGTTACTTTTTATCAAGGGTTCTCGCGCATTACGCCGACCAGTGCATGCGGGACATATGGCTCTTCGAGATAAGCAGTCTCATCCGGTGTCAGCTGTACACCGATGGCTTTGACGCCCTCTTCAATATGCGATACCTTTGTCGCCCCGACAACCGGAGCAGTTACTTTTGTGAGCAGCCATCCGAGCGAAATCTGGATTCTCGTCAGCCCCTTCTTCTTTGCAAGTTCACCGACGCGGTCGATAATGATGGCGTCTTTTTCTTTCGTCGCATCATACTTTCCTTTTGCGTACGTATCTTCCTGCAGCCGTTTGGAAAGCTCCGACGGTTTTTTTGCCAGGCGGCCGGAAGCCAGCGGGCTGTACGGTGTCAGTGCAATATTCTGATCCTTGCAGAACGGAACCATCTCGCGTTCCTCCTCGCGGAATAGCAGATTGTAATGTCCCTGAATCGAAACAAATTTGGCCCAGCCGTTCTTATCCGCAATATAATTTGCTTTTGCCAGCTGCCATGCGAAGCAGTTAGAAATACCGATGGCGCGTACCTTTCCTGCAACGACAGCTGAATTTAATGCCTCCATCATTTCTTCTACCGGTGTGTGATAGTCCCACATATGGCAGATATAAAGGTCAACATAGTCCATGCCAAGATTCGTAAGGCTGCGATCGAGAAGACCTAAAATATGATCTTTTCCGCTCACCCCGTCTGCAATTTCCTGCGGGCTGCGCGGGAAAAATTTTGTTGCGACAACGACTTCATCACGTTTTGCAAAATCGTTCAGCGCGCGTCCCAGATACTGCTCGCTGGTGCCGCTCTGATAACCGGCAGCGGTATCAAAAAAGTTTACACCAAGTTCCAGACCGCGTTTTAAAATCGCGCGGGAATGCTCCTCGTCCAGTGTCCAGGAATGTATGCCGCTTTTTGCATTTCCAAATCCCATACATCCCATACAGATTCTCGATACCTTTAAATCCGAATTTCCAAGTTTTGTGTATTCCATGAAAAAATCTCCCTGTGCGATGATGTACTCCCAGAGTACATGATTTCGTGCTTTTCTAAGATACTTCCATTGTAAAATCGGAATACAGATTTGTCCAATACTTGATGCAAAAAGAAGGGTATGTTCAAAAAGCATGAAGAACGAGAGAAAGAACAGGAAAAACATGTGAAGGAACATATACAAAATCAAGTGAAAGTCAGTTTTCTAAAAGTAAAAAGTCAAATCAGAACATTTTTTTTCATCCCGGAGTATGCTAAAATTTTTTTATAAGACAAAGACAGGATGTGCGAAAGCATGTTGCAGGGGTTTTTACGCACAATCCGGAAAAGAGGAAACATGAAGAAACAGTATTACTGCAATCCATTAAACATGGACTACCGTTACCAGTTTATCGAGGATATGAGAAGCGGCGAGGACAAGATTTCCCGCGAGGCCGCCGATCCGTCGATGATTTTATTTCAGGGAAAATATTATATTTTTGCGTCCATGACGTTGAGTGTCTGGGTTTCGGAGGATATGGTGCACTGGGAGAGCCACCGGCTGCCGGACAGCCTGCCGCTGTATGACTATGCGCCGGATGTGCGCGTGGTCGGCGATTACGTGTATTTCAGCGCATCCCGTCGTGGCACGATCTGCGATTTTTACCGTACGAAAGATATCTTAAACGGTCCGTTTGAGCGTATTCCGGGAACCTTCGATTTCTGGGATCCGAACCTGTTTCTTGATGATGACGGAAAGCTCTATTTTTACTGGGGATGCAATAACGTGACTCCGATCTGGGGTGTGGAGCTTGACCCGGAGACGATGGTTCCAAAGACCGAGAGAAAAGAACTGATCTACGGTCAGCCGGAAAAAATCGGATACGAGCGCGTCGGAGAAAATCATTCCAAAATGCCGCTGAGTGAAGAAGAAGCTGTTGAAAAATTCAAAGAATTTCTGAAAGCACAGGGAAAAGATGCGGATCATCTGACGGAGGAGCAGATCGGGTTTGCCAAAATTATGTTCAGTCAGAGACCGTTCATCGAGGGCGCATGGATGACGAAGCATGACGGAACCTATTACCTCCAGTATGCCGGCCCGGGAACGGAATACAACGTTTACGGTGACGGTGTTTACGAGAGTGATTCCCCGCTTGGCCCGTTCCGTCTGGCAAAGAACAATCCATATTCCTATAAACCGGGCGGATTCCTGCGCGGAGCCGGCCACGGTTCGACGATGGAAGACCGCTATGGAAACTGGTGGCATACCGCGACAATGCAGATCAGCAAAAACCACGATATGGAGCGTCGCGTTGGTATCTGGCGGGCAGGCTTTGACAAAGATGGTGTCCTGTTCTGCAATCAGCAGTTCGGCGACTGGCCGATGGCAGTGGAACAGGCAAAAGAAGACCCATGGGCAAAACCGGAGTGGTATCTCTTAAGCTATCAGAAAGCAATGACTGCATCGTCCTCTGAAGAAGGCAGAGAACCGTCGTTTGCGGCAGATGAAAATATCCAGACCTGGTGGCGTGCCGCCGGAAATCAGCCGGGTGAGTGGATTTCGATGGATCTTGGTGAGGTAAAAGATGTCCGCGCCGTGCAGATCAATTTTGCGGATGATAAAATCGATGTACCCCTGCCGGGCGAGCGTCAGGGCGAACGATATATCGACCCGAGCCAGCATAAGACCAGATGGCTGCTTGAGGCATCCGCCGATGGAACAAACTATTTTGCCCTGGCAGACAAAACAGACGCAGAAACTAATCTGCCACACGATTTCGTCGTAAAAGAAGAGGGTGTACAGATCCGCTATCTGAAACTTACTGTTTTTGAAGTACCGTACCATCAGAATCCATGCATCTCCGGCTTTCGTGTCTTCGGACTCGGCAACGGCGAAAAACCATCCGCACCGCAGTATCAGGCAGAGCGAACCGGAACCATGGATATGCGCATCACCATCGAGCCACAGACAGACGCTGTCGGATACAACGTCCTCTGGGGTTTTGCTTCGGACAAGCTGTATCACAGCTGCATGACTTTTATGCCGGAGCAGAATATTGGCGCGCTGGTCGAAGGCGAAACGGTATATGTGAGAGTCGACGCGTTTAATGAAAATGGAATTACGGAAGGAACCGTAAGGCCGCTTGCATGATACAATTATATTGAAAAAGCAGAAAAACAGAAAAGCAGAAAAACAGCTCAGGTGCTCTTTGGAGAAATGAACATTAGAAATAAACGGATTGAACATAAGGAGTATTAGGAGTATTTATGGAAATACATGAATTACAGCAATTGCTGTCAGAAATGTCATTACAGGAAAAAATAGGACAGATGGTGCAGCTCACCGGTGTATACTTCGATAAAGAGGCAGTACTCACCGGTGTTGTTGGCGAACAGTTACCACCGGAATGGATCATTCAATATGCCGGTTCAGTGCTTGGAGTGATCGGTAAAGATAAAATTTATGATATTCAGAGCAGATATATGGAACAGCATCCCCATCATATTCCGCTTCTCTTTATGACAGATGTTATCCATGGATGTCGGACGATTTTTCCGATTCCGTTGGGGCAGGCGTGTTCATTTCATCCGGAACTGGTGTCTGAGGCGGCTTCTATAGCTGCCTTGGAGGCATCTTCAGAAGGGCTCAGAGCAACATTTTCTCCTATGATTGATGTTTCAAGAGATCCCAGATGGGGAAGGATGATGGAATCTTTTGGAGAAGATCCATATGTAAATGGGATCATGGGAAAAGCAATGGTAGATGGCTATCAGCAGAAAGATGATGCCGGAATAGCAGCATGCCTGAAGCATTTTGCGGGTTATGGGGCAGTGAATGCAGGAAGGGAATATAATGATGTTGAAATATCCCAGCGGACATTTCTGGAACAGTATGTAAAACCTTTCCGTATGGCATTAAAAGCAAAGCCTGCTATGGTCATGACAGCTTTTAATGCTATTGACCGTAAACCGATAAGCGGAAATAAGGAACTTCTTAAAGGGCTTCTGCGGGATAAGGAAGGATTTGAGGGAACTGTAATTTCAGATTGGGGCTCCATAGGTCAGCTGGAAGAACAGGGAGTGGCAGCTGATATGGAAGAAGCAGCAATTCAGGCTTCCGAAGCCGGTGTAGACATTGATATGATGAGTCCTGCTTATATGCTGTGTCTGGAAAAACTGGTAGAAAGCGGAAAAATCTCGAAAGCGTTTGTTGATGAAAGTGCATTCCGGGTCCTGATGATGAAAAATCAGCTGGGGCTTTTTGAAAATCCGTTTGCAGGTCTTGGAAAGAGTGGAAAACTGACTCTGCATAACCGGGAAAAGGCATATCAGCTGGCTGGCGAAAGCTGTGTCCTTTTGAAAAATGAAAAGCTGCTGCCATTAAGCATGAAGAAGAAAGTTATCTGGGCAGGTCCTTATACAGCATCAAGAGAATTCTTAAGCCGCTGGTCAATTTTTGGAGAACATGAGGCAGTTGAAACAATAGAAGATATTTTACAAAAAAAGCAGATAGAAGCAGAATGTATTACAGGATGCAATATTCTTTCTGATGAAGAGTGTAAGGTATGGCAGGTGGAACAGGAATTGTCTGACAAGCCAAGGGATGAGCAGTGGCTGGAAACGATAACCCATGAAGATACGGTTGTATGTGTACTGGGTGAACATGAGTCCCAGTCAGGAGAGGCTGCCAGCAGGGCATTTCTGACTTTGCCGGAAGAACAGCAGGTGTTATTTGAAAAAATAGCAGAACGTACAAGTAATATTGTGACTGTGGTAATTACAGGAAGACCATTGGACCTGCGGAGGATATCAGAAAAATCCAAGGCTGTCATTATGGCATGGAGACCCGGCACTATGGGAGCTGAAGCAATCATAGATCTTGTGTATGGCAGAATAAACCCTTCCGGCAAATTATCTGTGAGTATCCCATGGTGTGTGGGACAGGTGCCCATAAGCTACTGGGATGTAAAAACCGGGCATGTGCTTACTGCAGATAACCTGGAGAACCGTTTCACCAGCAGATATATGGATATTCCCAATACACCATTATATCCATTTGGTTTTGGATTATCCTATACAGAGTTTGATGTTTCGGATGTTGAAGTTCGGATGGAACAGGACAAAAGAGTGCATGTACATTGTAAGGTAAGTAATACAGGCAATATTGCGGGGGCAGAGGTCGTTCAGTGTTATTACGAAACATTACATGCATCTGTGGTGCGTCCGATGAAAGAGCTTGTCCGTTTTCAGAAAGTCTTTCTGGATCCGGGAGAAAAGAAGGATGTAGATTTCTTTATTGACCAGGAAGAATTCTCATATTATGGCAAAAACATGGAAACCGTCAGCAGCGGAATGAAACTGCGTATCAGTATTGGAAACAGTAGTGACCACCTTGTTTCTGAGAACATTATACAAGCATAGGAGAAAAGAGACATGAAAGATTTTGAAAAGGATTTGATTTATGGCGAAACGGTATATGTGAGAGTCGATGCGTTTAATGAAAATGGAATTACAGAAGGAACCGTAAGGCCGCTTGCATGATACAATTATATTAAAAAAGCAGAAAAACAGCTCAGGTGCAGAAATGCACTTGAGCTGTTTTGACGTTAGGCATATCAATGATTAACATAAAAGCCACTAGGATACGGATAAACGTCTGTACAGTATTGGAAGAACTGCATGCCTGTATGTCAAAAGAAGGAAAAAATTAGTTATTAAAGGGATGAACCTTTTTGGTGCTCGCTGCATTGATCCCTATATTGTTTTGGCGTGAGTTTGTTCACTTTTTTAAACATCTCGATAAAAGCGCGAGAACTGGAAAAACCACTTTCTTCTGAAATATCAGGAATAGAAGAAGTCGTAGTTTCAAGGAGGTGGGTCGCATGGTCTAATCGGAGCGAAGAAAGATAGACATTAAAATTGCGACCTGTTTTTTTGGCAAATATTCTGGAAAAATAGGTCGGATTGAAGCCAAAATGTTCGGAAACACTTTCCAGAGTGATATGTTCTCTATAATGTGCTGCCAGATATTCGGTAAAAGAAATCGAATCCTCTAATTTGGATCGGGGGGGGGGGTAGTACAAGTCGGAGCAGCCATGCTTTCAGAGAGAAGGATATGAAAAATTTGGAGAACACAGGCATTCATCCCAAGGAGATCAACCGGTTTTTCGGATCGTGAATATCGGTAGATATCCATAAGAAGTTCTATGATTTTTTTCCGATGTCTGTTCACAACATCCTGTTCTATAATAGGGTAGTTTTTACTATCCGGGTTAAAAAAAAGCTGTATGATAGAGACAGGAACAAGCACTGCAAATCCTAGAAAGGAGGCAGAAATTTCAAGTGACTTATGAATAACATTTGGGTTCACAAAAAGAAAATCATTATCTTTTGCATAAGTCATAGTAGAGCCGATTTCACAGCGCAGTGTTCCCGAAATAGAACAGTTAAATTCAAAACTGTTATGCCAGTGAAAATGCGGTGCTGAATTTACATCTTTAGGTTTTTCTAACTGAATCCAGTCAGAATGAAATACCTTGCAAAAGCGTCCGTCATACAAATTGATTGGTTCATATTCGATAATTTCCATATGCGTTGCCCTCTTTTGAATTGTAGATTAACCATGAATAAAAAAGGAAAAATGATCACATACCATAAAGATTGCACAATAACATATTAATCGAAATTCGTTAAAAAGTCTATAAAAAAGTGATATAAAGTAAAAATACTGTATAGATTAGATAAGAAAGCGTCTTGAGAAAAGATAAGAAAAAGTATAAAAATAGATTATAACAAAAACGAACTTTTCTAAAGGAGGAAAAGAAATGAAAAGAAAAACATTAGCAGTTTCACTATCAGCAATCCTTGCAGCATCCGTGCTTTTTGGATGTGGAAGCAATTCCAAAAGTGGGGATACGAAGAGTTCTTCTAACAATGGTAGTGCCAGTGCCAGCGCATCTGAAGCATCCAACGCAGGCTCAGATACTTCTGGTTCAGGTATCCAGTACGATGGAGACGATGTAACGATTACCTATTGGCATACACATGGTGATTCAGAGGAAGAGGTTCTTGTAGATACCATTATTCCTGAATTTGAAAAACAGTATCCAAATATTCATGTTGATGCTGTAAGAATGCCATACGATGGATTGATGCAACAGATTATTACCAGCCTTTCCAGTGGAACAGGCCCGGATCTGATGCGAATGGATATTATCTGGGTTCCAGAACTTGCTGAGATGGGAGCACTTGCAGCAGTTGATGATCTGGAAGGATTTGCAGATCTGAAAGATAATCTGTACGAAGGACCGCTGAGTACTAATTATTACAATGGAAAATATTATGGATTGCCATTGAACACAAACTGTCTGTCAGGCGTTTACAGTAAGACCATGATGGAGGAACTGAATATTGACAGTATTCCGACAACTTACGATGAAGTTGTTGCATTGAAGGACAAGCTTGGCTCAGATCAGTATCTGATCGCATGCGAGGGGGCAAACTCTTGGGCTATGGCTCCATTGTTTCATTCTCTGGGCGGCGTTTATACCAATGAGGACTATACGAAAGCATCTGGTTATGTCAACAGTGAAGATAGTGTAAAGGCACTGGAGACTATCGTTGAGTGGTATGATGAAGGAATTATTGGACCTTGCTTCACAGGTGGAAAGCCGGATGCAGCAAATGGTCTTTACGATGGAAATTATCTGTTTAGTTATCAGGGTCCATGGTTCTTCACAAATGATGATGAAGAAAATCTGGCAAAAGTAGAAGTAGGACTTCTGCCGGCTGGTAAAGCCGGATCTCTTACCGTTAACGGTGGCGAGGATCTGGTTATGTTTGAGAGTAGCGATAAGAAAGAAGCATCCTGGGTATTTGCAATGTTCTTAATGAGTGAATTCTCTCAGACAGCACAGGCTGTAGGCGGTGGACATCTGATCCCGACTGTAAAAACAATTGCCGAATCTGAAGAAGTACAAGCAGTACCGAATATGAGTACGTATATTGAACAGCTTGAGGGAGCTGTATCCCGTACCCCATCTCCGGCATGGGAGAAAATTTCAGATAAACTCTCTGTAGCATTCCAGAGCGCAGTTCTTCATGAGGATACGGCACAGTCCGCACTCGATAAGATTGCTCCGGAACTGGATGCATTGCTTGCAGGTGAGGCATCATAATTCAAGAAAGATGAAACAAATTTCCACAGGCTTTCTTGCCTGTGGAAATTGTTTATAGGGCGATAAAAAGCAGCCCGGAAAGGTATCTGTTATGAAAAAACCTTTATCAGAAAGATTTTCCAAAGGTCTGAAACAATGGTTGGCCGTTTTGCCCTTCCTTGCAGTGGGAATGACCTTATTTATTGTCTTTGTATTATATCCACAAATTAAGAATATTTATATTGCACTAACAAATTATAGCATTATGCCAGGTTCGGAAAATACATTTGTTGGAATAAGTAATTTTGCTAAAATGTTCAAAGATATTTCAACAAAAGGATCTGATGCCTATTTTTTCTGGATTGCATTTCGAAATAATATTTTAGCAGTTCTGGTTACTGTGCCAGGACAGTTGGTTCTTGGCCTGATCGTTGCTGTTTTGATTCATAACCTGAAAACAGGAAAAAATGTATATAAAGTACTCTTATATATTGCAGTTATTTGTGACTGGGTTGTTTTCTGTAATATCATTGATTATATTTTCCAACCGGATGAAGGAAGTCTTGTAAACTACTGTCTGACTACCATCGGAATCTTAAAAGAGCCGGTAGCATGGTTGAAGAATACATGGACAGGAAACTTTGTTATCTGGATCTGCTCAATCTGGAAGGGCTATGGCTGGGTTATGATCATTTACACCGCCGGTCTTCTTGGAATCCCATCAGATCAGTATGAAGCTGCAACGATGGATGGAGCCAATGCGGTTCAGAAATTCTTCCACGTTACACTTCCTGGATTAAGAGGAACTACGCTTTATCTACTGATTAATCTGATTAACGGTGCAATGAATATCTTTATTCAGGTGTTCCTGTTGACAAAAGGAGATCCGCTCGGAACAACAGATGTTGTTATGGATTATATTTACCGGAGGGCGTTCAATTATTTCGATTTTGGGTATGCGGCCGCTTGTGGTATTGTCATGGGTATTGTTGTATTTGTTATTTCCATGGGACTGAAGAAATTCCTTCGCTATGGTGAAAATCTTTAAGGAGGAGAGCAGCAATGAAGAAAAAGAAAATAATTAGTCAGATCTGTATTCATGTGATTTTAGTAGCGTTGACAGCAATATGCCTTCTTCCTTTTTTGTCAATGATTTCGACTTCATTTATGAAGGTAAAAGGTGTTTTGCCGAACGAGCCAATTTTATTTCCGAATTTTCCACTTTATCTGGAAAACTATGTAAAAGCGTGGACTGCAAACCATTTTCAGACGTACTTTTTCAACACACTATACGTGTCTGTAGTGGGCCTTATCGTAAATCTGTTAATTTCGATCACGATGGCATATTCTTTCTCACGATTCCAGTTTCCAGGAAAGGAGCCTATTTTTAACTTGCTGTTGCTCACAATGATGATTCCGGCACAGCTGGCTATGATCTCCCAGTACACTGTTTTAAACGGATTGAAACTGATTGATACCTATAAAGGAATTTGGCTGCTGTGGGGAGGCACTTGTGTGGCAGGAAACACCTTCTTCTATAGAGGTTTTTTTGAAGCAGTGCCGAAAGAGCTGGAAGAGTCCATGTACCTTGATGGTGCAACCAGGTTTCAGACCTTGTTACATTGCATTATTCCGTTAAGTAAACCGGCAATTGCAACACAGGCAGTATTGGCGTTTAATGGATACTGGTCGAACCTATTTGATATTCTTACCTTTACAAAATCGACAAACAAGAGAACACTTTCCGTTGCACTGCAACTGTTCCGTGGACAGTATACGACGAACTATGGCCTGATGTTTGCTGCCAGTGTTATTGTTATTATTCCGATTATTGTATTGTTTGTTATTTTTCAGAAACAGTTTATGCAGCAGGGCATTACGGACGGTTCCATAAAAGGATAATATCGGATTCTCTGCAAAATTTCAGCCGGGAGGTGAAGTATGATTACAACTAGAAAAAAACAGTCGTTTGGTATTGCAGCAGTTGAACTTGGTGCACCGGTTTCGGTAGTACCTTCCATTCCTGTGAATTTAGATGAATGGGAACATGCGGTGTTGATGGATACATTTTACAGCGCAGGCGGAAGAGAGACCGTTTCAAGTACAAATCTACGGATGATGTGGGATCAGAAAAATCTGTATCTGTATCTGATTTGCTATGAAAAAGAGGCAAGGGTTTCCCGTCCGTCTGATGAAAATGTGCTGAAAACAGAATGGATGCTTCGCAAAGATAAGATAGAAATTGCATTGAGCAGCGGAAATTTTGGAGAGCGAGACTACGCAGTATTTTGTGCAGACACAGAGAAACAGGCGGGAGCCAGGACGGAAAAGGGAATGACCTATTTCGGTGGCGATAAAGCAATTTTAAATGATTACTTTACCGAAAAAAATGATGCGGTAAAAACAGAAATCCCATCATGGAAATATACATGCAAAATCGCTGTAGAAAAAAACTGTTGGCGTGTCATGTTTGGAATCCCATGGGAGCTGTTCGGTGGATTTCCGGAAAAATATTTTAAGTTTCAGGTTTACCGGAAAAAGAATCAGACCAGTGAAGTGTTGGCTTTGAATCCGTTGGATTTAAATGCAAATTACGAGTCCAGATTTGATTTTGATCCGGAAAGCTTTATTGAGTGCACACCTGGAGGAACACCGCAGGTTATCTATTCCAACAGTGCTTGCGTGATCCTACCGGATGGAACGATGCATTGGCAGCGGCCGGCGACACTGGAATGGCCATCTATAAATGAGCGGGCTGAGATTATGCATTTGCAGAAATCGCTGACACCGACAACACCGGATGAATTGCCAGATCGGATTATAACCGTACAAAGATGGCAGGATGTGTTAATGTTGGAAGGAATGGATTTCTTCCCAAATGCAAGATGTGAAAACTCTTTTGATAAAGTGGATCCTTGGGTACAGAGACGTCTCTGCAACGAAGCACTTCGAAAAGGAGATACTGCGACAGCCTGCAGAGAACTGGATGTCTTGATTGGCTATTTCCGAACGCTCACGGCATGGTGGTATGCAGATCACACACTTGGAGATGCAGACGAAGACAACTGGATTGGATTCACACATCTGAAATCTGTTTCAGATCAGGGGAATAAGATCGTATTAAAGTACGAATATGGTTTGAACACCTGCGATGCCGTATTGATTCCACAGAATCGTGGTTTTCGCTTTTATACAAGAGAAAAAGGAGATTTTGACAGCGAAGCAGTTTCGTATACATTTTCAGAAATAGAGGGAGAATATCAGATCAAAACAGCACATTCTGTGATTGTGATTACAGCGGGAGATGATTGGAAAATCTGTGCAGATGAAAAATTTGTATTGGATGCAGATAACTTCAAGCTCTATGATTATGCAGGAAGCAAAGGTTTCGATGTGTGCCAACCACTTCAGGAAAGAGAAATGGTGTATGGATTCGGCGAACGATTTGATGCTGTAAACCAGAGAGGTCGGGTACTTTCTTTGTGGCACAGAGATGCATTTGAAGGTTGTAATTGTTCTATTGGAAATCAGTCCTACAAAAATGTATCATTTTTACACTCTACAAAAGGTTACTCTTTGTTTATTAACAGTTTTTACAGAATTAGAGCAGATATTGGAAGAGTCAGTAAAGGGCTTCGAATCACAACAGCAGGACCCAAAGCAGATATTTATGTTTTTACGGGAAGCGTCTTAGAAAACATGGAGGAATATACAGCCTTAACCGGAAAACCGCTGCTTCCGCCTGCGTGGGTGTTTGAACCGTGGGCCGGCGGTGGGGTAGGCAGATGGATGGACGGACCGACGCACGATGTAATCCAGGAGATGGAAGGTGTTGTGCGGAAGTTTAAAAATCTTGATATTCCACATTCCGGCCTGTATGCAGAGGGTGCTGGTTGGAAATGGGAAGACCATTACAACAAAGAAGAAATTTATAAGATTGCTGCGTTTACAAAACAACAGAAGATGCGGGTTTTTTCCTGGCAGTTTTCACATCTGGATATGGAGCAGGCAAAGGAACTTCTCCCGAATTGTGCGGAAGAAGATCTGCCAATTACAAGAACGCCGGATTATCATGGAGAAAAAGTTCTTCCATGTGCTATTGATTTTTCACATCCAAGAGCAGAGGAACTTCTGGAAAATCAATGGCATGATCGAATGGATGCAGGTTTTGATGGAACTATGGTGGATTTCGGAGAAATTATTCCAGATGAAGCAGTGTTTTACGATGGTCGTACGGGAGATGAAATGCACAACGCATACGCGCTGGATTATACAAAAGCGTATCGAAAACTCTTTGAAAAATATAAAGGAGAGGATCACGTGCTGTTTTCAAGATCTGCGGCAGCGGGTGTTCAAAAGTATTCCTGCCAGTTTGGTGGGGACCAGCTTTCAAGTTTTAGAGGTCTGACTTATGCAATGAATGGAGGCCTGACACTGGCGGCTTCCGGTTTTCCATTCTGGGGTGTTGATGCAGGAGGTTATTCAGGATTTGCAGATGAAGAAACGTATCTCCGTTGGACGGAATTTGCAGCTTTCTCACCGATTATGCGTTTCCATGGAGTGACCCCAAGAGAGCCGTGGGTTTACAGTCGATATGCAGTGTCTGTTTATAAATTTTATGCATGGCTAAGAGAAAATCTTCTGAAATATTCGGTTCATACAGCGGAAGAGGCACATAAAACAGGCATACCAATGATGAGACCGTTGCCAATGGTATTTCCTGAGGATAAAGAGGCTGTCTATTGGGAAGATGAATATTTTTATGGTTCAGATCTGTTAGTTGCTCCGGTTCATCAAGAAGGGGAAAAGAGGAGAATTTATTTCCCATCAGGAAGATGGATCAATTTATTGGATTTCAGAAAGATGGTTGGTGGAAACCGAATTTTTCAGGTGGATGTTCCAATTGACAAAATTCCTGTTTATATTCGGGAAGGAGCGTGCATTCTGTCTGTTATGAATGGAGAATTGCAGCTTGGACAAAGCATGACATATGAAAAAAAGAATACAGTTCTTATGAGCCGAGCTTTAAATGAAACTTCAGGCAAACGGTATGCAGATGGAAAAGAAATTGAATACAATATTTTGGGCAAAACGGGTGAAGATTTCTTTATGCTTCGCCATGCATCTGAGACAGAATTTATTGTTCTCCTTGGTTTTGACAGAAAGCCAGAAAGTCTGGAGTTGAATGGGATTTCTCTTCCAGAAGGTGCATCCTTGAATGCGTTGAATTATGGTTCCGGTTGGTATTGGAGAGAGGATACAGCAGTTATTGTCAGTGTTCCGAAATTGGAAAAAACAGAAATTCATGTAATTCACAAAGAACAATAGTATCAAAATGACGAAGTGATCCCCGCGAAGATTCTTGAGAAAAAGTCCCGTCTTCGGTTTAATTTCGAAGATGGGGCTTTCTCAAAAACAAACGAAACATTTCATGGAAAGAGAGGGTGGAAGATGGAAAATACAGGGTTTTATGTAATACCTAATAAAACGCAGTATGAAATTGGGGAAAGAGTCTGGCTGGAAATAAAAAAAACAGGGCCGACGAAAGCAAATCACGTGATAGTTTCGTTGTTTACGTATCAGGGAGAAAATCTGAAAATGGAATGTACCCTGGAACAAGGAGTGTATATTCCACTTGCGGAAAGCATTTTAGAAAAAACGGGTGGATATCTGGTAAAAATAGAATTCTTTCAAAAGACTGAAAAACTAGGGAGCTGTTACACGGCATTTGATGTTGTGAATTGCTGGACAGAAGCTCCAAGATATGGATTTCTTAGCAGTTTTTCTGAGGAAGATAAACAAAAAGAAGAGTATCAGGAATTTTTCAGGGAAATGCACTTGAATGTGATTCAGTTTTATGACTGGATGTACCGCCATGATGAGTTTTATCCGGAGAGTGATATTTATACAGATATCATGGGAAGAAAAGGTTCGATGACTGCTGTTGCGAAAAAAATCGAAGGAGTGCACGCTTGCGGTGCCAAGGCAATAGCATATGGCGCTGTTTACGGTGCAGAATCATTTCAGGAAGAACATCCGGAATGTATCTATCGGTACGATAATGGAGAACCAATGATTTTCATTGACAAAATATGGTTGATGGATATTCACAGGGGAACGGCGTGGAGAAAACGGATTTTACAGGAATATGGAAAAGCGCTGGAAAAAGGTTTTGATGGCGTACATATGGATCAATACGGAGATCCGAAAGAGGCATTAATTCTGGAAAATGGAAAATATGTCATTCGAGATCTGGCAGATGATTTTGGTGATTTGATCAATGAAACAAAAGAAAAATACCCGGAAAAACAACTCATTTTTAATGCAGTAAATAACTGGCCGGTAGATTCGGTAAAAAAGAGTCGCGAAGATTGTATTTATATAGAGGTCTGGTCGCCGAATGATACTTATAGAGATCTATATCGTTTGATTGCGCATGCTCGGGAAACAAAAGATGAGAAGAGGGTGATTCTGGCAGCGTATTTGAATCCGTTTAAAACAGAACCAGAAAGAAATCTGAAGGGATCTACAGCGCAGCTTGCAATGGCAACAATTTTCGCTTCTGGCGGATACCATCTTCTATTGGGCGAGGAAGGAAGTGTTCTGACAGAGGCATATTATCCGGACAACTGCAGAATTGGGGAACATTCGTTCCGAAAAATATTGAAAAAATATTATGATTTTATTACCGCGTACGGCGGACTTTTATTTCCGGAAAGTTGGACGGATCTGACGATGCAGTATGCAGGAGGAATCAACTCAGAATTTATATTCGAAAATGTTGATTGGTCACCGTATCCGGAAGCAGGAAAGGTATGGATTCAAATTTATAAGAGAGGACGAGAATTTTCAATACGATGTGTGAATTTTACGGGAATTTCGGACATGAACTGGAATAGAACACATGAGGAATTCCCACAGCGTGTAGAAAAGATAAAAGTGAAGGCAAAACTTCCGGGAGAAAAGAAACAAATATACGTTGTGACACCGGACGGTGAAATTCAGGAGCCAGAAGAAGTGTATTATAAAGTAAAACTAGGGGATGATCAAAGACAGGAAATTACATTTGAATTGGACAAATTATTGGTGTTTTCTGTTATATATCTGCGTTTGGAATAGGATTCTGAGCGTAGGTAAAAAAACAGGAGGGTTTTTACATGAGATTGAAATTAGATAAAAGAACAGGACCCCTTTACTGGTGTACCTATGAGAAACAGTTTACTGAAAATACTTTTATGCCAGAAGAACGGTTCAAAGAAAATATTGATTGGGTAGCAAAGGAATTTGTTCCATATGGATACGAGATGGTATGCACAGATGGATGGATCGAGGATTCTTTCTGCATCAATGAAAATGGATATCTAACTCGTCATCATGATTCATGGAAACATGATTGGAAATATTGGGCAGACTATCTGAATGAGAGAGGAATGGCTCTCGGCGTTTACTACAATCCGACCTGGATCAGCCCGGCAGCGGTAAAGAACAAAGAAATTTTGGTCAAAGGAACAAATATTCCGGTGCGGGAAATTACAGATTTGTCGTATGTTTATAATGGAGAAAATGAGAAAAAAATAACGGGGGATCGTTTTTCTTATCCAAATGGAGAAGATCGAGCATTGTATTGGGTGGATGTAGATCGTTCTGGAGCAAAAGAGTATGTGCAAGGATATGTAAAGTATTTTATTGACTGCCATGTAGCTTTTTTACGAATTGATTTTCTTTCCTGGTACGAAGATGGAATGGATAAAGGAAAGCAGATTGGCAGAAATCATGGATCAGCAAATTACCGAAAAGTTCTCGAATGGATCAAGGAAGCAGCAGGGGATCAGATAATGATCAGTCTTGTTATGCCGCATTTGAAAAACAATGGTGAGAATGAGTTTGGCATGGGACAGATGGCGCGTATTAACGAAGACTCCGGTACGGGAGGCTGGGATACTTTTAGTGATCGAAACAGAGGACTGCATTTTGATTATTGGTCTCAGTGCACGACAGCATTTGAAGGCCTGATTTACTGGTCAAAAATTTTTGCTGACCACAACATGATCATGGATGCGGATATGCTTCGCCTGAATACCTTTGCAAATGATGAGGAGTGCAAATCGGCTGTATCGCTGGAACTGATTGCGGGAGCGCCGCTGGATATCGCAGATCAGTATGATACGATCAAAGATCGGGCATGGATTTATCAGAATGAGGAACTTCTTGCGTTGAATAAAAAAGAAATTTTATCCTTCCCATTGTCAACGGATACCAAAAATCCGGACAGTACCATCTGGATTGGAAAAGAAGCAACAGGAGAGATTATTCTTTCCGTATTTAATAGAGATGCAGAAGAAAAAGAAGTAGAGATTGATTTTAAACAAGTGTTATTGTGCAGAGCTGCCAATGTCAGGGATCTTTGGATGCATGAAGATCTTGGAGAAATGAAGAGCTTTCATACCATGCTTCCGCCACATGGATGCCGGGTACTGAAACTTTCGGAAAGGAGTTAGTATGAATCTGGCTGCTTTTTATCACAGCGGGATGTACCCGGAAATTTATGCACCGGATCGGTTTCATCTGAGATTTTCTTTCCGGGCAGCGAGTGGGGACATAGAAACGTGTACGTTGGTTTATTTTCATAAGAATCACAGAGAAGAAACAACGAAAGAAGAAAGAATGTCAGAGCAGTACCATTTAGGAACATCGGTTGTATATACGGCAGTGGTTTCTTTTCAAAAGCCGGCGAGATATCTTCAATATTATTTTCGAGTGACGGGAAAAAACGGGGATACGCGTTGGTATAATGCGTGGGGAACAGTTGAAAAATGTCCGGATTCCGGCTTTTTCGAATATGCATATGCCAATAAGTGTACTGTAGAGTATATGCCACCCAAATGGAGTCAAGGAACGATTTACTATCAGATATTTCCAGAGCGCTTCCGCAAAGGAAATCCGTCTTATGCGCCGGAGGATTGTGTGGCGTGGGGAAGTAAACCGACAGCTTCCAACTTTATGGGCGGAAATCTGGATGGAATCCGAAAATCGCTTAGCTATCTGGCAGAGCTTGGAGTAGAATGTATTTATTTGAACCCGGTGTTTACGTCTCCTTCAAATCATAAATACGATACGACGGATTACTATAAAGTAGATCCTCATTTTGGAATCAATGAAGATCTGCGAGTTCTGGTCAAAGAAGCACATGAAAAAAACATAAGGGTTATTTTAGATGCTGTGTTTAATCATACTGGAACAGATTTTTTTGCATTTGCTGATCTTTTAAAAAAGCAAGAAAAATCAGAGTATCAGAGCTGGTATCATATTACTCGTTTTCCGGTAAGGGAAGAGGCAGACTGTTATGAATGTTTTTTTGGATTTGCTGGCATGCCAAAACTGAATACAGGAAACGAGAAGGTACAGGAGTATCTTTTGAATGTACTGGAATACTGGGTACGGGAAGTACAAGTGGATGGATATCGCTTTGATGTGATTGATGAAATTGATGAGAATTTTGTTCTCAAAATCAGAGATCGACTCAAACGCTTGAACCCGGAACTTGTTCTGATTGGTGAAACATGGGCAGAGGGAAAACGACTGCTGAACGGATGTGAAATGGACAGTATTATGAATTATTCTTTCCGCCAGGCAATGCTGGACTTTTTTGCAGAACGGAGTATTAACGCCGAAACATTTGGCCATCGGTTGGAAACTGCATTGTCGCGACATCCTGATGAAACTAATATGGCTATGTTTAATGCATTGGACACACATGATACCAAGCGTTTTATCAACAGTTGTAGTCATCGGTTAGATTCCTTTAAACTTGGTGTTGTTGTGCAGATGATGTTTCCGGGTTCGCCGTCCATTTATTATGGGGACGAAGCAGGAATTGACGGAGAAAATGATCCGGACTGTCGAAAGTGTATGACGTGGCAAGAAAATCCGGGAGAAAAAGAGAGTTTCCGTTTTTATCAGAGACTGATTCAGTTTCGAAAAAAACATTCTGCCATACGAAACGGTTCGTTTACAACAGTTTTGGCAGATGGACGCGTATATGGTTTTGCGCGTGAAAATGAAACGGAGATAATAGAAATTTTTGTAAATGACAGTGATGACACAGTAGAGATTACAGTCGAAAACGCTAGATCAATTTTGATTTCAAAGGGAAATTTTTACATTGTGTGCAGAAAAAATGGAGAAATAATAGAAGAAATCTGCAGTTGAAAAAACTGCGGGAAAGGAGTTCTTTATGGGGAAACTGAAATTTGGGGTTTCATCAATTGTTCTGGGAAAAGAACAGAAAACAGAGAATCTGAGATATGATTCTGTGGAGTGGGGAGAAGCGGCTACGATACAGGATTTTTTCCGCGCGGGGGGAAATCCGTCCTCTGTTACACCAACAAGATGTAAGTTTCTGTATACAGCAGAAAAACTGTTTGTTTTGTTTGAAAACATGGAAGAAAAAGCTCATCATATCTTGAAAGAGGAAAATACCGTTACAGAGTTAACAGTAAAACGAAAAGATCAAGTAGAAGTTGCACTTTCAGGAAAAGAGTTTTCAAGAAGAGATTTTGCGGTTTTCACAGCAAAACGGGATGGCAGCAACAGTGCTTTTGTAGAAAAAGGAATGACATATCTTAGCGGAGATCAGGCATATCTGGGAGAGGGAAAAGACCAGGGAGAAAAAACGGCGATCTCGAAAGAGCAGTATTCTGTAACAGTAGATATTCTGCAGGACAGATGGTACGCTTTATTTGCAATACCGTGGATGCTTTTTGGTGGAAAGCCGGAGAAAGAGGAGGCTTTTGATCTTCAAGTCTATCGAAAAAAACATCAGTCAAGTGAAATTCTCTGCCCAACACCATTAGATCTGAATGTGAATTATTCGGATCGATTTGAATATGATCCAGAGACTTTTCTTGAGGTATCTTTTGGAGAAAAGGGGGAAACAAAAACGGAGAACGGCATTGTATTTGTCATGCCGTCCGGAATTTGCCACTGGCAGAGACCAGGAGTGTTGGAAAAAACTAGTACGGAAGAACGGAGGGAAATTTATCAGCTACAAAAGAGTGTGGAACCAACAACGAGAGAAAATCTGATAGATAGAATCCGAATTGCACAGCGCTGGCAGGACAGTCTGACATTGGAGGGTTTTGACTTTTTCTTTAACCAGGAAGTTGCAAATCCATGGAAGCCTATGGATCCATGGGTAGAAAAGCGTTTAGTGAATGAGCGGTTAAGAGAAAACCGATGGGAGGAAGCGGCTGCTGAGCTGGATCGTTATCTTACGTTTTTAAGAACTTGCAGTGCATGGTGGTATGCGGATCACAGCTTTGGAAACCAGGATCTGGAAAAATGGACATCATGTAGTGAAATTGGACATGTTCTGGAAACAAAAGATCATGTAACGATTTGTGTTGAATCAAAAGAGAGAACATGGGAGCTCATGATTTATCCTGTGGTCGGTGGTTTCCGAATGATCTCTGGAAAGAAAGGCTTCTTTGATGGACAGCCGGAAGCATTTTCTGTGGAAGAATCAGAGCATGCATATATAATCAGAAGCAAAGAGCATGAGATGATACTCCAGAAAGAAACACTGGAAATTTCTATTGATAGAAAAGCAATCACAAATCTGAAAAATATTTCGTTTATATTTGAAAAGGAAAGTGTTTCGGCTTCGCGAATTCGATTTTCAATTCGGGAAAACAGTGCCATTTATGGATTTGGAGAACGTTTTGACAGCGTGAACCAGTATGGAAAAACCGTTGCACTGTGGCAGAGAGATGCTTGTGAGGGATGTCTTGCATCCATTGGAAACCAGGCGTATAAAAACATTCCATTGGTACACACAAGTGATGGTTTCAGCTTTTTTGCAAATACTTCATATCGGATGCGGATGGATGTGGGAGATGCTGTGCAAGACTATCTTTCGGTGGAAGCACTTGGAGATGTTTTTGATTTTTATATTTGGAGCGGAACACCGCGTGAGGCGATGACTGCTTACGGAACGCTCACAGGGCTTCCGATTTTCCCACCGGAATGGGTATTTGAACCATGGGCTGGCGGTGGCGGCGGAAGATGGAGAAACGGTCCGTTACAGGATATTGCGCTGGAGCAGATGGCGGCAATGAAAAAGTTCCATGAACTCGATATTCCGCATTCCGGCTTTTATGCAGAAGGAGCAGGAGCTACCTTTTTTGGAGAATATAAAAAAGAGGAATTATACAAAGTTGTATCATTTGGAGAACGTCATGGATTCAAAGTATTTTCCTGGCAGTTCCCTAATATGACGCAGGAATTGGCGCAGGAATTATTGCCGGAATGCCCGAAGGAGGAGCTTCCGATTACAAGAAATGAAAATGATGAGGAAGAAAAACTTCCGGTTTATATCGATTTCTCTCATCCGCGTGCGAAAGAACTTCTGGCAGCACAGTGGAAGGATCGTCTGGATGCAGGTATTCGTGGAAGTATGGTTGATTTTGGAGATGTTGTACCGGACGAGGCAGTTTTTTATGATGGAAGACACGGCGATGAGATGCATAACGCGTATGCCTATCAGTATGCGAAAAACTATAGAGAGTTATTTGAACAAAAATATGGAGATGATCATGTCCTTTATACAAGAGGTGCAGCACCCGGATCTCAACACTTTGCGTGTCAGTTCGGCGGGGATCAGCTGACCAGCTTCCAGGGACTGAAATATGCGATTGCGGGAGGTCTTTCGGCAGCTGCTTCTGGACTTCCATTCTGGGGTGTTGATGCGGGAGGTTATGATGGATTCCCAGATCAGGAAACATATCTCCGGTGGACAGAGTATGCTGCATTTTGTCCATTGATGCGTTTCCATGGAACGGAGCCGAGAGAGCCGTGGGAATACGATGCTTTTACAGTGAAAGTTTATCGTTATTATGCGTGGCTGCGGGAAAATCTTCGTCCATATATTGTAAGTGTAGCAGCAGAAGCTCATAAATTGGGAATACCGATGATGCGTCCGCTTGCGATGATATATCCAGAAGATCAGGAAGCAACAAAGGTGTGGGACGAATATCTTTTCGGAGAAAATCTTCTGGTTGCGCCGGTTTCTGACGAAACAGAAGAGCGGGAAATTTATTTTCCTAAGGGACGGTGGATTAGTCTGTGGAATTTAAATGATGAAATTTCCGGTCCGGTGCAGAGGAGCGTTGAGGTGCCAATTGATAAAATACCGGTGTACGTTCGAGAAGGAAGTTTTCTTCCACTTCGACTGAATGAAAGTCTGAAACTTGGAGAAAGTATGAGCGAATCGGAAACCGAAATGATTTTGGCCGTGGTGCCGCAGAATGACAGTATCGTAAAAGAAACATTGTATGAGAGATCCGGTGCCAAAACATGTTGTGGCATGGAAAAAAATGGCGAAACTATACAGCTCCAAATTTCAGGAAGAACAGCAGAGCTTTATGTAATGCTGGCGGGAATTCATTGGAAAAATACAGAAGCTATCGTAAACGGAAGAACATTAACAAAAGTGACTGCGAGAGAAGGTCTGTATTTTACGGAAGGTTATCTGGAGTTGGAAGAGGGTATCTTGGTGAAGATTAATCCATCTGCCGAATCGGTGATAAAAATACAAAAAAAATAAGATAAATATTAAGGAAAATCTGATAAACAGTAGAATGAGAACAGAACATATAAGTCGCGATTTGAAATCGCCCCCCTTTTGTTTGGGATACATCAAGCCTTTTTCAGACACGCTCTAATGAAAAGCAAATTTTAAATTGTAAAAAGTAACAGGTTTTTCCAAGGTATCTTAATAATTATGAAAAGGGCTGAACAGTCACACTGTACAGCCCTTTTCGATTATTAAAAATTTACCGCTCTTTCTTCATCTCAAACACCAGCGCAATCGGTGCGGAGCCTCGTCTGTATCCTGCCGGGACGGTCATACAAAGGCCGCCTTCGACTTCTTTGAATGCAACATTTTCTCCGTTTTCCACCATACAGATCTCCGAAATCTTCGTCTCGGTATACGGTACGAAAATTTCTGCCTCTACCGATTCCTGTACCGTCGGATATAACCGGAATACATAGACTGAATCACCTTTCTGTGTGAACGAAAGGGTTCCGCTCTGGTACGGCGCGCAGACGCGGGTTCCGTAGATAGCATCGCCGAAGGTTTTCATCCACTGGCCAAAACCGTTCAGGCTGTCCCAGGCATCGACCGGGATGCGGCCGTCTGGCTGTGGGCTGACGTTCAGTGCCATGTTGCCGCCTTTGGCAACGATGTTGACAAGCATGCCGACAAGCTCACGCGGAGATTTATAATGATCGCCGTATTCGTACGTAAAGTCAACGCCGAGGGTAAGGCAGCTTTCCCACGGAACGTTCAGCGGTTCTTCCGGAATGCAGAGCTCCGGTGTCACGTAGTTTTCGTAAGCGCCGCCGATTGTACGGTCAACGGAGAGAATCCACGGCTGAATCTTACGTGCTTCCTCAACGATCTCTCCAAGCTCAATATCCTGGCCGTTGCTCTCAGAGACCCAGCCCGCGTCGAACCAGAGAATATCCAGCTTACCGTAATTCTCACAGAGCTCCAGAACCTGATTTTTTGTATATTCTTTAAAACGGTTCCACACGTTGGGATATTCCTTCGGATCGTAGGAAGGTCCGCGGGATGTCAGACCATCTTTTCTCAGATCTTCATTCCAGTAGTCCGGGCAGTGCCAGTCGGCTTTGGAAAAATAAGCACCGATGCCGATGCCTTTTGCACGGAATGCATCAAACATGGATTTTACGATATCCGCATTTTTATGTTCATGGAACGGGCAGTCCCCTGCGGTTGTCTTATAATCGGTATATTTCGTATCCCAGAGGCAGAATCCGTCGTGATGCTTTGTGGTCAGAATCAGATATCGGAACCCGCAGTCCTCTGCCATCTGTGCCCACTCCTCCGGCTGGAAGCGGACTGGGTTGAACGAACGGTTCAGATTAAAATACTGTTTTTTGAACGTTTCTCCGTCTGCCCAGTTTACCTGGTGGCGGGACCAGTCAGAATCCTTGTCACTTAATGCCCAGGAAGCAACCATACCCGGTTGGCAGTACAGACCGAAATGCATCATCAGTGCCAGTTTCTGGTCCTGGAACCACTCAAGCTGCTGCAGAATGGCCGGATCGGTCGGACGCACATACGTTTCAGCGGCGCTGTAGTTGTGGACACCCTGGGAAACAATTTTCTGTTCCGGATCAGCGGGTGCTTCATTGCTCCGGATATCGATGGTCGGTTCCGGTGTTCTGTTTTGATCTTCGTGTTCTAAGTTCTCTGTGCTCATAAGAGAGTCTCCTTCTCATCAAGATAAAATTCACACCAATACTCGAAAATACAGCCAGAACCCGTAAAGAACCGGTTTTGGCACTACAATTAAGAAAGAATCCTGCTTTATGGGATTCTTTGGCTGCAGCGGGTTGAAAAAGCGACATAATTCCTCGCTTCCGCAGTGCGATCCTGCCCGGAGGGCTTTTTTCTATAGAAAAAACCGCGGCGACCCGATGACGTGCAGGCGGCCGCGGATCGGACAGGAATCCTGTCCTCGAGATAGTGTGTGTACGGACTCCCGACACCGGGGTATCCGTCTGTGTTGTCTATAGAATACCATATAAATGTTAAAAAGTCACCCTTTAATTTTAAACAAAATGTTCATAAAAAATCGGTAAAAGTGAACAAAAAGGATCGCGGAAAAATCTGAAAAAATAACCCCCACGGGGGCTTGCAGGACGAATTTTAGCGTAGTAAAGTAAAAAAAGAAAAAAACAGAAAACGAAAAGGAGGAGAACATTATGCATATGGCTGATGCGCTGGTTGCGCCTGCAGTGGCTGCAACAATGTATGTCTGTTCCGGCGGAGCAGCTGGTTTTTCTGTAAAAAAAGTACGCCTGGAGAGCGACCCGAAAAAGATCCCAGTGATGGGAGTGATGGGTGCGTTTGTCTTTGCGGCGCAGATGATTAACTTTACAATTCCGGGCACAGGATCGAGTGGTCATCTCTGCGGAGGGATGATGCTGACTGCATTACTCGGACCGTACGCCGCATTTTTAACAATGATCGGTGTGCTGCTGATCCAGTGTCTGCTGTTTGCGGACGGCGGTCTTCTGGCGCTTGGGTGCAACATCTGGAATATGGCGTTTTATGGGTGCTTTCTCGGCTATTTCCTGTTCTGGTGTCCGATGATGAAAAAGGGAATGTCGCGCGGAAAGATTGTAGGTGCTTCCATCCTTGGGTGCGTGGTGACGCTGCAGCTTGGTGCTTTCAGTGTGGCGCTGGAAACACTTGCATCCGGTATTACGGATCTGCCGTTTTCTGTATTTGTGGCAACAATGCAGCCGATTCATCTCGCGATTGGTCTTGTAGAAGGCCTGATTACAGCGGCCGTTCTGCTGTTCGTCTATGAAGCGCGTCCGGAGATGCTTTCGTGCAGCGAAGAAAGGGCAAAGAGCCGCTTTTCTTTCAAGAAGACAATTGCGATTTTAGGCATCGCAGCACTGGTGATCGGCGGAGCTGTTTCTCTTGCGGCATCCTCCAATCCGGATGGACTTGAGTGGTCCATGGAGCGTCTGACTGGCTCGACGGAACTGGAAAACGACGGAACCGGCGCACATGCAACGGCGGAAGAAATTCAGGAAAAAACGGCACTTCTGCCGGACTATGGATTTAAAAATTCCGATTCCACATTTGGAACCAGCTTTTCCGGAATTGCGGGATCCGCAGTCGTTCTTGTTGTCTGTGTCGGTGCATGCTATGCATTCCGCTTCTTTAAAAAGAAAAAGTCATAAGCTGCACGGAACAGGAGAAAAATGAATAAACTTGGCAATGCATTATATGAAATTCATCATATGGACATGCTTGCGGCGAAAGACCAGTGGGTGAACAAAATTCATCCACTGGTTAAACTCGTTTTGACGATTGTTTTTCTGACCGTAACGATGTCCTTTCCAAAGTACGATCTGACCGGCCTGCTGCGCATGGGAATTTATCCGATTGTGCTCTTTATTGTCGGCGAAATTTCGTTAAGCGACAGCATCCGGCGGCTTCGGATTGTTCTGCCGCTCGTCTGTTTTGTGGGGCTGTTCAATCCGATCTTTGACCGTCAGGTAATCGGGCATATTGGTACTGCTCCGCTGACAGCAGGGATGCTTTCCATGGTGACGCTGATGATCAAAGGTATTTACAGCGTACTGGCGGCGTATCTTCTGATTGCGACAACATCCATCGAGAAAATCTGTTATGCACTGCGTCTGGTTCATATCCCTGCCATTCTGGTGACACAGGTGCTGCTGACGTACCGCTATGTCACGGTGCTTCTTGAAGAGGCAAACCGTATGACCCAGGCGTACAGTCTGCGCGCGCCGAATCAGAAGGGTGTTCATTTCAAGGTATGGGGAACACTGGCCGGCCAGCTGCTTCTGCGCAGCATGGACCGCGCAAATGAGGTGTATGAAAGCATGACTTTGCGTGGCTATCAGGGAGAATTTTACTATACAGCGAAGGAGCCGTGCAAAGCGAAGGACTGGCTGTATATGGGTGTGTGGCTTGTACTTTTTGCCGTACTGAAAGTAACGGGATGAAGCGCTGCGTGGGAAGACATCTATTTGCAACAAGTCGGAAGAAGTAGAAAAGCAACCTGGTGCAGTTGCCTGCACGCGGGAAGAGAAAAGAATTGTCGGGAGATATCAAAAATGAGCCATATTCACATCAATTTTGAACATGTTAATTATTCTTACGAAAAATCAGTCCCGATTCTGCAGGACATCACGTTTACTGCACACGAAAATGACAGCATCGGACTGATCGGCGCGAACGGTGTTGGAAAATCGACGCTGCTGAAACTTCTGGTGGGACTGAATCTGGACTACGAAGGCAGCATCCGTGTGGAGGAAATGCCGGTTGTAAAAGAGATGCTTCCCAAAGTGCGCGAAAAAATCGGCTATGTCTTCCAGGATTCCGACAGCCAGCTTTTCATGTCGACGGTATTTGAGGATGTTGCATTTGCTCCGCGAAATTACGGGCTGCCGGAGGAAGAGGTGGAAAAACGTGTAAACCATGCACTGAAACAGATTCACATCGAGCATCTGCGGGACAAACAAATTTACAAAATGTCGGGCGGAGAAAAAAAGATGGCATCGATCGCGACGATTCTCGCTATGACACCGGATATTATCCTGATGGACGAGCCATCGATTGCACTCGATCCCAGAAACCGCAGATCACTGATCCACATTCTGAACGATTTTGAACATCTGAAAATCATCGCATCGCACGATCTCGACATGATTCTGGAAACGTGCAGTCGCGTGATTCTGATGTCCGGCGGGTGCATTGTCTGCGATGGAGATGCAAAAGAAATTTTGACGAACCAGGAACTTCTCGAGGAAAATGGACTGGAACTGCCGTTCTGCCTGCAGAAGCCGGTGTGGTAGAAAAGGCCGAAAAAAACAAAAGAAAACAACACCCGGGGATATCTGAAATCAAAAAATCAGATATTCCCGGTTGTTGTTTTTAAAAAGAATCCGAAGGTCGAATCGGGATTCGGATTTCTGTTACAAATTTTTCTGGATCGCTTGTCATTCCGTTGTCAATTAAGGTGATTTCCTGCGATCGTCTGTCATAAAGATATCTCCAAAGAAAATTTATACAGCAGTACGAATCGGTTTCTTCTTTAAGTACCGAAACACCAGCAGGCAGAGGATAATAGAGGTCAGAGATCCACATGCCGTTGTAATGCCCATCGGGAACAGCGTGTCCGGGAACCAGATGGAAGTCAGATACACACCGGGGATTCTAACAAGCAGAATGGCAATGATATTGTGCAGGAAGGAAAATTCCGACCGTCCGCAGGCACAGAAATAGCCGCTGAAGGTGAAGTGGACTCCAGCAAAAATGCAGTCCCAGATATAACCGCGGATATACTGACCGCCGAGGCGTGCAACCTCCGCATCTGTTGTGAAAAGACCGACCACAGGAACGGAAATAAACTGAATCGTAATAGCGACGATCAGTCCGAAAACGACAGCAATCAGTGCAGCACACCACATGGTCTGTTCGGCACGCTTCTGCTTTCCAGCACCGATGTTCTGCGCGCCGAGCGCCGAAACAGTGGAAAGCATGGAAGATGGAATCAGGAACAGGAAGCTGATGATTTTCTCTACAATACCGACTGCAGCCGCTGCTTCCAGACCGCGCCGGTTAGCGATGATGGTAATGATGATAAAGGCGATCTGAATAAAACCATCCTGCAGGGCGATCGGAACACCGATTTTAAGAATCTGTCCCATCACAGCTGTCTGAGGGGAGAGATCCGACCGGGTAAGACGGATGCCAGTATCACGTTTGCGGATCGCAATCAGTGCCAGAATGACGCTGAGTGTCTGGGAAAGCGTGGTTCCAAGCGCGGCACCGGATGGACCAAGATGCAGGGCGCCCATAAAGAGATAGTCGAGTGCGATATTGGCCGCACATGCGACTGCGATGAAGTACATCGGGCTTTTCGAATCACCAAGTCCACGGAAGATGGAACTGATGATATTATACGCGGTGATGAATGGAATACCAATGAAACAGATCGTCAGATAAGCGACGGTGCCGGAAACGGCTTCGGATGGTGTGGACATCACAAGTACGATCGGCTTTACCAGAAGAAGCAGGATTACCATCAGCACGACGGAAACACCGAGAAATAAAGTGATGGTATTTCCTGTGCAGCGTGATGCCTGCTTTTTATCTTTTGCGCCGACGGCCTGCGCGATGCTGACAGTCGTTCCCATGGAAAGTCCCACGATGATAACGGTAATCATATGCATAACCTGACTGCCGATGGAAACGGCTGTTGTACCGGCCGCACCGTCAAACTGACCGATGATGAAAAGATCTGCCATGCCGTAGAGCGTCTGCAGAAAATACGATAAGAGATAAGGCAGCGAAAAATAGAAAATATTTTTCCAGATACTGCCGGTTGTTAAGTTTCGTTCCATGATAGGGAAACCTCCTGTTGTAGAATGTTACGATTATAGTAAACCCTACAATAATTATAGAGTCAAGAATATAATTTTCTGCATTTTATAAAAATACTTTAGATTTATAAGTTCGAACGTTTTCCGTGTGCACTCCTTGACAAATGTTCAAAAAAGAACTATTATACAAAAAAGTTCAAAATAGAACAAATAAGAATATCAAGTTAAAAAAGAAGGTGAAAAAGTATGTTTGATGAACAATGGCAATTTGCAGTGGAGGTAGAACGAAAATACAACCAGTACCGAAAAAAGGTCATGGTGCGTTATGATCTGTCAGCTGCGGAAGTGGATGTTCTGCTGTTTCTTGCGAATAACAGCCAGTTTGATCTTGCAGTGGATATTGTGCGTGTGCGGAAAATGCAGAAATCGCATGTTTCACTGGCAGTGAACAAGCTGTGTGAAAAAGGATACATTCAAAAAGAAACAGATGCGGCGGATCGCAAGAAAGTGCATTTGAAGCTAGAAGAAAGTGCATCAGAAATTATCCGCTTTGGACAGGATTGCCAGAGAGCGTTTGGAGAATCGTTGTTTTCCGGAATTTCCAGAGAAGACAGGGAAGAATTTCTCAGATTATGCGAGCTGATTCGGAGGAACGTGACGGAAAAATAAAAACGCTGAAAGCCAGAGAGAAGAACATAATAGAAAAATAAGACAAAACAAAAACAGAAAGAGGAGGAAAACAGTCATCTGCCCCTAAATGGCAAAGTACAGGAAAAGTGCAACGGATCTAAGCGGATGACAGAAAAACTATGACAATAACACAACTTATCGTATGTATTGTGGCTGGTCTTGGCGCCGGCCTTGGCACGGGACTTGCGGGACTCTCCGCAGCGGCCGTTGTTTCACCGATGCTGATTACCTTTTTACACATGCCGGCTTATCAGGCGATTGGCATTGCGCTGGCATCGGATGTGTTGGCATCAGGAGTAAGTGCCTGGACTTATAAAAAGAATAAAAACATTGATATCCGCCATGGCGTGATTATGCTGATATCTGTTCTGATTTTTACACTGGTCGGCAGCTTCGTATCTTCGCTTGTGCCAAATGGAACCATGGGCGGATTTTCGAAAGTGATGACACTGTTTGTCGGACTGAAATTTATCATCCGTCCGATCATGACGACGAAAGAAGTACAGGCAAATAAATCAGAAAAACAGAAAATCCAGCAGTCGATTCTCTGCGGTGTTGTGATTGGATTTATCTGTGGATTTGTCGGAGCAGGCGGTGGCATGATGCTGCTTCTGGTGCTGACCAGCGTGCTCGGATATGAACTGAAAACAGCAGTTGGAACGAGCGTCTTTATTATGACCTTTACAGCTCTGACCGGTGCGATCTCCCATTTTTATATCGGCGGCGCGCCGGACATTCCAATTCTGATTGCCTGTGTCATCAGTACCCTGGTCTTTGCACAGATTGGAGCGAAATGGGCCAACGGGGCAAATGTGAAAATGCTGAACCGCGTGACGGGAATTTTGCTCTGTGCGCTGGGGCTGGTGATGCTGTTTTTCTAACTACGTCGACTGACACTTTAGAAGTTTCCAAATATGATTTAACCAAATCAAGGAAGTCCCTTGCTTCCATGGTGAAAAACAATAAGCAGCGAATCGGATTGAGAATATCTGCTGCTATATAGGAAAAAATCCTGTGGGACATGAACGGCCTCCCAATCTTCAAAATGAAAAGCGGAAGGTTGAGAGATAGTTTAACGTCTTGCAGGATTTTTCCTATTATAAAACTATAGATTTTACGCAGATAACCTCAAAATCAGAAAATGGTGTACAACTGGATGAAAAATAAATCAGGATCTCATCGCACCATCCACGGAAAGAATTTCTCCGGTTACATACGAAGCCATATCGCTTGCCAGGAAGAGGAATGCGTTTGCAATGTCTTCTGCCTCACCAATTCTTCGAAGAGGAATGCGGTTGATGAGTGGATCAATCATTTCTTTTGGAAGTGCGGCAACCATATCGGTACGGGTGATGCCAGGTGCAACCGCGTTTACACGGATATGGAAAGGACCAAGTTCCCGTGCGAGGGACCAGGTCAGACCGTTGACCGCATATTTACTGGATGGATAGGCAACGCCGCCCGGCTGGCCGCAGATGCTGACCATTGAGCTGGTATTTAAAATACAGCCGCCGCCCTGTTCTTTCATAATAGCAACGGTTGGAAGGATGCCGTTCATCATGGCGTTGACATTTAGATCCATGACACTGGCAAAGCGCTCTGCGGTATACTTGTCAATTGGTGTACTGTCTGAGACACCGGCGTTGTTCACAAGAATATCGATTTTGCCGTATTTTTCTTTGACTTTGTTGATCTCATCTACCATGGCAGCTGCATCGGTCAGCTTTGGCCATGCACCGGAAACTTCCCAGTCCGGGTTTTCTTCTTTTAAAGATGCAACCGCTTTTGCAACGGTCTCTTCCCGGGATCCGAACAGGACGACTTTCGCGCCGTTCTGCAGAAATTTGTGCACAATGGCATAGCCGATTCCTCTGGTTCCGCCGGTAACAATTGCAACTTTATCTTTTAACATCATACCATTCACCCGATCCCGTTTTTTTATATCAATGAAAACTGATTATGCAGGCTGTAGTTTTTATTTTTTAACGATTCGGAGAAAAATGAATTTTGCATGAAAAATCATTTGACTTTGAATGACGATTCGTTTTGGAGAATACAAAAAACGGGATATTTCCTTTCTCTTAAATTTTGTTGCAAATCCTTTCCTTTACTATACGGGATATCGTTGGTGGACAGTCAATGCAAATTTTTTCAGAAATAAACAGCATTCTTTTCTCAAAAGCAGAAGATTTCTATGGAAAAAGAGAATTGTTACGTGGCTTTTTGAGGGAAAACAGGATATAATAGGAAACAAAAGTATACACCAGGTGTATGCTTTTATAAAATCAAAACGAAAAAAAGCGGAAAAACAGAAAGAAAAAGAGTGAAAAAAAGAGAAACGGTCAGAATGCGGGGGAATGACTGGACAAAAGGAAAAACGGGGTGCAACAATGAGAATTCAGGAAGTAATCAAAAAAACAGGATTGTCCAGGAGGACGGTTTATTATTATATCGATCAGAAGATGATCTCGCCTGTTGTTGATGAACATAACGGTTACCATGATTTTTCAGAAGCAGATATTCAAAAACTTTTTATCATCCGCAAGCTGCGCGAGGCAGGACTTTCACTGGCGGATATCCGCGCGATTCTTCACAAGCCGCGCACAACACCATTTTATCTGCATAAACAGCTGAATGCACTCCAGTCGCAGATGCTTACCATTCAGCAGACGATCAGCGAAATGGATCGTCTGAGCGGACAGCTTCCTGTGTGCCAGTCGCTTGATCAGCTTGCGGGGATGCTTGCAGATACCGATTTTTGCCCGGAAGATCCTACCCGGAATCAGATGGAATCCCGGGATGCCCGGCTGCTGGCACAGTATTTGTGGATGGCATATCTGGATACGCCGGTTACGGAATATCAGCAGTTTTTGTGGCAGAAAATCACACAGCATACGATTGAGCACGCAGGTACGGATTTGAAAATGATGTCCCGTTATTTACAGTACATTTCTCCGGAGCAGATTGATGCGACGAACATCAACCAGTATCTGCGCAATCAGAAAATTATTTCTCTGACGGAGGGAGATTATCCTGGTTTTGTGGAAGAGCTGAAAGTTTCTTTGCTTGCGTTTGCGGCAGATCCAGTACAGCAGGAAAAATGGCGTCTTCTTTATCAGCCGGTGATCCATCCGACGGCGTTGTTCTGTGTATCCGTGAGCGGATGGATGCGGGAATTTCATCCGGCATACCGCCGCTATTATGAAAACACGCACACCTGCTGCCGGATGCTGAAAGAT
Source organism: Blautia sp. AF19-13LB (assembly GCF_003479105.1). Classification (NCBI taxonomy): domain Bacteria; kingdom Bacillati; phylum Bacillota; class Clostridia; order Lachnospirales; family Lachnospiraceae; genus Blautia; species Blautia sp. AF19-13LB. Next base: position 99,421 of record NZ_QUGO01000011.1, read on the forward strand.
TTTATGGACAGTGATGAGGGAGCAGCGCTGAATGCGACACTGCGGGAGGCATTCCAGGGAAATTGTGATGTGCGTACAGGATATTACGGAGAACTGGAAGTGGCGGCAACATTCCATAAAAGTATTTATGCATTGCTGCCGCCAGAGAAGATCCGAAAATTTCTGGAAGAAAATTCAGATGAAAAATGATCTGGTTTTAGGATTCTGTTTTTATCATTCGAAGCGAGGATGCCCGGGGAACAAGTGTCACCGGCAGTACAATTTTTTCCGGTTCCGCCGCAGGGTTTTCCAGTGCGGAAAGGAGAATCCGGCTGGCTTCCCGTCCGATGCTTTCAAAGTCCTGATGAATAGAGGTAATTTCAAGACTTCGACTGAGACTCGTGTCATCAAAACCACAGAGACAGAGATCTTCCGGAATCCTAAGGCCGATGGTACGGCAGGCAAGAAAGATGAGTTCGGCAACCTGGTCATTTTCTGCGAGAAGTGCAGTAATTCCATTTTGCCGCAGGATAAGGAGCTGCTGTTGAAAAGGTGTGATTTCTGTTGAAAGGGCATCTTCTGTAGAAAGTGCATGTGGCCAGGTGATAAGCTGCCGGGAATCGGGCATGATTCCGGCGGCTTTTATTTCGTGCAAAAATCCGCCGAAACGATCACGGACCGACGAGGTTTCGGAAAGGGGAGCTGTTGTGAAAAAGGCAATGTTGCGATGCCCCTGTTCCAGGAGGTGACGGGTGAGCTGCCGTCCGCCATCGTAATTGTCGCAGACAACATTGTTTAAATACGGACAGTCGGTCTGCTTGTCGATGATGACAACCGGGCGGTTTGCAAACAGGAAATCGTTTAACTGTTCCAGGTGGATATTGTCACGCTTGGGATAGTAGACAAGTCCGGCGATATTCTGAGAACGGAGCAGTTCCAGTGTGGCACGTTCCTTCGGAGAGGAAGAGCCGGTGATATGAATGCTTAAAAAGTATCCTTTTTCCGCCAGTGCGGCACTTAAGGAACCAATCGTTTCCGAAATGTTTCCCTGTGTTGTGGCAAAGGGAAGCAGCAGGGAAACCATTTTTGATTTGCTGTCGGTTTCTGATGCGGAGGAGGAAACCGGTGGGATTTTCTGCGAGACAAAGCTTCCAACGCCGCGTTTTCGATACAGGATTCCCTGCTGTTCCAGATCTTCAATCGCCCGCTTTGCTGTGATGCGGCTTACCTCATATTGCTCCGAGAGCATTTTTTCCGTGCAGAACACGGCATCGGAAGAAAACTGTCCGGTGCGGATGCGCTCTAAAAGAGCTTCTTTGATGATTTCATATTTGGGTTTCGTTATTCTTTTATTTCTATCCATGTCTGTAAAATTCCTCAAATAGTATGATTGGTGACAACTGTATTTGTAAAAGTGTGATATCGACTTGCTTTGTATTATAATCTCGGGAAAAAGATAAGTCAAACTAAAAATAATATATCAAATAAAAAGAAAATGATATAAAATCATGGAAAAACGTAGAAATACTTGACAGAAGCATTGCGTTTTTTTATGATATGATATATCAAATCAACACGGCAATACAGGAACAAGACTTAAATAGAAAGAGTTTTAAGTTTGAAAATCATTTTTATAACAGGAGGAAACACATCATGAAAACAACTGTTCATATTATTTCCCATTCCCACTGGGACAGAGAGTGGTATCAGTCTTTTGAAAAACACAGAATGAAACTGATTGAGCTGGTAGACAATATTTTGGAAAAAGCAGAGAACGATCCGGAATTTGGCGGATTTTTCCTGGATGGACAGACGATTGCCCTGGACGATTACCTGGAAGTGCGCCCGGAAAAACGCGAGCAGGTGGAAAAATGCGTCCGTGAAGGAAAAATCCAGACTGGCCCGTGGTACATTCTGCAGGATGAGTTTCTGACCAGCGGTGAGGCATGTGTCCGCAATCTTCAGGTCGGCATGCAGGAAGCAGCGCGTTACGGAGCGATCGGAAATGTCGGTTATTTCCCGGATGCATTCGGAAATGCGGGACAGATGCCGCAGGTGCTGAAGCAGGCGGGCATGGATGCGGTTGTGTTCGGACGCGGCGTAAAACCGATCGGACCGAATAATGAGGTAACCGGAGGACAGTATGAGTCCACGTATTCCGAAATGATGTGGGCATCCCCGGACGGAACGAAACTGCCGGGTATTCTGTTTGCAAACTGGTATAACAACGGAGTGGAGGTTCCGGTGGATGAGGCAGAAGCAAAAGTTTACTGGGACAAAAAACTGGCCGATGCGAGAAGATTTGCGGCAACACATCAGCTTCTGATGATGAACGGATGCGACCATCAGCCATTGCAGAAGGACATTACCGAGGCAATCCGTGTCGCACGGAAACTGTACCCGGACATTGAATTTATTCATTCGGATTTCAAAACCTATGTAAAGGCAATGGAAAAAGAAATTTCCGAGAATTTCTCTACGGTAAAGGGCGAGCTGACAAGCCAGGAAACAGACGGAAGATGGACCCTGGCAAACACCGCTTCTTCCTGGATGGGACTGAAAGTGGACAACCGTGCCGGCGAAACAGCGCTGGAGCGGAAAGCAGAACCGGCGGCAGCCATGGCAGAGGTGCTTGGCAAAGCATACCCGGAAGACCAGATGATTTACAGCTGGAAAAAGCTGATGCAGAATCATCCGCATGACAGCATCTGCGGCTGCAGCGTCGATGAAGTAAATGAAGAAATGAAAACCCGCTTTGCGAAGAGCAGACAGGTGGCGGATGCGATTTACGATGAGAGTGTAGAATATCTGACCGATCAGGTGAATACCGCGGCACTTCCTGGAAACAGTGAAAAGATTCCATTCGTTGTATGGAATACTTCCGGGAATGCGAAAAAACAGGTCATTGCAAAAGAACTGCACCTGTTCCGCGATTACAATCTGTTTGTATGGGATGGTTATGAGGCGGCCGAGGCGGTAGAAATGCCAAATCTGGTGCTTCGCGATGCAAACGGAAATGCAGTTCCGGCAAAAATCGAAAATGCAGGAATTTCCTTCGGATATGATCTGCCGGATGACCGGTTCCGTCAGCCATATATGGCAAAGAAGGTGCTGGTAACGTTTGAGGCAGAAGTTCCGGCGATGGGATATGCAACATATTATCTGGAGCAGGCAGAGCCGGATCAGAACCAGGAAACCTCTGCAGATTTTGCGAATGAGCGCGTTCTGGAAAATGAAAACCTGAAAGTTACGGTCAATGAGGACGGTTCCTACCAGATTTTGAATAAGGAAACCGGAAGAACGTATGAAAATCTGGGATTCTATGAAGATACCGGAGATATGGGAAATGAATATATTTATATTCAGGACTCTGGAAAACAGACAGTCACAACGAAAGGCATGAAAGCTGAGATTCGCTGTGTGGAGAAAAATGCATTCCGCACGGTAGTTGAGATCTGTCACGAAATGATGATTCCGTCCGGTATGGGAGAGGAACTGCAGAGACAGCGTGAGATGTGTATTGACCCATATACGCGTGTGGCAAACCGTTCGAAGGAACTGGTTCCGATGGAAGTAAAGACGGTTCTGACACTGGAAAAATCGGGAAAAGGTCTGCGTGTCGCAACGACGATCTGCAATCAGGCAAAGGATCACAGAGTCCGCGTTGTAATGCCGACGGGTCTGAATACGTCTACGCATCTGGCAGATTCTGCCTTTGAGGTTGTAAAGAGAAATAACCGTCATAATGATACCTGGACGAATCCCTGCGGATGTGAAAGACAGCAGTGTTTTGCTGCAATGGAAGATGAGACAAATGGTCTTCTTGTGGCAAACCGCGGATTGTATGAATATGAGGTTCTGGCGGATGAGGAGAATGCGATTGCGGTAACGCTGCTTCGCTCCGTTGCGGAGATGGGTGACTGGGGTTATTTCCCGACGCCAAAGGCGCAGCAGATCGGAACGTTTACCCTGGAGTTTGAAGTTGTGCCGTATGCAGCCGGTAAGACGGGCGAGGCATTTACCGAGGGTTACGCATTCCAGCAGGATCTGACAGCAGCACAGGCCGGTCTTTCGAAAGCATGGCTCAGAAAGCCGGGTCAGGTAAAACCGGAACTCGTATCGGGCGAGATGCCGCTGGAAATGAGCTTCCTCCGCTTTGAAGGGGAAGGAATTCATCTGACGGCGTTTAAGAAGGGACTTGCAAAGGACGATCTGTTTGTGCGGTTTGTGAACAATATGCCGCAGGATGAGGTGCTTTCCTTCCGAAAGGAGAGCTGGATGAAAGAGGTTTACCGCAGTAATGTAGTGGAAGAGAAGGGTGAGGTACTTTGCCCGGATGAGAACGGGGTGTATCATGTGACACTCCGGGAGTTTGAGATTGCGACGTTTGGGGTTGTGAAATAACGGCTGGCGCGTGAGCTGGGAGTGAGAACGGGAGGAAAGTCTGGATCCGCCTGAAGGGCGGATCGGCGCAAGATGGTTGAAAAGAATAGGATGGAAAAAGCAAGAATGTGCTGGACTTTAAAGGGGACAAGTTATATGCTGGAAATATGAGAAAAATTTCCAAAGGAGGGTTTTTAAGATGCAGAAATGGACGAGCAGGATTGAGACCCCGATCAAGGCAGAGCTGATTTGTTATGATGTGAATGGAATTCATATTGTGTTTGGGGTGACGGAAGAGAATCAGCTGAAGCTGTTTCATTTTTCACATGCACCGTTTGACGCGGAGAATCTTTGCCGGAAGCCGGATGGAGTGTGGATGATGGAAGGAATGCGGGAAGCTCAGATTAAGGAGAGCTTCCAGCTGGTGCAGGTGAATTTTTCGGGGTATAACCGGCCGTATGAGAAGCATGGAAATAAGTATATTGTGACGGCTCCGGGCTTTATGCTGAAGTTTGATTCGATTTCGGAGGAGAGAAATGAGAACGGGGATCTGCTTCGGATTGTGCAGTCGGATGATGTGACGGGCGCGAAGGTGGAGTCTGTGATGCAGTTTTTTGATGGGATTCCGGTTGCGAGAATGTACAATACAGTGACGAACGAAGGAAAGGAAGACCAGACACTGGAGTACATTTCGAGTTTTAGTTACTGGGGTATTGAGAAGGAACAGAAAGAGGGAATTCCAGAGCTTGTCAGCTCGGATGACAAGATGTCGATGGTTGTGGTTCACAATGGATGGCAGAAGGAGCTGACGGTGAAGAAGTACCGGTTTGCAGATCTTGGCATGGCGCAGACGCAGCCGCATAATTATCAGAGAACTTCGAAGACGATTGAGATTACGAATACGGGCAACTGGTCGGCGAAGGAATATGTGCCGATGGGATATATTGGAAACAGTGTGGCAGATTCGAGTCTGTTTTTTGAAATTGACCACAGTGGTTCCTGGCATTATGAGATCGGAGATCAGAACTGCCATTTTTATCTGGCGGTGAGCGGTCCGACAGAGATTCAGTCACACTGGTCGAAGAACCTGAAGCCGGGAGATTCCTTTACAACGGTTCCGGTGGCTGTCGGCGTAGGTCATGATGATTTCGAGGAAGCGATTGGTACTTTGACGAAGTACCGCAGAAAGATCCGCCGTCCGAACAAAGATAATGAAAATCTGCCGGTTATTTTCAATGATTATATGAATTGTCTGTTTGGAGATCCGACCACAGAAAAAGAGTTCCCACTGGTGGATGCGGCAGAGAAGGCCGGATGTGAGTATTTTGTCATTGATGCCGGCTGGTATGCGGACGGCAACTGGTGGGACAGTGTCGGTGAGTGGCAGGAGAGTAAAAAGCGCTTTCCGAATGGAGTGCGTGAGGTGACGGATTATATTCGTTCGAAGGGCATGATTCCTGGTGTCTGGCTGGAGCTGGAGGTTATGGGTATCAACTGTAAGAAGGCTTCCATTCTGCCGGATGAGTGCTTCTTCCTGCGCCACGGCAAGCGTGTGTATGACAGAAGCCGTTATCAGCTGGATTTCCGTCATCCGCTTGTGATTGAGCATGTGACCGAAGTCATCGACCGTGTGGTACGGGACTACGGTGTCGGCTATATCAAGATGGACTACAATATTGAGCCTGGTATTGGTACGGAAGTGGATGCAGACAGTTTTGGAGACGGTCTTCTGGAGCATGAGAGAGCGTATCTGGCATGGCTGGATGGCATCTACAAAAAGTATCCGGATCTTGTCATTGAGAACTGCTCGAGCGGCGGTCTTCGGATGGACTATGCGATGCTGGCGCGAAACAGCATTCAGTCGACGAGCGATCAGGAGGATTACCGCAATTATGCGACGATCTCGGCGAATGCAGCCATCGGCGTGACGCCGGAGCAGGCGGCGATCTGGTCATATCCGCTGCGGGACGGCACAAAAGAGGAAGTTATTTTCAATATGGTTAATGCGCTGCTGCTTCGTATTCACCAAAGCGGCCATCTCGCAGAAATTTCGCCGGAGCGGTTTGAACTTGTAAAAGAGGGAATTGACTGCTACAAAGAGATCCGCAGCGGCATCAAGGACGGCGTTCCGTTCTGGCCGATGGGATGGGCAGACAATGAAGAAAAACACCTCGCAGCCGGAATCCGTGTGCCGGGAGATGTAATTTATCTTGGTGTGTGGAGACGCGGCGGAGAGGCCGGTTTTGAGGTTCCGCTTGACCGTGCATTCCCGGGAAAAGAGCTGGAGGTTTCCTGCATTTACCCGAAAGCATGCGGTGATGTGTTCCATTACGATGACTACAGCAAGACGCTGCAGATTCACTTCCCGGAGACGTATATGGCGCGTCTGTTTCAGATTAAAGTGAAATAAAATTACATAAATCCCCGCCCGCGGAATAAATTGTATCGGAGTGTATCTGATAGGATTTTTCTGGGGAGGGGATTTTTTGCGTTTTCTTTCGGCGCTTTCAGATCTGATGGTTCCCGTGCTGATTTTTTACGTGGTCGGACTGGGGCTTTTGATGAAACAGGATGTGTTCGGCGATTTTCTGAACGGGGCGAAGGACGGCATGCGGACGGTGATCGGAATTGTGCCGACCTTAATCGGGCTGATGGCGGCGGTCGGCGTGCTGCGGTCATCGGGATTTCTGGAGGATTTTGGAAAGCTGCTCGGAACGGTGCTGGAACCGGCGGGGATTCCATCTGCCCTGGTGCCGCTTGGCATTGTGCGTCTCTTTTCCAACAGTGCGGCGGTGAGTTTGCTGCTGGATCTCTACAAAGAGGCGGGGTGTGATTCCTTCGCCGGACGGGCGGCTTCGATTATGATGTCGTGCACGGAGACGGTTTTTTATACGATGGCGGTCTATTTCGGAGCGGTCCACATCAAAAAAACGCGGTACACACTGGCGGGTGCATTGTTCTCTTCCCTGGTCGGAATGGCGGTCAGTATTGCGCTTGCAGGTCTGCTCTAACCATCTTTTCTGATCATATCAGTGAAATGTGTTGACATTTTAAAACGATTGGAATAAGATGGAAACAACTTAAAACATACAAACTCAATAGGAAATAGGGAAATAGAGAAAAAGCGAGCAAAAGTAAGGAGGAAATCAACGATGGCAAAGGTATATGACAGCATTCTGGATCTTGTAGGAAAAACTCCGCTGGTAGAACTGAAACGAATTGAAGAAAAAGAAGGACTGCAGGCGAAACTGATCGCAAAAGTAGAATCCTTCAATCCGGCAGGAAGCGTCAAAGACCGTATTGCAAAAGCGATGATTGAGGATGCTGAAGCAAAAGGTCTCTTAAAAGAAGGTTCCGTTATCATCGAGCCGACTTCCGGAAACACCGGAATCGGACTGGCAGCGGCAGCTACCGTAAAAGGGTATCGTATGATCCTTACGATGCCGGAAACCATGAGCGTAGAGCGCCGCAACATTGTAAAGGCATACGGCGCAGAGGTTGTTCTGACGGACGGAACAAAGGGTATGAAGGGTGCGATCGAGAAAGCCGATGAGCTTGCAAAAGAGATCCCGAACAGCTTCATCGCAGGCCAGTTCGTGAACCCGGCAAACCCGGCAACCCACAAAAAGACAACAGGTCCGGAGATCTGGGAAGATACCGATGGAGAGGTTGACATCTTCGTTGCTGGTGTCGGCACTGGCGGAACGATCACCGGAACGGGTGAGTATTTAAAAGAGAAAAAACCGGAAGTAAAAATTGTAGCAGTAGAGCCGGCATCCTCACCGGTACTGTCTGAGGGTGTTTCCGGACCGCATAAAATCCAGGGAATCGGCGCAGGTTTCGTGCCGGAGACTCTGAATACCAGCATTTACGATGAAATCATCAAGGTAGAAAATGAGGATGCTTTCGAGACCGGAAAATATCTGGCAGCCGAGGAAGCGATTCTCGCAGGAATTTCCTCCGGAGCAGCTCTGTATGCAGCAATCCAGCTTGCAAAACGAGAGGAAAATAAAGGCAAAACCATCGTTGTGCTCCTGCCGGATAACGGAGACAGATACTATTCCACAGCCCTGTTTGCCAAATAAAAGGGAACAGCTTCAGATTTTAAAATAATAGATATCAGCGAACACTGCCATCCGCGGCATTTTCTCTCCACCGCGAATGGCAGTTTCGCATATTAATTTATACCAGAAAGGGAACTTTACTTATGACACTACAACAGCTTCGCTACGTAATTCAGGCCGCAGACTCCAGATCCATGAATGAGGCGGCAAAGGCACTCTATATTTCACAGCCGAGTCTCTCTGAAGCAATCAAGGAGCTGGAAAAAGAGATCGGAATTGAGCTGTTCAAGCGCAGCAGCCACGGAACAGTACTGACCCCGGAGGGAGAGGAGTTTCTGGGTTACGCACGTCAGGTCACAGACCAGTATCAGCTTCTCGAAAACCGCTATATTTATCGCACCAAGGGAAAGAAAAAATTCAGCGTGTCGATGCAGCATTACAGTTTTGCCGTAAAGGCGTTTGTGGAGCTAGTGAAGCAGTTTGGTATGGATGAGTACGAGTTTGCGGTTTATGAGACGAGAACGTATGATGTGCTGATGGATGTAAAGAACTTCAAGAGCGAGCTTGGGATCTTATATCGGAATGACTTTAATGCGAAGGTGCTGAACAAGCTGCTGAAGGATAATAACCTTGAGTTCCACGACCTGTTTTCCTGTGGAACGTACGTCTATCTCTGGAAGGATCATCCGCTTGCAGATCAGGCAGAGATCACTATGGAGGAGCTAAAGGAATATCCGTGCCTGTCCTTTGATCAGGGAAGCAACAATTCGTTCTTCCTGGCAGAGGAAGTGCTTTCGACGTATGAATATAAGAGAATCATTAAGGCAAATGACCGTGCGACCATGCTGAATCTGATGGTCGGACTGAATGGCTATACGCTCTGCTCCGGCATTATCTGTGAGGAATTAAACGGCAGTGATTACCGCGCGGTGCCGCTTCATGCAGAGGAAAACATGATGATCGGTTATGTTTCCAGGAAGGGTATGTCGATCAGCGCACTGGGACAGCAGTATTTGGAAGAAATTCGGAAATATAAGGAGCTTGTGCTGTAAAAAAGGAGAAACAAGAAGACTTTAACCGAATCAAGTAAGTCCCCTGCTTCCATTGCGAAAAGCAATAAGCAGTGGGTGGGGACTTGCTTGTATCAGGAGTGGTACAAGCCACTCCTGATAAGCTGCGAAGCAGCTATTCGGTTATGAGCAAGTAGCGAAGCGGATTGCGAATATCCGCTTTGACTCTCTGGAGTGTGTTTGAAAAAGGCTTTTCGCAAGCTGCGAGTGCCATCTTGTGGGAGATGAATTGCATTTGTTATCTTGTTTTATGTAGCATGATTGGATATAGAAATTTCAGAAGAAAAAATATTGGCGATAAAGAATAGCTATAGGAAAACCCTATAACCAGCCATCAATTTTCTATATTGGACAAAGCAGAAGACTGTCGCTATAATAATCCTTGTAAACAGATAGGAAATATCACCAAAACGAGAGGAAGCGAAGTGAATGAGAGCAGTTTTCGCAGAGAATCGAATTGTGATCTATGATGTCATGTGTTGCAGTGTAAGCAGATAAAACCGAAAGAAAACGGAGCCGCATTGCAGCATGGACAAAACAAGATGACAACCGGTTCCGATAAATAATAGAAAATCGAACATGAAAAGAAATAGAAAAACGAAAAACAGAACAGGAGAATACAATCATGAGCAAAAAAACAAGAGCAGAAAGAAATCTTAAATTTGAAACCTTACAGCTTCACGTAGGACAGGAAAATCCGGATCCGGCAACCGGAGCAAGAGCAGTGCCGATCTATCAGACCTCTTCTTTCGTATTCAACAACTCCGATCACGCGGCAGCAAGATTCGGACTCCAGGATGCAGGAAACATCTACGGTCGTCTGACCAACCCGACAGAGGATGTTTTCGAGCAGAGAATGGCAGCACTGGAGGGCGGCGTTGCGGCACTTGCAGTAGCTTCCGGAGCAGCAGCTATCAACTACACCATCATCAACCTGGCTCAGAAGGGCGACCACATCGTATCCGCAAAGAACATCTATGGCGGTTCCTACAACCTGCTGGCACACACCCTTCCACAGTACGGCATCAGCACCACATTTGTTGATGTATTCGATCTGGATGAGGTTCGCGCAGCTGTTCAGGAGAACACAAAAGCCATTTATATCGAGACCCTCGGAAATCCGAACTCTGATGTTGTCGATATCGAAGCACTTGCAAAAATTGCACATGAGAACAAAATTCCGCTGGTTGTCGATAATACCTTCGCAACTCCATACCTCGTTCGTCCGATCGAGTACGGCGCAGACATCGTTGTTCATTCCGCAACTAAATTTATCGGCGGTCACGGAACTACCCTTGGCGGTGTGATCGTAGACAGCGGTAAATTCGACTGGGAGGGATCCGGCAAATTCGCATCCCTGACCGAGCCAAACCCGAGCTACCACGGCATCAGCTTTACAAAAGCAGTTGGACCTGCTGCATTCGTTACAAAAGTACGTGCGATCCTTCTTCGTGATACCGGAGCTACGCTTTCTCCGTTCAATTCCTTCCTGCTTCTGCAGGGACTTGAGACACTGTCTCTCCGTGTAGAGCGTCATGTAGAGAACGCGCTGAAGGTTGTAAAATATCTGGAGAGCCAGCCACAGGTAGAAAAAGTACATCATCCGTCTGTATCCGATGATCCGGAGCAGCAGGCACTGTACGCAAAATACTTCCCGAACGGCGGCGGTTCCATCTTCACCTTCGAAATCAAAGGTGATGCACAGAAAGCAAAAGATTTCATCGACAATCTGGAGCTGTTCTCCCTGCTGGCTAACGTTGCCGACGTAAAATCTCTGGTGATCCATCCGGCAACCACTACACACAGCCAGTGCACCGAGGAAGAACTGCTGGATCAGGGAATCAAACCAAACACCATCCGTCTTTCCATCGGTACCGAGAACATCGACGATATCATCGAGGATCTGGATGAGGCATTTGAGGCAGTTCAGTAAAAAGGATACAAAGCAAAAGAGAATATAAAAAAGCATACAAAAAAAAGAAGCGTGTTTGAAAAAACAAACATGCTTCTTTTTTGGGCTTAGATAAACCGCATGGGAAATTATGATGCCAGAGCGTATTATGAATCGAATGCCAGTGCCAGTACATGACACTGTTTGCACCGGAGGCAAGATGGCTGTAAGCCTGCTGGCGGAGCTGGCCCTTGTATGGCGTCCATCCTGGAAATCCCTGTGCCTCGGTTTCCATAACAAGATAGTTGTCGTTTTTCAGAGAACGAATCATATCACCGCCAAACGCGATTTCCGCACCGGTCAGATCATCCTGGGTCGGATGGTAAATATCGGTTCCGGCGATCGTCAGACATTTTACCAGCTATTTTTGTTTTTGCCTGCTATTAGCCATAGGTCTGTCTCATGCTGCGTCAGCGTTACGCCGCTGGCATGTTTGAAAGCACCAGAAGCGTGTTTTTATACGGGATTTGTTATAAATTAGTTGATTGTCTTGAAAAATGCTTGATTTACGGGCATATTCGCAGGGTTGCAGATTGATTTTACTACTCATTTACTACTTTTAACAAATTGAGCCTTGATATGCAAAAAACACCTGCGGGCTGCCGGATAGACCGCTGCACCACCTTACGCGGCACGTCGAAAAGAAAAAATAAAATAAGCACCACCTATAAGGCGGCGTTTCTCACTCCTACACAGGAGAACAGGAACGCTGCTTTTTTTATGCCCTCATGTTACGCAGTAAGGGCAAACAAAGCCTTGATTTATGCGGCTCTTAGCGCGCGGAAATGAGAAGGACAAGGGTTGATACCTTTTCCCTCAAAACCGCGTTTCTACTGCGTAACAAATCCAACGAAAAGGAGTGACGAAGCTATGGCAGTTTTCCGCGTGGAAAAGAACAAAGGTTATACGGTTATGAGCAACCACCATTTACGCAACAAGGAACTTTCCCTAAAGGCAAAGGGCTTGTTGTCGCAAATGCTCTCACTTCCCGAAGATTGGGACTACACCCTTGCAGGACTGTCCCTTATCAACCGGGAAAAAATTGACGCTATCCGGGAAGCAGTACGGGAACTGGAAAATGCCGGATATATACAGCGTTCAAGGGAACGTGATGAGAAAGGACGCTTACGCGGTACAACGTATGTTATCTATGAGCAGCCGCCTAAGTTGGATTTACCTACATTGGAAAAACCAACATTGGATAATCCAACATTGGAAAAACCTACGTTGGAAAATCCAACGCAATTAAATAAAGAACTATTAAAGACTAACTTACCAAAAAAAGAAAAATTAAATACAGATATATCAAGTACCCATTCCATTCCTTTCCGTTCCCTAAATCCCTCTCCCTTAGAGGACGCGGCACAGCCGCCGGAACGGAAGCGAAAGGAAACGGAACCGAGCGCATTTGATATTTATGAGGAAATCATCAAGGACAATATCGAGTATGACATACTCATGCAGGATAACCGCCTTGATAAAGACCTCATCAATGAGATTGTGACCCTCATACTTGAAACGGTCTGCACTAAACGAAAAACTATCCGTATCGCCGGGGACGATTATCCGGCAGGGCTTGTCAAGGCAAGGTTTATGAAACTTGACAGCAGCCACATTGAATTTGTCCTTGCCTGCATGAGCGAGAACACCACCAAAATCCGCAACATCAAACAATACCTGCGGGCAGTGCTTTTCAATGCCCCGTCCACTATGAACAGCTACTATACGTCCCTTGTAGCGCACGACATGGCAAGCGGCGCACTGGCACCGAAGAAGCCGCAGTTTGGCGACCCGGACTATTATTCTTGCAACGAGGGCGAAAGCCTGTAAACCAACCCAAAGGAGGATTTGATTATGACGCAGAAAACAGGAGCTTTGATTTTTGATGAAACCGCTGACCGCTACGACATTCGCTTTGACGTAAACGACTATTACGGGGGCTTGCATTGCGGCGACTGCATGGAAGTCTTTGTGCGGGGCAAGTGGAAGCCGACCCGTATGGAGTACGGGGACAACTGGTATCTTGTGGGTATTCGGGCGGCAGACCTTTCCGGGCTGCGAGTACGGATTTAACAGGGCGGCGTGAAAGCGGACGCTCTTTTTTCATGCCCGCCCCGCTTCCCAGCGGCGGGCATACCACCATAGAACACGAAAGGAGGACACCCATTGCAGGAGGAAACCAACGAAAAGACCATAGCCCTTTACATCAAGACCGGGAAGCTGACCGCGCAGCAGCTCCAAAAGGCTATGAAAGCTCTGCTTGCACAGATGAAAAAGCAGCATGACAAACAGAAAATCCCGCATGGAAAGCAGACCCTAAAGCAGCTTATGAAGCAGAACGCGGGTGTTTCCAACATTGAAATCACAAAGGACAATATCAAAGCCTTTGAGAGTACGGCGAAAAAATACGGGATTGATTTTGCACTAAAGAAAGACAGCACCGAAACCCCACCCCGCTATCTTGTGTTTTTCAAGGGACGGGACGCGGACGCACTGACCGCAGCTTTCAAGGAGTTTTCCGCAAAGAAGCTGACACAGGGACAAAAGCCCTCTATCCGCAAGCTGATTGTTTCCCTCAAAGAAAAGGCGGCGGCTCTGAACGCACAGCGGGACAAAGTAAAAAACAAAGACAGGGGGATTGTAAGATGAACGCTATCAA
>NZ_QUGO01000011.1:113536-118417 GCF_003479105.1 Blautia sp. AF19-13LB
TTTTGCACTAAAGAAAGACAGCACCGAAACCCCACCCCGCTATCTTGTGTTTTTCAAGGGACGGGACGCGGACGCACTGACCGCAGCTTTCAAGGAGTTTTCCGCAAAGAAGCTGACACAGGGACAAAAGCCCTCTATCCGCAAGCTGATTGTTTCCCTCAAAGAAAAGGCGGCGGCTCTGAACGCACAGCGGGACAAAGTAAAAAACAAAGACAGGGGGATTGTAAGATGAACGCTATCAACTGGAAAAAGCTGCTACTTCCCAACATTCCCTATCTGCTCTTTGTGTATCTCTTTGATAAAGTCGGACAGGCGGTACGCCTTGCGCCGGGGGCTGACCTATCCGGCAAGGTGCTGTCGCTTGGGGAGGGCTTTTCTATGGCTTTTGCAACCCCGCTTCCGAGCCTTGCCCCTATGGATTTGCTTATCGGTATTGTGGGGGCTGTCCTTATCCGGCTTATGGTGTACTTCAAAGGCAAGAACGCGAAGAAATATCGAAAAGGTATCGAATACGGTTCAGCCCGTTGGGGCAACGCCGAAGATATAAAGCCCTACACCGACCCGATATTTCAAAATAACGTGCTGCTGACACAGACGGAACAGCTTACCATGAACAGCCGCCCGAAGCAGCCGAAGTATGCAAGGAATAAAAATATCCTTGTTATCGGGGGAAGCGGCAGCGGCAAGACGAGATTTTTTGTGAAGCCCAACTTAATGCAAATGCACTCAAGTTACGTTGTAACCGACCCGAAAGGTACGGTTTTAGTCGAGTGTGGGAAGCTCTTACAGCGCGGCGGGTATCGGATAAAGGTGCTAAACACGATAAACTTCAAAAAAAGTATGAAATACAATCCCTTTGCCTATCTCCGCAGCGAAAAAGACATTTTGAAACTGGTAAATACCTTGATTGCCAACACCAAAGGGGACGGGGAAAAAGCCGGGGAGGATTTTTGGGTAAAATCGGAACGGCTCTTTTACTGCGCCCTTATCGGCTACATTTGGTACGAAGCCCCGGAGGAAGAAAAGAACTTCACGACGCTGCTTGAAATGATAAATGCCAGTGAAGCCCGCGAGGACGACCCGGAATTTCAGTCCCCCGTTGACCTCATGTTTGAACGGTTGGAGGAAAAAGACCCGGAACACTTTGCCGTCCGGCAGTATAAGAAATTCCTGTTATCTGCGGGAAAAACAAGAAGCTCTATCCTCATTTCCTGCGGGGCGCGGCTTGCACCCTTTGACATTAAGGAGCTGCGCGACCTTATGGAAACTGACGAAATGGAGCTTGACACCATAGGCGACCGCAAGACCGCCCTGTTTGTTATCATCAGCGACACCGACGATACTTTTAACTTTGTCGTGAGTATTCTTTACACGCAGCTTTTCAATCTGCTTTGCGACAAGGCAGATGATGAATACGGCGGCAGGCTGCCCGTCCATGTGCGCTGTCTGTTAGACGAGTTTGCAAATATCGGGCAGATACCGAAGTTTGAAAAGCTCATAGCCACCATACGAAGCCGGGAAATCTCCGCGTCGATTATCTTACAGTCGCAAAGCCAGTTAAAGGCAATCTATAAGGACAACGCCGATACCATAGTCGGCAACTGCGACACCACCCTTTTCTTGGGCGGCAAGGAGAAAACCACCCTCAAAGAAATGTCGGAAATCTTGGGGAAAGAAACCATTGACAGCTTCAACACTTCCGAGAACCGGGGGCGCGAGGTATCGCATGGGCTGAACTATCAGAAGTTAGGCAAGCAGCTTATGACGGAAGATGAAATAGCAGTCATGGACGGCGGGAAATGTATTTTACAGCTACGAGGGGTGCGCCCGTTCTTCTCTGATAAGTACGACATTACAAAGCACCCCAACTATAAATATCTTTCCGACTATGACAAGAAAAATACCTTTGATATGGAAAAGCATTTAAGGCGCAGACCCGCCCTTGTGAAGCCGGACGAAGTATTTGACTACTACGAAATCAGCGAAAGCGATTTGCAGGAGGACACCGACCATGAATAGACGTATCAGAAAGAAAAAGGACAAGAAAATCACAGAAGCCATAAACGGACTTATCTCCATTGCCGAGTGGCAGGAAAGACAGCGGCAGGCTGCTATCCAGCAGTTTGTGAAACGGTGTGAAGCCCTGTATGAGCAGCAGCGAAAAGAAAGGAGGAATTGACGCAGTAACAAAATTTATGAGTGGGTGCAGAATACGCGCCCCTACTGGAAAATCCATAACGCCCACACTTAAAAACTGAATACCGCCGCGCGGCAGAATTTTACGCAGCGTGGGGACTTACGACCGCGGCAGTTACAAAACTGACCGCCGTTTTTTATGCCCTTTTTAGGGGGCAAGCCGCATTTGCGGCAGAAAGGAGCTTTATGGAATTTTTTAACTCTGCTATCGACGTATTACAGACCCTTGTTATCGCACTGGGCGCAGGCTTAGGCATTTGGGGCGTTATCAATCTCTTGGAGGGATATGGAAACGACAATCCGGGTGCAAAATCACAGGGCATTAAGCAGCTTATGGCGGGCGGCGGTGTTGCCCTTATCGGCACTATCCTTGTACCTCTGCTTTCCGGTCTGTTCGGATAAGTTTACGGAGGGTAGCCTATGGAGAGCATACTTGACGCGATTAACGAATGGATAAAGGAAATCCTTATCGGCGCGATAAACGGTAATCTGTCAACTATGTTCGGGGACGTAAACGAAAAAGTAGGCACCATTGCAGCGGAGGTAGGCAAGACCCCGCAGGGGTGGAACGCAAACATTTTCAGCATGATACAAAATCTGTCGGAAAATGTGATTGTACCCATTGCGGGGCTTGTCATTACCTATGTCCTCTGTTATGAGCTTATCAGCATGGTAACGGAAAAAAACAATATGCACGACGTTGACACATTCCTATTTTTTAAGTGGTTTTTCAAAGCCTTTGTTGCCGTTTTCCTGGTAACACATACCTTTGATATTACTATGGCGGTGTTTGATATGGCGCAGCATATTGTGTCCGGCGCGGCAGGGGTCATCGGCGGCGATACGAATATCGACGTAACCGAAGCCCTTGCCGCCATGCAGGAGGGACTAAAAGATATGGAAATCCCCGAACTACTGTTACTTGTTATGGAAACGAGCCTTGTAAGCCTTTGTATGAAAATCATGTCCGTACTGATAACCGTTATCCTCTACGGCAGAATGATTGAGATATACGCCTACTGTTCCGTTTCCCCTATCCCTTTTGCCACCATGACAAACCGAGAATGGGGACAGATTGGGAACAACTACCTAAAGGGGCTGTTTGCACTTGGTTTTCAAGGCTTCCTCATTATGATATGCGTCGGCATTTACGCAGTTTTGGTAGGCGAAATGGTCTTAGCGGACAATCTGCACAGCGCGATTTTTTCCCTTGCAGCCTATACCGTTATCCTCTGTTTCTCCCTGTTCAAATCCGGCGCACTGGCAAAATCCATATTCAACGCCCACTAAGGGCAGAAAGGAGGTTTTTTCTTGGCGTATGTACCTGTACCCAAAGACCTTTCCAAAGTCAAAACAAAAGTCGCTTTCAATCTGACAAAGCGGCAAATCCTTTGTTTTTCAGTGGCACTTCTTATAGGACTGCCGCTTTTCTTTTTGCTCAAAGACAGCGCAGGGACGAGCCTTGCGGCAATGGTAATGATTGTCGTCATGCTTCCCTGCTTCTTGGTTGCCATGTATGAAAAGCATGGGCAGCCCCTTGAAGTGGTAATAAAGAACATCATTCAGACAAAATTTACCCGCCCCAAAGTGCGACCATATCAGACAGAAAACCTATATGCACTCTTGGAGAAACAGCGGGCATTAGAAAAGGAGGTATCAGCGATTGTCAAAAGGACAGACAAAAAAGACGCGGGAAGCCGCAGGAAACAGGCGTAAGCTGACCCGCGTGGAAAAGAAACAGATAGCGGCGGTTATCCGGCAGGCAAAGGGGGACGGCAAAGCCCACACCGCACAGCAGACCATTCCCTACCTTGCCATGTACCCGGACGGTATCTGCAAAGTGGCGCAGCGGAAATATTCAAAGAGCATTGCTTTTGAGGACATTAACTATCAGCTTGCACAGGCAGACGATAAGACCGCCATTTTTGAAAACTGGTGCGATTTTCTCAACTACTTTGACGCGAGCGTGAACGTGCAGCTTTCTTTTATCAATCAAGGCTCACAGCAGGAACAGGCAGCGCGGGCAATCCATATCCCGCCGCAAAATGACGATTTTAACTCTATCCGCACCGAGTATTCCGATATGCTGAAAATGCAGCTTGCCAAAGGGAACAACGGGCTTGTAAAGCACAAGTACATCACGTTTTCCATTGAAGCGGACAATCCGGCGGCGGCAAGGGCGCGGCTTTCCCGTATCGAAACGGACGTACTCAACAATTTCAAGGTGCTTGGCGTATCGGCGCACCCCTTATCCGGCTATGAACGCTTAAAGGTGCTGCATGGGGTATTCCACCCGGCAGGCGAGCCGTTCTCATTCTCCTATGACTGGCTGACCCCGACAGGGCTTACCACAAAGGACTTTATCGCCCCGTCCTCTTTCAAGTTTGGGGAGGGACGCTACTTTGCTATGGGGAAAAAGACGGGGGCGGTGTCGTTCCTTGAAATCCTTGCCCCGGAGCTGAACGACCGTATCTTAGCGGATATGTTGGACTTGGAAACAGGGGTTATTGTCAATCTCCACATTAAAAGTATCGACCAGTCGGAAGCAATCAAGACCATTAAGCGCAAAATCACAGACCTTGACAAGATGAAGATTGAGGAACAGAAAAAAGCGGTTAGAAGCGGCTATGACATGGATATAAGTGCGACTCGTTCCTGAACAAAGCCTTCGTGGTTGAAGGACAA
>NZ_QUGO01000012.1:0-114017 GCF_003479105.1 Blautia sp. AF19-13LB
AGCAGCACATCCAGCAGATATTCCACTTGGTCTTGCTTCTGTAAGGCTTCCACAAACCGGGGATGAAAGGCTTCCTCCGGGGAGTGCGGGGCATATTCCTTTCTCCATGCCCGGAGCAGGTGGAGATAGTCGGCAAGAATACGGAAGCAGCGTTTCTTTGCTTCCTGAAACTGTTCCTCCGGGGATTTCTGCCGGGGCTTGGGCTTTTTTGCCTTTCCCGGCGGCTTCCAGTCCTCATAGGAAAGCCCAAAGTCCTGTGCCAGTTGTACAGCGGCTTCTTTCCCAGCCCATACAGGGCGGCGGCAAAATCAATCACATCCCCATCCGCACCGCAGCCGAAGCAGTGGTAACGCCGATCCAGCTTCATGCTTGGGGTTTTATCGTTATGGAACGGGCAACAAGCCATCCCGTTCCGGCCTACACGGATTCCATAATGCTCCGCAGCCTGTCTTGTTGTGACGGACTGCTTCACAGCTTCAAATACATTCAAATCTATCCCTCCTTGAAAATAAGAAAAGCACCTGACATTCTCTGATTAAAAATGGCAAGTGCCTGTTAAAGTTCCATATCCTGTTGTCGGTGTTTCGCCTGTGCCGGGGCGGTTCTTTGTGCTTTTTTCTCGTCTGCCTTATCCTGTAAGACTTCCTTGATGGGCTGCTTCTTGGGCGGCTCTTTGCTTTCCTCTGTGCCGGGTGTGGCTTTCCGTACCCAGTAGCGGATGTCCCGCAGCTTCTTCAAATCCTCCTGTACCTCGGTCAGTGGTACTTTCAGCTCTGCGATTTCGCTGAGAAGCGTTTCCTGCTCCTCTTGCAGCTCCTTTTGGGTACTGTCCTTATCATCTGGGTGCTTGGCAAGGTAGGCAGCGGCTTTCGCATACCGGGCAACCTCCGGGTGTTCCTGTTTGAATTTCTCCTTTGTTTTCTTAAAAAATATCTTCTGGTACTTCTCATAGACAGGCTTACATTCCTTGCAGTCTGTCCGGCTGGCAAGAATCCCGTCAATCACTTTGCTGCGGGCTTCCTTTGGCTTCATCTGATTGCGGTAATCTGCGGCTGATTTCCCGGAAGATTCCAGAAATGCTTCTAAGTCCTCCACAGTGGAAAGCCCCTTTTGCCGGAGATAGGACAGGGATTCGCTGACTGCCTTTAAGTCCTGTGAAGTCCCCCGGTTTTGTCCAGCCCTTGTCCAGTCCTTCCGTTCTTCCTTGCGTATCTCCATATACTTCATCAGCAGATTGGGAAGAAGTGTCGCTTCCTCCGCCGCTTTTTGTGCAAGCAGCTCTTTCCGTTTTTCGCCCAGCTCGGTAATCCAGCCTTTGAGGTTTTGGATAAGCTGCCGGATGGACTTCATCAGACTGTTGGCGGCTCTGATTTCCCGGTTCAGGTTGCCGATATTCGTCTGGATACCACGCTTTTCCATCTGCCGGACAGCAGCCCCCTCATGGACAGTAGGGACAACATCAAGCCCCTGTCTGGCATAGGAACACAAGTCCACACGCTCCGGGCGGTTATTAGCTTCCAGATAGCGGTTCTGGATAACCTCCCATTCATGCCGCCAGATTTCACAATACTTCTGGTCGTTCCAGTCAACCGTATCCTCCTTGTGACTTTTCCACCTGCCGGACGGCAGCTTTATCCGTTCCCCGTTTTCATCAAGGTCATAAACCTTGCGGCTCTTGGGAAGCCATTTTCCATGTTCGTCCATTGCCCTCATAGTGAGCAGGACATGGGCGTGGGGGTTGTGTCCCGGCGGATGGGGGTCATGGATGGCAAAGTCAGCAATCATGCCTTTGGAAACAAACTGCTGTTCACAAAACTCCCTGACAAGGACAGCGTACTGGTCGGGCGGTATTTCTCTGGGGATGGTAAGCACCCACCGCCTTGCAAGCTGAGAGTTCCATTGCTTCTCCACCGCTTCGGCGGCGTTCCATAAGGTATTGCGGTCTGCATATTCCTGTGGGGCATTTGCCGGGAGCAGGATTTCATTGTGGACGATACCACGCTTTTCTGGGTAGTGCTTCACTTGCTGGTCGTATTCACAGAACAGCTTTTCGCCACTCTGGTAAGCAGCGGCGGCAACCGCAGACTGCCGCTGGCTGCGCTGAACAATCGTGATTTCGTTGTGTGGACAGGGCATTTCGTGTCCCTCCTTTCAGTAATTGGTGGATGGGGTGGCGTTTTACCACCTCATTTGGGGCAGAAAAAAAGCAGGAGACCTTTTCAGATTTCCTGCTCGGTGTGCCGCTGTGTGGGCGGCGGGTATTTAGTTATAAAAGTTCGGGGCAAGTTAACCCGATGTGAAGTTGACAAACTGAAATTTACTTATTCCGTCTAAAATACATTTCAAATAATAATCCAAGTCCGGAAACAATAGATAATATTATTCCTGCTGTGTACCAGTTTATCTCATTCGCTAAAAATCTGCTAAATTCCGAAGCTCCTAAAATCATGACTATGCCAATAATGAATAAAATAATCCATATTTTTCTTTTAGTCATTCTGAAACCCTCCTTTGATTTTTCTAAATTCATATTTGTTGTCATCTTCATTATACTTCACTGCCTATCAAAAAGATAGCATATTTTATGAAACTTGTCGGCTGGGAACAGCTTGCAACGCAAGATGTCCCCAGATGGCAAGTCCACAAAAGGGTAGCTGGCGGCAGCCAGCGCAGGGGAAGCGTAGCGTCCCCTGTTTGATTTGAAGCAGACCATGACTGCGGAAAATCACAGCCCTCCGGCGAGGAGCCTTCGGAGAACGCAATGCACCAACCTCTGGGTGGTGTATAATTGCGCCCTTAGTAAACTAAGGGGTTTCCGGCTTCTCCCGTTCCAGCAGTTTTTTCAATAGTTCCTGCGTGTCCTGCCTGTGAAAAATGAGTTTCAACAACAGCATGACATCATCATCTGTCAGGCGTTCCGGCTCTTGCAGAAAACTTTCCAGCATACCGCCACGGGTACAGAGCCGGTGCGTCCGTTCCTTTCGGGTAAGCTGCTTTAACTGGTGCTGCAATGCCTTTTCATCATTGATGGCTTTCCGCAGTTTCTTTTCGCTTTTCTCCAACTCCCGGTTGAGCTTTTCCAGCTTTGAGGTATCAGGCAAGGGCAGCGTCCTCCTTTCCCGGTATCAGCACATAAATTCTATTCGGTTCTCCCACGCCCTGACGCACCCGCATGATAAGTCCGGCGGTTTCCAGTTCATTCAGAGAACGCTTGACCGTCATGGGACTGCGGGACAGGACTGCGGCAATGGCTGTGACAGGGAAGCAGACAAACAGGATTCCGTTCTCGTCCTCCTGCCCTTTGGATAGCATAGCGTCCAGCATCCGGCAGTACATGACCTTTGCGGTGCTGCTGACTGGAAATCCTGTCAACGCTCTGGGAAAGGGCATACAGGGCGGCAATGATGTGTCTATCGTCATAAATTCAAAATTCATTCTGTGTGTTCCTCCTTTTTCTTTGCTCGTTTGGATAAATAACGGGGGCAGTCAACCACAACCGCCCGGAAGCTCTGCTTGCACCCATGCTGGCATTTCCGGCATAATTCGTTGTAAGTGACACGCCCCCGGTCATTGAGGTAAAAGGAAAGCTCATGCTTCCTCTTTTTGCTCATTCTCGGCATATTGCGCTTCCTCCCGTTTTAGTGTATGGTTTCGGGGCGATTTTCGGTAAAATTACAGCCATAGAGCCGCTTAAAATCTCCCGAAGTATCAGCGATAGGGTAGACTGTCCCCCTATCAGATTGTTGTGTTTCGGTATCATTTCGGTGTCAGTTCGCCAGTTCTCCCCGGTGTCGTTCCTCCCCAGAATCTCACAGAGGCGCATCGCTCCCTTTGGTACGCTCGTTTTGGTCAGGGTTCCTCCATATCCCTGCCAAAAGTCATGACGCTACATCGCCGGGGAAGCATATCCCACACAGGCTGGTCATTCGATTGGAATAATCCATCGATGAACTACCTGTATCATAGAACATTTTTGTGCCCTGTGCCGTATGTCCACAAAGTAGGAATTCGGGGTAAAAATCAGAAATTTCCACGATTGCGGAATTGATATGGTATAATCAATTCAACGGTTATAAATGTCGTTAGAAAGGGGGAACTGCTTCAATGAACGGAGCTACTACAATACAGGAACGGCTAAAAGATTTACGATTAAACAAAGGATTAAAACTGGAAGAACTGGCTGAGCAAACGGGTATTTCAAAATCGGCTCTTGGCAGTTATGAAAAAGACGACTATAAGGAAATCAATCATGGCAACCTTATCCTGCTGGCAGATTTTTATGGGGTGTCCCTCGATTATCTCTTTTGCCGGACAGAGAACCGGGCGGAGATCAACACGCCATTAAGGGAGCTGCATTTGAGTGATGAGATGGTAGCACTTCTGAAAAGCGGTCGGATTAACAACCGTCTGCTGTGCGAACTTGCCACCCATAAGGACTTTATCAAGTTTCTTGCGGACATTGAGATTTATGTGGATGGGATTGCCACCATGCAGATTCAAAACCTCAACGCCCTTGTCGATACCGTCCGGCATGAAATCATTGAACGGTATCGCCCCGGCGAAGATGACCCCCATTTGAAAGTGTTGCAAGCCGCCCATATCAGTGATGATGAATATTTCAGTCACATGGTACGGGATGACCTCAACCTGATTATCCGGGATATTCGGGAAGCCCATAAAAAGGACAGCGAGAGTGCACCTCAGACCACCGTTGCCGATGAACTGAAAGAAAATCTGGAAGCGGTTGAAAATTTCAAGGGCAGCCGTGATGAAAAGCTGGTTGTCCTTTACTGTAAGCAGCTTGGTATCAACTATAAAAATCTGTCAGATGAAGAATTTCGCTGGCTGATTCGGATTCTCAAAAAATCAAAGAAAATGGGAACGCCTATCAGCCAGAGGAAAAAACGATAAAGAAAAACCGCTGTTGCATGGTTTGTTGGCTTCCATGTAGCAGCGGTTTTTGCTGGGATTATTCAGTTGAATTTTTAGCACGACAAACTGGAATTTGTCAAAGAGGATTATTCCAATATTCCACAGTATTTCTATTTACATCATAAAAAGTAATATTACCCGCATTTATAGGCAAGACAATCGCAAAAGGTTTATTGCGGTCAATATCAACCACTTGAATTGTGTTGCCATCATCTATTTCAAGTTGTTGCACCTGCTGTTGATTCATAGAAATAAATGCTCGTTCATTATATCCCTCTACAGTAAACTCCACAATTCCTCTTTGAATCCCCGAAAGAGTTCCACCTCCACGGAAAAAATATCCGAAGGAAAGTCCTGGACGATTGACATAGACGGAAAAAGAATGGTCACTCAAATCCTGAGGGTAAGAAATATATGCAGCCATCGTGCTGGAAACGCTTCCATCGACCGTCCAATCATCCTTAATCTTCTGCGACGAACGAATATCTGCCTCCAGCTTAGATGAAGTCACGCCGATCTCATTGTTCGTATAAAGAAAACAAACAAATAAAATACAAGCAAGAACAACCCCTATCACAATTTTAAGAAATATTTTTTTCCTTTATTATTTTTCATTTTTTTAAACTATTTAATACTAATGTCTTTTATAATAGCTTTTCATATATTATATAATCAATCTTTATAAGTCCTTTTATAAATTTCTTTTCTACCATTTTCGATAAATTCCTGTTTAATATTTTTAATTCCATAAACAATAGTTTCAATAGGATAATATTCTTCAACTATATCTTGATATTCTTTTGCTTTCTCAATATCTATATTTCCATACATTCTTAATATATCTTCTCCAAAATTTGTTCCTATTTCTTCTTCACTATCTTCAAGTAAGTATATAAAATCACAATATTCATCTATAATTCCAGAATCTCCAAAATCAATTATTCCAGTTAATCTATTATTGCCATCTAACAATAGATGATTACAACTAAAATCATTATGGCATAAACACTTTTTACCCTCAAAAACTGTTGTTGCATTTAGTCTTTCCATAAAACTTTCTATATAATCTTTTTCTATATCAGTTAAATCATTATAAATAGTTTCACGCAACAATATATGTGATACTTCTAAGGTTATCACTAATAAGCCTAAAAAAATGCGGCCCGCCTCCTACTGTCCTGTGCAAAATGTCCAGCACAAAATCCTAATATTTCATAGGCGTATGAGATTTTTCCCGTCGCCATGTCAAGCGTGTTTCTCAGCTCCGGGTCTGAAATCTGCCGCAAGGCTTCCTTGAACGCCTTTTCGGCTTCCTCCACCTCCGGGACGTTGAAACGATTCTTGCAATACTCTCCAAACTGTGAGGTGGCAAGTGCACGGAGCTGTGTGGTTTCTCTCTCCCACTTTTCCTCTGCCGTAAGGTGATTGTGACGCTTTGCGGTGTTATTAAATCTACGAGCCATAGTGTAACCTCCCTTCCGAATTATCGCATAAATATTATTTACTTTACTTTCCTTTACTTTACTATACTTTACTTTGTGGTGTTTTCGTCGTCGAATGGTCGATTATGTAACTATTACACTTCCGAAATGCCGGAATAGTTCTGTTTTCTCCCCGGAAACTCTCGAATACAGGTGTTTCTTCCCTCTGTTACTCGTTAATTAAATTAACCGTTAAATGATTTATTTTTGGAAATTCCATGCCCGTTCCAAGTGTTTCCGAAAATATTCTGAACCATTCCGGCGGTATTCGGTCTTTTCCGTGTCGGAAATAATCTGCGGCTTTCTGCCTGCCTTTTTCACTCTGCCTTGTCCTCCCAGTGGGGTACTCCTGCCGTATCGAGGAACGCTCTCAGTGCCTCTCTGATAACTGCGGCTTTCTCATGGTTCTTCCCGCAGTAAATGAGTAATCTGTCGTGGGTCTCGTCGTCAAGACGGACTTTTACATTATGTGATAACACGGTCTTTTCCTTGAGTGGCCGCCCTGTTTTTGCCAAACTTCTGTACCTCCTATCTCTTGCCATTCCGCTGAATGCGTGATATAATATTTTAAGAGTGGGGAGCGGTGGCAAGCCCGCCCTCCCTTACTCGTGCCTTGCCGACTATTTAGTCGGCTTTTTTGTTGTCGTTCGGAAATTCGATACCAAGAATCTCCATCAAGTTTCTGTATGCTTCCAATTCCGTGCTACCTCTCTGCGCTTCCTTGATGAGGTATCTCTGCATTTCTTCCTTTGTCATTTCCTCCATGAAGTCCTCCTTTCCGACCCTTGCCTGTCTTACTCGTCTTGGTTTCCCTTGACTGTAATTATATTATACTCTTTTGGGTTCCGAAACCCAACCATTTCCGAGAATTTTTTTCAACTTTTTTCAGTCAAAAATCGTATTCATGTCAATGTGTTGTCTCCGCAGTACAAAGGCTCTGGCGACAAGCTCCACGGTATCTGCGTCCAGTTTCTCGATAATGTCCGACGGCTTGTATCCGTCGAAGAAACCGCCGTTGTAAAAGTTCCCGGCCAGCTCGACAATAAGCCTCTCGCCACTGGATAGGTTCATTTCAAGCATTTCCGAATAGTCCGCCCAGCCGTTGTGAATGTGTTCCTTTACCCGGTCATACAGGCCCGGAACCGCCGTGATAAGAAAGAGGCTCGCCCCGAAGTACGGGTTCGCTGTATCGTCGTCCCGGTGTGCGTCTGCCCGGTAGATTGCTGCCGCCCACTCCTCTGCGTGGGTGCCGTTTCTGAAAATCATACTTTGTCCTCCTCCCAAGATATCGGCATGAACATGGTCTCTCCTCTGAGTTGTTCCTTTACATAGACAAAAACGCCTTTCCCCATGTCTCCCAGCAGGCCGTAAACTTTCCAACCACACGCCTTACATTCATAAGGGTTCGGACTTTCTTTTCCGCAGGACGGGCAACGGAACTTCATTTCTCCGATAGCCTCTTTCAACTCAAGTATCGTTCCGAATACCTTCACTTTCCCTGCTTTGATTTCCGGCTGGTTACAGTCCTGATAGTAGTTCATGTACCAATAGTTTCTGTCGGTCTCCCAGCCGTCAAGAACATCCTCCCAGTTCAGCCCGGTAGCCTCCCCATAGGCTTTGGCTCTGTCGATAACCCACTTGAACTTATCGCAATACTTATGGGAGCACTTTCCTCCGCAGGCCACACACCCCTCCGGGTGCATGGTTCCGCCGTCCTTTACACAATCCTTGTCAACCGCTGCTTTCAGCTTGTCATATCCTGCGCTCATACCGTCGCCTCCTCTCCCAGTCTCTTTGTCGGGTCAAACTCCGTCCCCTCCTCAAAACCTCTGTAATACTCGCTGCCCTGTAAATGCTTCTGCGCCCGGCTCTGGAACTGCTCATGTCCCAAATACTGCGAAGCCTCCTCGACCTCTTTCGGCATAGCCAGAACCAATCCCCAGCCCTGCTCATTTTCTTCCTGCTGCTTTCTGAATGCCTCCGAAACTCCGGCGGTAAATCCATAGCCGTAACTGTTGCAGAGCCTCTTTACATAGTCGCTGTAATAGCAGGCGTTCTCTTTCTTGATGTTCTTAATCTCTGATAGGACGCAATCGACGGCGTATTTGAAAACTGCGACGCATATCTCTACGTCGTCCTCAAGGCCGATAAACCCGATACAGTTCGTCTGTTCTCCGTACCTGCGGTGTCTGTACCCTTTGCAGCAATAGTTCTCTCCGATAATCGCCGAGAGGCTTACTATCCACGGGTCTCTCCTCTTGCTGCAGGTGATGTCGGTTCTCACGTCCTTTACCTGCTGTTTCTCAACATCTTTCAGCTCCGCCTCCGTGAGCTTATGCTCCGCCATGAGCTGGCGGGCTTTCAGAAGTGCCGCCCGTGCCTCATGCTCATTCGGGCTTTCTGCCAACGCCAGCAGTTTTCTAATCTTCTCTTTGTAGTCCTTATCAATTTGTCCTTGCCTCCTTAATGCGCCTCTCAAGGCTCGTTTCCACCTCTACCCGGTTAGTTGTCTCCCCGGCGTAACAATACCCGGCAAATCGCCACTGAGAGGACGAGAGACGTACAAACGTCAGATAGGTTGCTCTGTATCTGTTCTTGTCGTCCGGCACATGGTTGTACGCCTCGCCTGCCTGCGCACACGAACTACTCATAGAAACCGGCGGTACGCAGTTCATAAAGTAGTCCACCATTGCCTCGTCCACGGTATCTCCCGGCTTACAGTAGTCCTCGAATGTCGGGAGGCCACTTTCCTGCCAGCCCTCGTAGGTCTTAACAAGGTAGCGGGAGGCGATTGCCTCTCGCTGCTTCTGGATAAACTCAAGCACCTTTACCAGCTCCTCGCCTTTCAGCTCGTAGTCGTCCCCAATCCCGCACGGGAACGCCTTAATACCGCTCGTGAGTGAATATACCCCGATTACGCAGGTGGTGTAATACTGGCCGTGCTTGTGGATTTCTCCCTCTACGGCCTCCTGCATGGCCCGGCTCTCCTTGTAATATTTGAGATTTTGCAGCATACCTTATTCCTCCTCCATTTCCTTTAACTTCTCAATAACTCTGTTGAACGCCCACTTACCGTTTGCGGTAATCTGACGCTGCCATGCTCCCTGCGACGGAGCCCACTTGAACCCGTTGGATTTCAGCAGGGTACGGACATCTGCCTCCGGCTTTCCGTCGAAGATAATCTGGTATCGCATGGCTTCCGTGTTCTCCACCGCCTTAAAGGTCTTGAACTCCTGCTCCGAGGTTCCTCTCTCTTTGGCCGCCTTGAGGCTCTTAATACGCCCCTCGATACGGTGGATATTCGCATTGTTGTTCGTGAGTTCATAGCTCGCATAACCCAATCTGTTGCAGAAATCCGGGGTGCGCAGCTTCTTGATTTCCTCCTCGCTGAAACCAAGCTCTCTCAGTCTGTCGTCGCCCGCCTCTGTATCTTTCAAGCGGATAGCCTTATTCGCCGCTTTCATAAGTTCCTGCAGGTTCTTCAAATCTTCCAGTTTCTCCTCCAACTTCTCGATTGCCCTCTCGTCGTCGGACTTGATGATTTCCTTGCCGTAGAGAATACCCTCAATCTTTCTGAGAATACTCTGAATGTCATTGTAGAACTGGTGGTTACGCTCCCATGCTGCGACCTGTCTCTCTTTCTTTTTGGTCGGGAAGTTACCGGCTCCGCTGATAAGAACCGACGGACACATCATGCCGATACTGCTGTCCTTGTTGTAATACTCCGCCATTTTCTTTGCGTAGCGTTCCGCCAGTCGGTAGGCTCTCTCTGCCTCTGCCGGTCTTTTCTCTGCAACCTTATCCGCCAGCTCATACGCCTTGTCAACCTCGCTGCGGTATGCGCTTGTGGTGCTGCCCTCGGAATAGTCTCTCATAGACATCATGTTGTGCGCTGTTCTTGCGCTGCTCTCATTGATAGGGAAATATTTTCTTTCACTCATTGTTTCTTGTCCTCCATTTTGAAAATTTGTATCTAAGGGAGTGATTACCAGTCCTCCTCGTCCTCGTAATCTTCCTCCTCATATTCTTCCTCGTCGTCCTCGTAGTCGTCGTCTACGTCCTCTGCCTCGTCCTTATAGTCCCACATATCCTCGCTATTCGGCTGTCCTTTCAGCTCCGGGTGTAAATCAAGGAACGCCAAGACTTCCACGTTAAGGGTCTGTAATCGCTTCTCGTAAATGTCATCCGGGAGGAAATCTCCCCACATATCCGATATAGCCCTCTCAACCCTGCTTCCGGCTTTCTCCGCAAGGTATCTCGCTGCCGGGTTGCAGGTCTCTTTCCCATATCCAACGCCGACCATGTCTCCATCATTGAACCAGCGATAGCCAATCCTGCAAACCGCTCTGATAATTTCTCCGGCGACGGTATCTGCTTTCCCGGAGGCCGGTACAAGCTCCTCAAACAGAGCGTCGATTTTATTTGTGATTTCCTCTTTGTCCTCCTTTGCCGGAACCAGCTCATAGTCTGCAGCCTCGCTCTCTGTAAGCTCCTCCGAGTAGTCGATGTAGCCCCATGCCTCCCGACCAATCTCCTCGCAGAATGTTTTCTCGTCGAAGTTCTCAATCTCCTGTGCTGCTGCCTTTTTCGGGTAGCTGCCCGGCATTACCGGGCGCATAATGCTGTAATATCTCATGTTTTGTCTCCTATTCTCCGATGTAGAACCAATCCTCGTAACCGTCCTCATATACTGTCACGTCGTGATACGGTTCTGTTCGTGTGCCAACAATTTTTCCGTGAAGCTGTTCAAGGCGAGACGGCTTACTTGACGGAATGATTTCCTCATTGCAAATACCTAAGAAAATATCAATATCATCGGCTCCCTGCGCTATTGCCTGTTCTTCTGTTATCATTTTGCCTCCTGCCGGGGTATCTGCGCCCCGGCTCGCTTGTTTTGTGACCCATTTTGGGTCATTTAAGGGTAAAATTTAAGCCATAATGTCAAGAACTCTATGGATAAGTGCTTTGCTATCTTCCATGCGTTTCTTGCTGTTTCGGTTATCCTGCACTGCCTGTCTAAACTCCGGGGTGTCCGGGCTGTCGGCAAGCTCTACAATTCTCTGAGCTGATTCGTCAGCCAGTCTTGTGGCCTCTGTCTGGTAATGATAAAGGATTGCCTTGATTGCTCCGCCCTCTGCTGTTGAGAGAACTTTCTGCTCAAGTCCTGCGATAGTTGCCTCTGCTGCCTTGAAATCTGCTGCGGTGTCCTCGTACATTTTCTTGTACTTTCCGGCTTCCATTTCAGCGTGTTCCGCTCTCTGCTTCATGCTGCAAGCAAAGTCATTCTCGATGTTCTCCTCTGCTACCTCGAAACAACCCTCAAAGGCCATTCCGATATAACTATCCTCGCCCAGTTCCTCGACGATTTTCTTAATTCTTGCCAATGCCTTGCGTTCCTGCTCTTTTGTTGCTGCCATATTCCTATACCTCCGTGACCCGTTTTGGGTAATTGTCTTTGTTGTTTCCTTGACTGTGACCTCATTATAGCCCCTATATGGGGCAAAGTCAACCAAATCAGAGAAATAATACCCCAGAATGGGACATTTGTTGACTATGCTGTATTTTAGGTTCCGAAATTGTGGACTTTTAACTGATGTGCTGTAAAAGGGCAAAAAAATAAAGCCCCTCCCACAGATTTCTCCATGAGAGGGGCTTTCCCGACGCTTTGGTGGCATATCACGCCGGAGAACATAAATCATAAATTCACAAATTCCCGATATTTACACCGTCACTCTGCTGCCGGTGCTTTTGCCTCTGCGTCAATCTGACTAATGGCCGTCTGAATGACTGAGGCTGCGGTTGCTGCTGCCGTAGAAGCTGCTACCGCCGTTGTGTCCGTGGTGCTTTCCATAACCGAAGTGATAGGAATGCCGGTTGAGAGCTTCTGCTTGCGTACCTCCGCCTCAATTTTGTTGGAAAGGTATTCTTTGAGGTCTCCGTATGCACTCTCGATAAACTTTGTGGCCGCCGGTGTGAGGTAGGCGATACAAGCGTTTAGGGCTTTCTTTGCTGCCTCTTTCTGTGCCTCCGCCGTAAACTTCCCGGCCTGCTTCAATGCGTCAACATACGTCTGACTGGTGGCCGATACTGCGTCGGCAACCGCCGTCGTAATCTCATTGATGTAGCCCTTTACTTTGATGTCCTCTGTGTCGGCCTCTGCATTTGCTCCTGCCTTTTTAAGGGCGTTGACCGCATAAACGGTAATAACCGGGACGGCGGCTGTAATAACCGCCGTAAGAAGTGCTGTGATAAACTCCTGCATGATTGTTTCCTCCTCTCTTAGTTCGGGAGCTTCAAGACCTGTCCGGCGTTGATTACGTCGCTGGTAAGTCCGTTGAGGCTCTTAATCTCTTTGTATCTGCTGCCGTTGCCGAGCTGCTTTGCTGCGATAGCCCAAAGGCTGTCCCCGGCCTTTACGGTGTATGTGCGGTTGGTCGCCGCTGCGCCCTGTACGGTGCAGTAAGACGGGTTTCCAAGATAAATCCAGCCTGCTCCGCTCTTGAGCTTGCCCCAACCGTCCTTTACCTCCGTGATAGTGAATGTACCCTTGCCAGTATAATGGCCGGTTACTGCGTACCCCATGCCTGCGCCGGTTCTGATATTGAGGTCGTCAATAAGAACCTTTACCGTGAACGGTGTCGCCGGGAAGCTCGTTACTGTATCGGTCTTTGTGGCCGGTTTAGAGGTTCCGCCGGTGTTACTGCCGCTGCCAAGCTCTGCATTAACCGCAGTTGCAAGCTGTCCCATGCGGCTGTAAAGCCAGTTGCCCGGACAACTCTTATTCGCAAACCAACGATGAACGGTCAGAACGCACTCGCCGTCTTTCGGGTTGTAATTGAGGCTCTTGTCCTTGTCTCCGAACCAAAGAACCTTGTTCAGTCCATTTCTCTTGCAGATGTCAACAATAAGTTTCACGAGCTTATTGTAAACTGCGGTGTTCATGGTGTACGGCTCCGCCATATCAGAAGCGCACTCAATCGTTACAGCTCTCTGGTCGTTGGCGTTGCTGGAACTGCACCAGCTTCTGTTTTTCTCGTCTACGCAGAGAACTACTCTGCCGTCCTTGCCGATACCGTAGTTGCAAGAGGCCTGTACGCTCCGCTTTGTGAAGCAGCCGCCAATGCTCTCCGCCGTGAGCTGGCCCACTACACAATGCGGTGTGATACGGTCAATCTTGTGCGTTCTCTGCCCGCTGTGGTTCGGGCTTTTCACTGTGCAATCTACGAGTGAACTGTTTGTATATCCCATAATGTTACCTCCGTTTTCTGCCGCTGCGCCCGTCCCTGCATATTTGTCGTAGTAGGTCTGGCCGTAGCTGGCCCTTTTTGTTTTTACTGCGTCGCTCTGGTCTGCCGGTTTCTCGAACCTCAGTAATACATTGTCGCTCGCTGCTTTTACCGACGTTGCCGTTTTCAATGCTGCAAGGACTGTTTTGTATCCCTCTGAAAGCTCCTTAAATAAAAAATCGAGCTGCATTTCCAAGTCTCCGATAGACTTGCCTGCGGCTCGTGCAAACTCAAGCATATTCTGTTTACGGCTCCAATACGTCCACTGCGCAAGCCCATATCCTGCGCTGTCCTTTACAAAGTTGCTGTATGTGCCGTTATCCACGGCGGCGGTGTAGCTGTCGTCCGTGTGTCCGAGTTTCTTCTCGAAACTGTTCTGTAAATTTTTCGGGTTGAGGCCGCTCTCTGCGAACAAATTCCCAATGAGCCCGGCGGCTCCGGCTTTGCTAAACCCTTTACAAATGAGGAAATTCCATATCTTTTCCTCAACATTCTTTCCAGTAAGTCCCATAGTACCTCCTTACATATTGCCGTCCGGCGACTGTTCCTCCTCCTGCTTGAGGGCTTCCTTTTTCGCCTCCGCTTTGTCCTCTTGTTCCCACTGGTGTTCCTTGTTGCGGTCTTTGGTGGTCTTTATCCACCCCATAATGCCGCACTCTCCTCCGAGGGTTGCAAATACGCAGGTGATAAGGGTGTCCGGGACGGCTCCGTACTCTCTAAAGAGCTTTATCATGGCCGTTGTGAAAAGCAGCAATGAAATTCCGAC
The DNA here is from genome assembly GCF_003479105.1 of Blautia sp. AF19-13LB. Taxonomy (NCBI): domain Bacteria; kingdom Bacillati; phylum Bacillota; class Clostridia; order Lachnospirales; family Lachnospiraceae; genus Blautia; species Blautia sp. AF19-13LB. The sequence continues at coordinate 14,466 of NZ_QUGO01000012.1, forward strand.
AATAATCAAAATAATATCCATAACTCCAACGCTGCTCTTTTTCTGGGAGGGCTTCTTTCGCACTTCACGCCTTGTTTCCTTTCTTCTCATGTCCGCCTCCTGTTACTGTCTGTGTGCTTTCTGGTTGAGGTGCTTCTCAAGTTTGTTGTGAGCCTCTGTAACTGCCCCGTTACAATTAAGCTGCTTCAAACCGTCAAGGCAAGCAAGCATAGCGTAACTAATGAGGCACTGTTCGTCTCGCAGTTCCTTTAAGTCCTGCTCCTCTTTCTTTCGCAGCTCCTCGATGTCAACTGTCTGTTTTTCCTGCTTCTGAAACCACTTGATTACAGCATAAGCGGCGGTTCCCAGCGCAATAAGCGCACCGAGAATAGCCGCCGCTCTGATTATCGTATCTCCGTCGATATACACTCCAATACCCTCCTTTTTCTATTCGTTTGGTGTATAGTCCGGGCAAGTCGCCGCTGTTCTGTCCGGGTGTCGTTCCTTTTGGTCTACGTCCAAAGAGCCGTAAATGTCGCACCTGCAAGCTCCATAGCCGCAGAAAAACTCTCTGCGGAAATTCTGGCAAGTGTAGCATTTTCTCTCGGCGCACTCCGACTTCTGTTTGGCTTCCTGCTTCTCCGGCTCCTCTGTAACAACATGGTCGAAATAAATGCTGTTCAGCTTCTTTCTCAGACCATAGCTGTCGCAGTGTAATAAAATGCCTCTGTATGAGGCCACTCTGCGCTCAAACTCCTCTTTACTCATATTGCCTTTCTCTCCCTGTTCGCACATCCAGTCAACCGAATGGATAATCTTGCGAGCCGTCTGCTTCTTGAGTTTCCTATGGGTCGCCCAAATGTGATAGCCCACGAAATCAATACCGAGACTGCAAGGGCGTATAGCCGTCTTGTTATTGAGGTCGAGGTGCAAATAATCGTTGAGAAATTCCTCAATGATTGCCTTTACTCTTGCCAGTTCTTTCTTGTCCGGCAAAAGGATAATTACATCGTCCATATAGCGAATGTAATAGTGTAAATGCAGTTCGTGTTTACAGAGCTGGTCTAACTCATTGAGGTAAATGTTCGCAAATAGTTGTGATGTGAGGTTGCCAATCGGCATTCCTACATCACTCAGCCAGTCCTCCTCTGGGCATTCGTCCGGGCTCACCCCGGCTGGCAGCCCGAAACGGGTGTCCTCGCTGTTAATAATCTCCCTAAGAAGCTGAAAGAGCCGAGGGTCTTTTATCCTCCGGCTCAAAATCTCAAGTAATACAAGGTGGTCTACCCTGTAAAAATACTTGCTTATATCCAGCTTCAAGTAATACCATTTTCCGGGTTTCCTGCTGACCTGTCGCAGCCAGTATTGAAGTTTGTCCGCCGCCTTATGGGAGCCTTTCCCCCTCCTGCAGGCGTAGGAATCCTCAATAAACATTTTGTCGTAGAACGGGTAAAGCTGTCTGTAAATCGCCCACTGCACAATCCTGTCACGGTATTGCAACGCCATTACGAGGCGCAGCTTCGGTTCCCGAACATAAAACTGCCTGTACTTGCCGACTTTGTAGGTCTGCCAAATAAGTTCGTTTTGCAGCTCAATAAGGTTTTCTTCCAGCCTGTCCGTAAACACCAAAACGTCGTCACGGTATCTCTTACCCTTTCTGGCCTCAAGGTGTGATTGGTACAGGCCCTCATAGCTGCAAATTTCATCGTATATATCATCGAGCGTCACCATGCCCGGTATCTTTTCTGGTGAAATCTCCGTTGTCATATTCAACTTTTCTCCATTTCCGCCGTGTGAGACGTTTCCGCCTCGTCCGTAGCTGTTATTCTCGCCTCCTCCTGCGCCATATTCGGGCGTTTTCACGGCAATTTAATCTTTTCCCACGGTCTGTACTGTCCGGGGAGGGAAGCAAACCCCTTTGGCTCTATGCTCCGTGCGCAATCCCGTAAGATTTACGCCCAACCGTCCGGCATAGAGGCAGAGCGGAGCGGAAACCGATGTTCCAGTTGGAATTGGAGCGAGGGTTGTTCAAGTTCGTGTAGAACAGACCCGCATTCGCACCGTTGTTCCAGTTGCCACCACGAATCGCGAAACGCTATCCGGCTTACTCCCCAAAACTTTTTATTGCTTTGCGTATTTCATATATCCGCCAATGATACGGCCTATCTCGTTGAGAAGCCCGCTCCAAACCTCGTATTTATGGAATGATAACGGCGGTGCCATATTCTGGTCGTAGTAGTCTTTGTCCTGCGCCAACCGTATAAGGTGTCGCAGCACGTCCAATTCAATATCGAGGTCTTGTAGAGTGGTTTTCTTGTAATATTTCTTTTCGATAGTGATTGATAGCCGGTACATGTTGAGCATTGTCCGGCGTATCTCGTCTGCCGTCTGGCGTTCTCGCCGAGGAAAATTCGCCACAGCCTTTTTGCCGTACTTTATCATGTCGGCAATCTTTTCTTTCAGCAGGAAACTCGTTGTTTCCTTGCTGTACTGCTTTTCTGCTTCTGCCATGAACTCTGCTCCTCTGCTTACAAAAATATAGGGAGGACTACCGTCCTCCCAGTCAGTTAATCAGTAATCAGTTTGCAGTTATTCATAAAAAGCGGAGCGGAAACCGATGTACCAGTAGGAATTGGAGCGAGGGTAGGCCAAGTGCGTGCAGAACAGACCCGCATACGCACCGTAGTTCCAGCCGCCACCACGAATCGCGAAACGCTCGGCGTTGCCGTTGTTAAACCAGAAGTAGTCGCCCTCGTAGTCAAATGTGGTGCTGTCCGGCAGCATAGCCAGCGCATACAAAATCGCTTTTGCCTTGTCGCAAACATTGGTATCTGCGGTCACGCTTGCGAAGCTGCAGCCTCGTCCCTCGTCTTTCTTGTCGGACAGTGTGCCGGTAATCCATTTACCCTTGCTGCTTACCATGTCAAGTTTGAGGGAGTTGGTCGTTGTGCCGTTCCCGTCCGGCGTGATAAGTTCTCCTGTCGTGCCGTCAATCGCTTTCCATGCTGCGGAGCTGGCCGCCTTGCTGTTGGAGCTGTCTGCTGCGTTGTTGTTCTCAAGCACCTGCAGCTCACCGTAAACAAGTCTCATGCCGTCGCTCCACTCCCATACGTTACCGTTAAGGTCGTAGATACCGTCGAGCTGCTTGTTGTGGGAATACTCCACCGGACCAGTGCCTGTAAGGATAGTAGCGGTTCTGCCATCGCTCTCATACTTGGCCGGTACGCCTTTCTTCATGGTCTCTCTGGTGTCCTTGCCGTAGTTGTTATTACCCCAAGGCATCCAGCCGTTTTTCTTGCACCATAAAGCAAGTGCGCCCCATTCCATAGCGGACATCATGTGCCAGCCTGCACCCTTGTCCTCGCAGTATTTACGAGCGGTGTCTGCCGTGATACTTACTTTCGGGTCTTCACCTGGCAGAGAGTAGGCTCTGTTGTTGTATGCGACGTTCTGGTACTTGGAAATGTAAATGCCGTTCTTCTCAACGCCATTTACGATAAAAGCCGGGTGAGTGCTGTCCCCGGCTCCGTCGATAACGTCTGACATCTTAAATTTCGGAATGTAAACCATGACGGACGGCAGACCTTTGTCGTCTGTCAGAATTTTGTTCGTAGGGAACGCAGAAGCGAGCGCAAGGCTCGATAAATCAAAATTACTCATTGTCTCTTTTCCTCCTTATGCCTCGTAATTTACCAACGCCCAAAGTGTGAGCGTAACCTTTTCCATATCCAGCGGTAACGGCTCCGGCTGTGGAGTGTCGGTTGTACCCGCCTGCTCTCCACCCTCCTCGACGGTTGCTGCCTCCTCTGTTGCCTCCGGCTCTTTATATTCCCTTGCCGGAATGTCAATCTGCGCAACATAGTAGTTGCCACTCTCTGCGCCGGTTACAAGAACGCCGTCCCCGTCGGTGAGAATGTCGATGTGTACCGGCCAGTCCTCCTGTCTCTTTGCAAGGTTGATTGTGAGGTCGTCGTCAAAACAAATCTTTGTCTTGCTCACTTCATAAGGGATTTTTGAACCCTCGTTAATCTCAATTACTTTCATGCGATAATTCCTCCTCTGATTTTCAGTTTTACGGTTACGGTCTTTGCGCTGCCGGTGAACGCCATAGAGAAGCCATTGAGAGCCTTGCTGCCTACAACAATTTCTCCAACGTTGCCGTCAGAGCTGCTTACCTCATATTCCACCGTGTAGTTTTTGGTCTTGCGGTTCGCCTTGAGGCTCACACTCTTGCTGCTGCTGTTGAACGGGTATCTCGCCCCATTTGTCAGTGTTACGGTCTGCTCCTCCGGCGTAACCTCTGCCAGAATATCCGCTGCCAGCTCGTCGATGTCTGCCTCACCGTCCGTCGTGCGGCTCTCAATCTGTCTAAGGGCCATAATACAAATCTTCACGGCGAGGTCATGGTCGGTCAGCCCCATTTCCATGTTGTTGAAGTTGGCCGCACTCATGTTCGTTCCCTGCTGGATAACTTTGCCCGCCGGTGTGAGTGTCACCGTTCCGTCGCTGTTGGTCTGCATTTTGAATGTGCGGTCTGGTGTCACTGCATGGTCGAGCCACTGTAAATTGCTATACATCTGTTCTTCACCTCCTTACTGTGTGCTGGTAATCTCGTAGAGTGGAAACTCCCAAAGGGTGATAACACCCTGCGTATCAAGTTTCGTGATACTCTCCGAAATCTGCCCGGCTACGTCTCCGCCCGTGTCAATCAGCCTTACGCTGGTTACAACAAGGGCTTTGCTGTCTGTTGTCTGGCTTGTGATTTTCAGCGTGTCGCCCTCAATGGTCTTATTGGTAATCATTGCGTCATACCAGACCCCTCCGGCGTAATACTGGATTTTCACAATCCTCTTGAGCCAGTCCTGTCGAACTTTGTTCAAGAAAACATCTGTCCAAAATGCCATTGCGCTGCCTCCTTACTGTGATGTGTAAATAGTCCCACACGGGATATAATCAACGCCGCAGGAGGTCACTGCTGCCTCTGTTGCGGCGTTAATTGCGTCATTGTGTGCAAGGGTGGAAATGTTCGGCGTAGTTCCTGCCTCCGGCGTTACGCCGCCCTCGCTGCTGTTCTTATAGGTCATAACTGCATTGGTGACTCCGGGTGCTGTGACCGTCTCAATGCCATGTGCAGAAGCAACCAGAACCGGCTCCGGCTTTGTTCCGCAAAACTCATAGGAACACGGGTAGTGCGTCCTGCGCTTCCCAATGCCAATAGGAAAACGGTATGTGACCGCCGCCCTCCACTTGATATGGGCCGGTATTTTCTTCGAGAGAAGCAGGTTGATGTCACTCATGTAGAGCGTCGGTTCCTTGCCTCTCTGGAAATTGAGGTAGAGCATATTGTTTCCGGCCTCGTCGAATGGTTCAAATTTGCACTCAACCTCTGCGCCGGTGTAGCTCTGTATCATTTCCTTGAGCATGGTGGCGGAGACTTTTCCGAAGCCAATAAAATAAGACTTAACGAGCCTCCTGCGCTCCTCAAGCGTCCTGCTCTTGTTAAGTCTTATATCAAGAAAATCTTCCAGTTTTTTGATTGTCTCCTCGTCGGCGTACTCGATAAAACAGTTGAGGTACGTCTGCTCGATGTCTCCCTCCATTCGGTCAAATACCCTGCCGTTTGCCTTTAGGATTTCCACCATTTCGTACACGTCCCGGTAAAATCGTGGGTAGTAGGTTATCAGCTCCTCGAAGTTGTTCTCGAACTGCTTCTCATAGAACCTCATTCAATAACCACCTCCCCAACGATAGGTACGTCGTCCTCTCCGGGAATGATATTGTGTGCGCTGCCGTTCAGCTTCAAATCGCTGTAATCAAGTAGGGTGGTAAGGCTGCTCAAAATAGCTCCGATATTGGAAACACGCACAACAATGTCCGCCGCCTCCGTGGTCTTTAATACCAGCTCTTTGAAATACTCTGCAATGGCCGTTGTTGCCTCCTGCCGTACTGCGTCTTTCGTTGCTCCGCTGGCAATCTCCGCCGAAAAGGAAATTGAAACGGTAAGAGGCGTGGCCGCTGCTGCCGTGAAATGCGCTCCGAGGTTTGCAACACCCTCTCCCAGCCCGTCGCCCACAACATAGCTTTTCCCGTCAACAACTGCCGTGTAGCCCATTGTCGCCGGGTCGATGTAGTGCTGAACCTCAGCCACCTTTGCCTTTCCACACGGCTTCCCGGTGGTATCAATAAGAACACCCTTGACCGTGTTCGGCCCGTTCCATAGCGGAAATATTCTCGCCCTGCCGACACCCTCCCGGCTCTCGCACCATGTCTTGTAATGCTGCTTATTGCCGTTCTCTGCCGGGCCTGCGATTTTCTCCTGCACACGGCTTCTGAGGCTTTCGTCGTCCTCACTGTCGCTGCCTCGCTCGTAAATCTCTCCAAACGTTGCAGCCTCAAGCCCCTCAATGCTGTTGACCGGGACTGCCGGGGTTCCGCTGTAAATCTTGTTGCCGTCCTCTCCGACGTTCTCTGCCTCAAGGTAGAACACACTCGCTTCTGCGTCCTCTCTCAGAACGAAATATTTGCCGTCGCTGTAAAATCTCTCTCCTAACTCCGGCTGCGTTCCCTCGAATGATACCCTGTACTTTGCTTTCGTGGCCGCCAGTCTCGTAACGCCGTATTCACCGGCCTTTACGTCCAATGCGTCCCCGACTGCCGTTGAAACGCTCGTCATTTCAACAATGAGGTCAAGGTCGGTGTAGAGCTTTGCGATTTTCATTACCGGCCCGGAAACTGCGTCGTAAAATACGCTGCCCTGTCTCGTGTCAATTCCCTCCGGGGCATTGTTGAGAACATCTTCCATAAGCAGCTCGTATGTGTAATCTTCAAACACTCTAAATCACCTCCTCTATCTCTGTTTTTCCGTAAATGGTGTCCGCCTTAAAATACACATAGGCTTTATCCTCTTGGAACTCAAACTCAAAGTCGTAAATCTCCAATATCCGGGTGTCCGGCGCAAGAGCGTCTTTGATAAATCCCTCTGTTACTGCCTCAATGTATTCCGGGCTTGCGTCCTTTGTGATAATTGCCTCCTCCACTTCACTGCCGTACTGGTCGTCGTAGATAAGGCACTTGAAACGGGGTGTGATGATTGCTTTCCGTATAGCTTGGTTTACTGCTTCCAGCCCGTCCACTTTCCCCACAATCCTGCCGTTATCGAGGTCAAGGCGGTATGTCAATGACGGCTGCTCCTCCGCCTCTGTTACCTCGTCGATAGGGATAGGAATAAAAACCTCGTCCACGTCAGCTTATCCTATCCAGTACATAGTATTGTTTGCCGTGGTTGAATGACAGAATGTGTACTGTCTCCCCGGCTTGCAGCGCATTATATACCATAATGCTGCCGCTGAAATTGAAGTCCGTGAGCCTGCTGCCGTCAGATGTAGGCCCGTTCACGCTCCCCCTTGCCCCTTTGGAAAGAGAGCAGGTCGTCGTGTAGTTTGTTAAGTGCCTCGGTACATAGGTGATGTTCGGCCCGATAACCAACTTTTCGTCGTTGACAATCTGAATTTTCAGAGGGCTTGCGGACTTTACAATGCCCTGTAATACCTGCACATCACCGCCGCACATACCTTGAAAAAGCCCCTTGAGGCTCGTCTGTTCGCTTTCTTCCATATCCGCACCTCCTAACTGAATGTTCCGTCGTCAACCCAGCCGTAGACCCTTGAACTGCTGTCTTGGTGTATCAAATGCCACGGGTGTTTTGCTCCCTTTGCAACCAGTGTGATTTTCGCTTTACCGGCTGCACACTTGCTTCCTGTCGGGCTTCCTGCTGTGCTGCTTACATAGTGGTATCCGCCGTTGAACTGAACAATATCGCCTACCTTATGCTCGCCTCCGCCGGTCTGCGCTCCGCTGGCCTTTCCCGGTTTGGAAAGGTCGTTTGCATAGTTCAGTTTCAGCGTCATGGTGTGCTTGTTGTCCTCGAATATGTGGGTGTCCTCGTCCACATAGAACGTCCGGGACAGCCCTAATTCTTTGATGATGATATAAACCCCGATACCCGATATAACATCTGGTATCCCAACCGCCTCAACATCGAGAGTGCGCTCCGGCGTACTCTGTTCATCGAGCATACTGTCAATAAGGTCATTTATCTGCGCCTTTGTGAGGCTTTCGTCCGGCTGGTCGATGTTCTGGAATACGCCTATCTTGCTTTCGAGGGAGCTGTTCTTCCTCTCTGCAATGGTCGTCCCCTCTTTCGATACCAGCTTTATGCGGGTTTTGATGTCCTCAATGCTGCGGGTATAGGTGTAGGTTGAAAGGTTCTGGCCTACCTCGATAACCCACTGCATGATGTTCTCTCGCCTCGTGAGAAGCTTGATTTTGCCCTTTTCGCTGGCAACGTAGTGTCTTATACCTGTTGCGTCGAAATCAAGGCTGAGAGCGTCTGCGATAGCGTCAAACGCCGTTGTCTTACTCTTGGTAAGCTCCGGGATTTTATAAGTGCAGTTCGCAACTTCTCCCATTGGCAGGCCGAACCTCGTGCAGCAATCCTTGAACACGTCGCTGGCCGTCTTATTCTCATAGGTGAATGTGTCCTTGTTATTCGCAAGGTAAATTCCGTTGTCATAGGCTGTAAACGTGAGCCACTTCTTGCTGTTCTGCACCTGCTTCATAATAATTCCACGGAAAAGCTCTTTCCCGTTGTAATTGAATAGGCACTGCTGCCCCTGCTCTACATCAATCCCGCTTCGGGCGTGTTTGTAACCGTCGTCGTCAATCAGCTTTACCGTAAGGGTTCGGGAGCTGCTTCCTTTTCTGCCTCTCCACTTAATCTGCTCAACGAGTTCGGTCACATCGTAGCCCTGTGTTCCTTTGACAACAATAAGGCTAACCCCTTGTGCCATGTCCTCGCCTCCTTACGGTATTGTCAAAACCTGTCCGGGGTAAATGAGGTTCGGGTTCCCGCCTATTACCCCTTTGTTTGCATTGTAAATCTTGGTGTATTGCGCCCCATTGCCGTAAAACTTCTTGGCAATGTTCCAGAGACAATCGCCGCTCTTTACCGTATAGGTCTTTGGCTGCGCCGAGTTGTTGACCCTCGGTGTCTCTTTCTTCACAGTTGCCGTCGCCTTTGGAATATTCACCTTAACCTGTCGGACGGTAATCTCCCGGTACTCTTTCAGCTTTATGCTGTACTGATACGTTCCGGGGTCTCCGCCCTCCTCTGAGTAGGTAAACTCCTCGATTGTGGCGTAAACATCTACGCCGCAGGCCGTTACAATAAGATGTACCGGCTTCTTGCTGGCTTTCCATGTGTTGATTTTCTTGACAAGCGTGAGGGGCTTTGTAATCTTGCTGACCTGCAGCCCCGGAAACTTGGTCGCCGGGAAAAAGCAAGACCAGCTAAATTGCAGGGCCGGGCGGCTCTGCATGATAACAATTTCGCCCAGCCCCGTGATGTTCATACTTTCGTTGTTGCTGCCGTTGTTTACCTCAAAGCTCTCCGGGAGGACGGGGAGCTGAATCTTCTCTTTTTCTGCGTTGTATGTCAACCACATCTGGTACTTAGTACTCATAAGACAACTCTCCCTCCTCGTAAATTTCGCTCTGGATAATGTTCATAAGAACCGGCTTCAAATGGTCGCACAGAACCTCAAGAATGGTCTCCTTATCGGCTCCGCCGCTTCCTCCGACTTCGATTGCGCCGCTGCCTGCGATTTCAAGGAGAATACGCTTCACATCTTCCGACGTTTTCTCTTTGCCGGTACTGCTTCCCGATGTCTCCCTTACCTGCAATGGCTTCTCTCTGTCGTTCAGTGCGCCTATCAGCCTGTCCGTCTCCTCCGTCGGGAATACGGTGCTGCCCTGCTCACCGATGATAAGCTCCGGCCCATTTTCGCCAGCGATAAAGTAGTCCGTGCTGTCTGTCGTGCCGTTTGCGTATGCTGCCGCCGGTCTCGCTACAAGCTCCGGCCCGTTCTCACCTGCGAGGAACAAACTCTCCGCATTCGTCGTACCGTTTGCATGACCCGGTACGCTTCCAGAGGTTGTAATATTGTAGGTGAGCGTCGCCGTCTTGTCTGGTGGTCGCCAGTTGTCAACCGCAAGCGAATTGACATCGTAAATAGCGTCCGCCTCTTTGTCCTCCGGCGTGTAATTGTCAACAATCGTGGAGTTGAGCTTGTACTCTGCCTCCGCCGATGTGTCGGGCATGGTGTAAGCGTCAATTTGACTGGTGTTAATCTCATACTCTGCCTCTGCTGTCTTGTCTGGCAACGTAAGGTTATCCAGACTTTCCGTGTTCGGCTTGTACTCTACATCTACCTCGACCTTTGCCTCGCTCTCCGTCTTGAGAGCTGTCTGAATGGCTTCCGCAACGCTCTTGGCCGCCTCCGAAGCCTCCCCAGCACTCGAACTAATCTGCTCGATATATGCCGAAATGGTCTCCTTTGCGCTGGCCTGCGCCTCCTCTGACAGGTTCATGCCCTCGATTGCCGTTGTCATTTCCTGCTGAATATCTCCGAGGGTGGAGGTGAAATCTGTCTGCCAGTCTGCGACTGCCTGTGAAGCCTCCTCCTGCTTTGCCTGTACCTCTCCAACGGTATTTGCCAGAGCTGCAACAGCCTCGGCGTTTCCGTTGTTGATAGCGTCTGCCATGCTGGCTGCCAGTCCTGCGGCCTCCTCGCTGCCGGACTGTGCGTAGGCCATTAACGCCTCGTAGTTCTCCTGCGTAACGCCCAAATCCTCCGCCGAAACGGATTTCAATGTCTCTACGTTTGCAAGATAGGTGTCCCAGTATGCGAGCTGGCTATCCATTGCCTTTTGAGCATTGGCAACCGTCGCATTGAGGTATTCGTCTGACTTCGTGCTGGCTTCATCAAACAATCCGAACTGGCCTTGAAAGCTCTCAAGAGCCGCTTGGTAGGCTTCATCGTATGCGGTGCATAATTCCTCAACCTTAGTGCGAACTCCCTCGTATGCGTCGGATACGGCCTCTTGGTAACTGATTGTACCGTCGGACGCTTCCTCTGCTGCTTCCTTAACGCCGCCCCATTCGTCCTCAATGGCCTTGATTTTGCTCTGGGTTTCATCAAGGGCTGACTGCAGTTCCTCCTGCTTGCCGGTGACTTCCTCAAGAGCGTCCTGCGCTGCGTCATTGGCCGCCTGTTCGTCGCTCGTCCACGACCAGAACATTTTCCAGCCAGAATAATCGCCGTTTGATTTCTTCCACGATTCGTTAAGCTCATGTTGAGCGGTGCTGGCTCTCTCCTGCGCTGCTGCTACCTCGTCGGTAACTTCTGCGAGCTTGGCCTGTTCCTCTGCCTCCTGCTGTATCAGCTTCACATACTCGTTGTACTGCTCCTGTTGCTTCTGCTGTTTGGCCTGTTCCTTCGCCATAGTACGGATAGAGGCAATCGTCGAATCTTGGTTCTCAATCAAATCTGAGTAGGAAACATTCAGCCCGTCAATGCTGTCGTTAAGACCGCTGATAATGGCCTCCATTTCCTGCTGCTTCCCAGCGGTGTTGTCCGTAGAGGCTGCCAGTTCGGTAAGTCTTGTGATAAGAGCGAGGTTCCCCAGCTCGTTATCCTTTACTGCCTGCGTCCCGTCGTCGATTTCCTGCATGAGTGAGTTGTGCTTTTCAATAAGGGAATCGCACTCTGAAACAAGCTGCTCCACCGACTTTCCGTTTGCCTCAAGAGAGGCTGAAAGTGTATCAATCTGATACTTGAGGCTCGAAGCCTCTGCTGACGTTTCGCCGTATGTTGCGCAAGCCTCCTCGTACTGGGCCTGCAAACTTTCCAGCTCTGCCGTCTGCTGCGCCGTTACCGCTGTCATTGACATGGTTTCGTCGTATGCGTCGTCGTAATTGCCTTTAAGGATAAGAACCGCCGCCGTGACTGCTGCTATTGCTGCCGCAACTGCTGTAATAGGCCAAATGGCTGCGCTGAGTGCCGTTCCGAATGCTGTTGTTGCCACTGTCGCCGCTGCTGTGGCTGCGGAAACTCCTGCAAGGCCAATCGCTGCGGCTCCAAGTCCTACGCCTACCGCTGAAATCGCCCTTGTTACTGCCGGGTGTTCGTTCAAGAAATCTCCAACGGAATTTGCAATGTCCGCAAGCCCGCTTGAAGCCTTGTCGAGTGTCGGCTGCAACGTCGTTGTAAATGCGGTGCTGATGTTTCGGTTTGCCTGCTCCCATTTCTGGTCGAGGGTCTGCGCCGTCTCCGCTGTGCTGCTCAAGGTTCCCTTTGCGACATCAAGAGTACCTGTTAAGGTCTCCACGCTGATTGCGCCGCTTCGGATAGCATTTGCCATATCAACTCCGGCTCTGCTGCCGAAAGTATCAATAGCCAGTGCCGTAGCGTCTGCTGCGTCCTCCATGTTGGCAATCTCTGTTATGGTGTCTCGCAATGCTGTCTGAGCGTCGAGGCCGTCTGACGAGAAGTTCTTAACCGCCGTTCTCATAGCTGTAACAACTGTCGTGCTGTTCATGCCGTAAAGCTCCAAACTTGCAAGCAAGCTGATAGCGTTATCGAGGGATAAGCCCATTTCCTGTAAAGAGGCCGAACCTGTAATAAGGGTGCTGCTCAAACTGTCTACGGAAATTCCCGAAATCTGTCCGGCGTATGCCAGCTTATCAAGAACGCTCTCCACGTCAGACGCTTCGACGTTCCACTTGTTCATAATCTTGGTGACGTTCTGAACCGAGCCGACAACATTCGTGCCGGTAATCTCTGCATAGTCAAGGAACTGCCCTGTAACCTTTGTAAGCTCCTCTCCCGTCAGTGCCATTCGGGTGTTGATTTCTCCGATAGCTCCGGCGGTGTCGTCCAGTGAACCAGATTTAGAAGCCGCATAAGCGTTCATCATACTTGTGGTAAGACCGTCCAGTGCTTCTCCACTTGCGCCGGTTGCCTTTACAACGGTACTCTCTGCGTCGCTGAAAGCCTCTGCAAGGTCGTAAACCGAGTTGGCTATATCTTTTACCGTCGCCGTAATTCCAGCTGCTGCGAGAGCGTTTGCAACGCCGCTGATAGCCTCTGTCCCGGACTTCTCTGCGGACTGTGCTTCCTCCGACGCTTTTTCAGTCGCCTTTGAAAGTTCCTCCGTAGCGTCGCTGGCCCTGCCATTCGCCGCCGCAAGGTTCTCCGCTGCAATTCCGGCCCGTTCCGCTGCACTTTCCAGCTCTCCGAGGTCGGTTGTGCCGGAGGCCATAACTGCGTCATACTCCGCCATAGCTGTTTCCGCTTCCTGCTGCGCTGCATTCAGCTCCGACATGGCCTCTGCCGCTTCCTCCGCTGCCTTTGCCAGCTCCGCTTTCGTCTCTGCCGAAACATTCTCGCTGTCGGCAACACTCGTCATAACGTCCGCCGCCTGCTCCATAGCCGAGTTTAGTTCGGCCTGTATGTCCGTGGTGGCCTCCATGCTCTTACTGAGGTTGCTTGCTGACTGGTCGCAGAGTTCAAACATTCGCTCCTGTTCTTCCAGTGCGTCCGCTGACTTGAAGCCCATTTCGACAAGCTCCTCCGTAGAGTAAACCGCCTCCAATGCGCTCTTATCGTAGTTTCCGACTGCCTCCGTCCAGTAATCGGTCTGTGAGGCTGCCTGCTCTGCTGCATTTCCGTAGCCGTCCGCTGCGTCTGTAAACGATTCCGCCGCCTCTGCTGCGCTTTCCGCTGAGTTCGCCAGTGCGTCCGCCTGTCCTGCCGCCCCGGTTGCAGCGTTTCCGTAATCGTCCATAGCGGCTGCTGCACTGTCTGTCGCCTCCTGCACATTACCGATAGAGGTTGCAACGCCGTCTACTGAGCCTGCCGCTGTCGCAACGCCGCTCTCGATACCGTCAAAAGCGTCTCCGGCTGCGCTGCCTGCGTCCTCGAACTGCTCAACCATTTGCATACCGGCCTCTGCAATTCGTTCTATCTGTGCGCTCATGTCGTCCAGCAGACTAAATCTGGCTTTTAATTCTTGCATTATCCTCACCTCCTCTGTTCTGTTTCGGGGCTAAATTTTTTATTTTGATTTCTTTTGCCGCTTTTTGGGTACTTGACCCTTTTTCGCTTCCTCCCGTGGTAATATTTAAGAAAAAATGGGAGGTCTGTGCCTATGTCTATATGGTTGTGCCGTGCCGGACGCTTTGGGGAGCATGAAGCACGGTTCCTTGAAAACAATAAAATCTACTTCACGTTTGAAGAAATAGATAAACCACTAAATTCCTTTTCCGGGAGAGCTGCAATCCAGCAGTATTTCCTCGAAAAAGCCCCAACCCTCAAGGAGCGGGCGGCCTTAAATTTTGCAAGCCAAGCTCACATTTTCAGTAGCCGGATGTCCGTCGATGATTGGGTTATCACTCCGAGTAAAAATCTGCCCGGAATACTACATTTCGGAAAAATCGTGGGCGAATATGCCTTTGATACAGAGGTCGAGGACTGTTACCGTCACTCCCGCTCTGTCGAATGGTTCTCTGACGTTCCGAAAAGTGTTTTTGAGCAGGATATTCAATACTCACTTGGTGCTGCTATTACCACCTGCCAAATAAAACAGGAGGCCAGAATAAAGAAAGCTGTTTCCCTGTTCCATCCTGCCCCAAATAGTGAACAAGTGTTTTCCCCCCCCCCCCGGAAAATTCCCCGTTTCGGGACATCGAGACCGAATCGCTTGACGCTATCTCCGATTTCATAATTCAGAACTTCAAGGGTGACGGCCTTGCTCACATCGTTGCCGCAATCCTCCGGGCGAAAGGTTTCGTTACCTACGTCAGTCCAAAAGGCCCCGACCACGGCGTTGACATTCTTGCTTCTGCCGGTAGTCTTGGGTTCTCCTCTCCGAAAATCTGCGTACAGGTGAAATCCACGAATGACGCTATTGACCGTATCGTTTTAGACCAGCTCATAGGCACTATGGCGAATGTCGGTGCTGAATACGGCCTCTTGGTTTCGTGGAGTGGTTTCCGCTCCTCTGTCGAGCGTGAACGTGCTATGCAATTCTTCAAGGTTCGCTTATGGTCGAAAAAGGAAATTATCGAAGAACTGCTCGCCTGCTACTCCTCTCTCGATGATGAAATAAAACAAAAAATCCCGCTGAAAAGAATATGGACGCTCGACATCGGGGACGAATAAATCACTGCTTTGTATCTCGCCTCGTAGGGTTTCTGTCCTCCTCAAGCTCAGACGCAATATACAAGAGCTGCAATCTCCGTGGCATGGCATAAAATTCCTCCATGCGGAGGTTATGCCGCTGCCACAAGATACTCGCCCAATATCCGTCTCCGCCGGGAGTGTTTATGAGTTTTTTGCTGCTTCTACGTCCTCGTCGTCAGTAACCTTGCTCATAAGGCCGAGGGCCTGCATAACGATACGGGAAACGTGCTGGTACTCGTCCGGCTTCGGGAATACCTTGAGAGGCATATCGGTTACGTCAACGCAGCCGTAATACTTCATCAGCTCCGGGTCTTTGAGGTCTGGGTACTGCAATGCCTCAACAATCATGTGACGGCTGGCCTTTGCGCTGTCCCTCTCAGTTTTCCAAACAATCTCGCCACCGTTTACAAGCGGATTGCCTTTCTTGTCGGTTGCCATGCTGTGGCGGCGGTAGTTGTCGTTGATACGGTTGATTTCCTCCTGCGAAAGAACCTTGATTTCAAACTGGATAACATTGCCGTCCTCGTCCTTGAAACTCTCCGGGCCGGGAGCGGTAACAACTTCTGCCTCAGTGCTGCGCATAAAATATTTCAAATCTTTCTTAGCCATGATGAATTTTCTCCTTTACAATGAATAAAGCCCCTCCCGGTTTCTGGCCGTCGAGGGGCTGTTTTGTTGGTTCTGGTTTCAGACCTTATACGAGGTCTTTGCCGTTGAAGTTGATAGCGTCGTCTACGACCTGTCCCTCGCTGTCAAGCGCAGTAAGAGGCAAATCGCCGGTAAGTACGCAGCCGACAACGGTTGTCACGTCGGAGCCGTGAGCTGCGTAGTAGTCGCTGTTGGCATCGTTCATAATGCCCTGAATAGTAAGCTCCGGGGTCGCTCCGCTGGCTGCGTATTCCTTAATCTTGGTCTTGAGCCAGTTGTTGGAGCGACGGCGGGTGATAGTGCCGGTAATGGCAAAGCCCAGCCAACGGCTGCTGTTGGAACGCTCGCCCAACTGCTTGCCCGTCCAAACGTCCGGCGTAAATTTGATAGTGCAGTTGACACTATCAAGGCACTCTACGCCGTCAATGAATACCTTTCCCTCTCTAAGGGAAATCGGATTTTTGTTATATTCCATATCCGCTTATCCTCCTTATCGTGTAGTGACCGTGAAGTAGATTTTCTCGGAGCTGTCAACGGGTTCGAGGCCGACATTGAAGTAGGTCTCGTCTCCCTCAGAAAGCTCTCTGTCAACAAGAAAGTCGTTGTCGAGGTCTACGTTCTTGATAGCCCCTGCGTCTCTGAATTTCTTCAAGAGCGAGCGGCCAATGCCCTCCATGATGTCCCAGCCGTCCGGGTCATTGTCATATTTGTTCGGAGGGAAGTTGAGCTGCAAAGCCTCTCCGAAAGTATCAAACACACGGATAACTCTGTTCTTACGGTAGGACTTGTCCTTGCCGTCCTTGAAGCTCACAAGGCTGTTGATGTCGTACTCAACAACAACTTTGCTCTCCTCGCTTACGGAGAAGAAAAACTCACCGTTCTTGATAGCCGCTACCGCTTCCTCGTGAGTTTTTGCGCCTACAACGGCGGTTGCACCGTCGTACTCGACGTAGGTGTTACTCTGCGTGTTCTTTGCTGCTGCCGTCGCTGCCGCAACCCAAGCGCAAGCCTCCTCCGCTGTGAGGTCAACGCCGTCAACCGTTACGCCGTTGGTAACATTGATAACTCCCTCATAATCGCCAGAGGCCGTATTCGGCATAGCAATCTGAACACCCTTTCCGATGTTCTCACGAATGTACTTGATTTTGGTCTTTGCTGCCGCCTGCAGAGCCGCCTCCGTGAACGGGAAGCACATACAGTTGAACTTCACGCCCTCGCTTGCGTCGAGCAGTGCTGTTACATCGGCGTTCTGCATGGTTACATCAGTTCCGCCGGTAAGGTTTGCCCCGGCGTTCTTAACCAGTGCGCCGGTACCGCTGAATGTGATATACTCGCAATCCTGCGCTACCAGTTCCTCTACGGTCTTGAGACCGGTGTACTCCGCTACCTTGCTGCCTGCGAGGTTTACCTGTACGTCAAAGCCCTCTACCGGGTTCTCAGAAACAGTAAAGCTGAACTGATTGCCTCTCGTGCCGGGATATTTTGCTTTCGCAGTAACCGGCGCAGCGGTTACTTTCGCTTCGGTTCCTCCGTTCACACGGTAAACAATGACCGTTGCGGCTTTCTTGAACGCCTCACGAATAAGCAACATCTGGCGATTGTCGTCGCTGTCGTAAATGCTGTAACCCAGCTTTGCATACGCAGCGTCCGGGGCTGCTGCTGTAAGGGTGATAAACTCCCCTTTGGGGCCGTAGTTGTGGTTCTTGAGCGGGATAATGACGATACCACGGTCGCTGCCGCCTACGGTGTCGTGCTTGCCGCTCTGGAAGTTGATATAAGTACCCGGACGGTCTTTACCAACCTGCTTGTCGAATGTTCCTCCTGCCATTTACTTAACCTCCTGTCCGCACCATTTCTTGATGTGCGCTTTCATTTCTTCGACGGTGTACTCTCCCGTCATGCCCTGCGTCGCCCCTGCAAAGGTGCAAGAGGAAACGCCAAAAAGCTGTCTGCAATGCGCAGCCAGTTTCTCCACCGGGAACTTCGGAGCCGCTGCTTTTTCGGCGGTTTTCTCCTCGGTTACTCCGGCTGCCGTGTCTTTCTGTGCCATAAAAGCTCCTCCTTATGGTTTACCGGGTATTGTCCCGGCGTTTTGTGGCGGTGTCGGGTACATGGTCTTGCAATGCGTGATAGCCTCTGCAAAGGCCGCCGGTATCACTCTTTCGATGTAAATATCCGGGTTTTTCCAGCCCTCCACCTCAAACGTCTGCATTTTCGTCACCTCGGTCATGTCATACGGCCTGCGGCTCCTCCAATTCAGCGTAAGTTGTGCGGCCCCGTCGTCCAAAATCTTGAGTGAGGGGTCGTCTATTCGCAGTTTCCCTCCTGCTGGCTCTCCCGTTTCCGTTATGAGCGGTATGAGGTTCCTGCTGCCCTTAATCGCCGTAAGAACTGAAAGCCCAAGAGCATACGCCTCCTGCGCCGTATGGTGGAAAAACATGATATACCATGCGTAGTCCATAGAATACGTCCGTAGCGTTTCTCCTCCTGTCATAATCTCCGGCGTAGGGAAATAAGCCGCTGGTACGCAGAAGTTCTCCTGCACGTTCCAGTAGTACGGCGACGGGTTTCCTGCTCTGTCGAGCGTGAATTTGATAATGCTGGCTAATTCCTGCTCAAGCACTTTCCCGCCTCCTATCAGCCGCCAAGATACTTGTCGAGCCATTCTTCCAGCTTGACCTCAAGGCTGGCTTGAAAAATTTTGTTGTAGATACGGATTGCGCTGTCAAAGTACGGGTTGCCTTTTACCCATTTCTGTTTCAGCAACATGCCCGTCTTTGCCGCCGGGTCGTATATGAAGCGGTCTCCCTCCCAGTAACCGGGAACCCACCGCTGCGCTACGCCCTTGCTGTTCGTCCAGTGTCCGTCGTGAACATACGTCGCATACTCCACATTGGTTCCGACTTCCAGCGTCAGCCCTCCGTCGGCAATCTCCCAAATGTTGCCTGCACTGCCTTTTTCAAAGCTGGCGAGCAACAATCTTGTGTCGATAACCTTGCGGCGCACGATTTCGTCCTGCACAACCCGCAAAAAATCAAAGCCTATCGTATCTACATACTCGATAAGCTCCTCTTTGAATTGCCCTTTCGCAAACTGCTCCATTTTTCCGAAAAACTCTTTGAACTCTGTCATGTCGATGTCTAACCTGCTCATAACATCTTCTCCTCCCCAATCTTCTTGATATAGGCAAATAGGTGATGTCCTCTTACATCGACGGGCTGCTCTGCCGTGTACTCAAGTCCGGTTTTGCAGTCCACAATCTTGTCGTTTAGGCGAATGTCTGCCCCGATTGGAAGTGTGAGCTTTATCTTTGCGTCCATGATGTTTACCGGCTGCGTCTGCGTGATAGTGACGCTCTGCGAGCGCACTCCGAAGTGGCACTCCTGCTCCGCAACGTCCGGCTCCTCCGGGTAATAAAAAGAGGGAGAGGCAGGCAACCCATAACCGGGTGATTTCTGCTCCTCCCTTGCGTGATAAATATTGCAGGTGTGGTTCAAAAGGTTCTCTAAACTCATTCAGCACCTCCCTACAATTTCCTCATGCGAAGTGTTACGCCGTTTCTCGGCTCCGTGATAACAAAGCCGTCAAGCAGGGCGGCGAGGTCTAATGCCTCTACGCTTATCTGCGTTGACTCTGCGGTGTAACTGTAATCGTCGAATGTCTCCGACTTTACCTCTTTGGCTGCGACAATTGCATTGTGAGCGTAAGCCTCCGCCAGTATAAGAACTGCCGTCTTGACCGCCTGCGGAACCTCCTCCATATCTTTGAATGAATTGTGCGTATATGTGATGATATACTGCTCCGCTCTCGCAATATCCACCGTGAGCCTTGCGTCGCTGCGCTTCTGAACCGCCGGTATCTCGGAATACTCCCTTACCTCGTCTGGTGTAACCCACGGTCTGTCTGCCATGTCTGCACCTCCTGTTACTGCTCCTGCAGCTCAATCATTGTCGGGCTGCCTGCGTCCTCGCCGTAGTCAACCTCGTTTTCATCGTCCACCGGCTCTCCCGGTTCAACCTCAACGGCTGCGATAGCGTCCACGAGGTCGGCCTTTTTCTTAATGCCGGTGATGTCGATACCCATGTCAGCCGCAAGTTTCTTGAGGTCGTCGAACTTCATTTCGTCGAGCTGCGCCTTATCGAGGTGGTACTTGGCTTCCTGCTGCTCCTCCTCTGCCTCGTCCTCAATCAGTGTGAAATAGCCGGAGGCTACTGCGTCGTCCGCAATAGCCTTATCCTCCGTAAAGGTGTCCGGGTTCTTCTGTGTTGCGCTTACGAGGCCGGTATAAGAGAGGGCTTTAATCAGTCTCAAATGATACATAGGCCAGCCCTCCTTATTTCAGCTTAATCATGGCAGTAGCGTCCAGCTCCTCGATAATCGGGTCGTAGTCCAAATGGGTAACGTAGAAACGCTTATCCTGCATGATTGCTTCCTTGCCCTCTGTGGTCTTGCGAATCTTCACATCGTAAGTGTTTACGACGATAAGGTTCTTCGGGTCGGTAAGCAGAATGCGGTCGTCAGAAAGAGACGGGCATTCAACAGTAGGAATACGAGCCGGGCTGCTGTAAACGCTCTCCGGCACTGCGCCGCCTGCATTTACAACCTTGTTAAGCAGGAACAGTTCCCACTCCTGCGCTCTCTTAGGAGACATGAGCCAGCGGAGCTTGCCGTTGTTGTACTTGTTCGGAATAGAGCCGAGTGCCTTGTAGAACATATCGAGGCTCATATCGCTCTGAGTGGAAACGTCGAGTACATGGCCGCCGTTGCCAATCTGCTTGAGCCAGCCGTCGTTGATTTTAAGGAAATCAACATCACCGGCCTCACCGATTTCTCTCACATCGCTGTCATTCCATGCGCCTGCTGCGTGTGCTTTCTGGAACTCGTAGACGCTGCCGTTGTAGGTTACGGTATCACCGGCCTTGTAAGTCTCCGTAGCGGAGAACGCCTTTGCAGTACCGGCACCCTCGTTACCGTTGAGGTACAAGTCCTCAAGGTCAACACCGAGCTGTGCGGTCATAAGGTCGGTGATAATCTTTTCGAGGTTCTGACCCTCGATGTTCTCACGCAGGCTCTCCTCAGTGATTTCCCACGGAAGTCGAATAGCGGTAGTCGCATATTCAATCTGGGAAGTGTTTACGCCTGCACGATAGCCGTCGTCTGCGTTCTCTGTCTTTTTACGGACAATACGGCTGGCAATACCAATCTTGTCGATTTCGCCAGTCTTTGCGGTACGCTGCTCATGGCGGATAAGGCCGCCGAGGTTGGTAGCGTCGAAAGTCTGCTGAATGAACTTTCGGGCCTGTTCCGGGTTAAGCAGCCCGGAAGTGAGCGAACCAGTGGAAATGGCCGCTTTTCTGATGATTGTGCTGTTGCTGTTCATATTCTGTTTTTCCTCCTTATGTTGTATTAGAGAATGCCGTGCAGGTAATGTTCCTCACCTGCTGACTTCTGTACGCTTCCGTCGCCGTTGAAATTGCTCGGAAGCCCTCTGCTTTTCAGAACAGAGGCGGTAGCGTTCTCAACCGCTTTGGTAATCATGTTCTGCACCTGTTC
This sequence comes from Blautia sp. AF19-13LB, assembly GCF_003479105.1. Lineage (NCBI taxonomy): Bacteria > Bacillati > Bacillota > Clostridia > Lachnospirales > Lachnospiraceae > Blautia > Blautia sp. AF19-13LB. Next base: position 35,729 of record NZ_QUGO01000012.1, read on the forward strand.
GGTAGTAACATGAGGCTCCTCCTGCGGCTTGAGAGCCTTTTCTACTGCCGCCTGTACCATTGCGTCGATACTCTCCGGGGTAAGCTCCTCGGACTTCTCAACGCCTGCTGCCTGCGCCTGTGCTGCGGCCTCGCCCTTGTCGTCCGCCTCGCCTGCGCCCATAGCCTTTGCGATAGAAGCCTCAAGGGACTTTGTAACAATCGCTTCAACTTCCTGTTTAGTCACTTCTTTTTCCTCCTCGTCTTTCTTTTTGGTTTTGTCGTCCTCCACCCCGGTCTCGTCCTCTTTGGATTTATTCTTTTCATCGTCCGGGTTCTCCTCCGGGTCGTCGAACTCTTTAAGGAATGTGCCGAGACTTTCATAAATGCCCGACAGGGTATCCTTGTTCTTGGTGCTCATTTTCTTACCGGCCTTTTCAATCCCATCCGGGCGGTCAGCTTCAATGGCTTTCGTGATACTTTCTTTCCCGGTCAAAATGCTGGTGATGATAGAAACAAAGTCCTCAAGGCACTCACGCACCTTGTCCTCATTCGCTTCATACTGCCAGCGTCCCGTAATCGGGTCATACTTGTATAAAATCTCCTCAAGGGAGTTAAAGGCGTTCCAAAAAAGACTGCCTTTGCTGCGCTCCTCGTAAAGCTCCGCCATAGCACCCTTTTCCACGACATTGACACCCAATGCCGCCGCCAACTGTTTCAGCAACCCTTTCTTTGAGCTGCCCGCTGCCTGCTTTGTCACTTCGTCCAACTCTACGTCCTCCTCACTGTAATTTCCAACTCCGCCCATGCTAAAGCCTGTGATGTCGCCCTTTTCAATGGCTTCCCACACGCTCTCGTCCGTTACCTCAACGGTCATAAGCCATGTTCCCTTTCGGATTGTCTCGCCGTCGATTTCAAAATCTGCTTTCGCAATCCAGTTTTCCACGACGGTTGCTCCGTCCAGAACATCAAAACTGTGCTGCAAGTCCACCTTGTCGCCATTCTTCGCAAACCAGTACGCCGCTTTGGTGATTTCCTCCTCGGTCATGTAGTTGCCGTGGCTGTCCTCCTCCATAGGTTCGTACACAATACCGGTAACATAGTGGCTCTCTGCGTCCGCCTTGATAATTCTGCCGTAGGTCGTAAACGACGCTTTTCCGTCGTCCGCTTTCTTCAAAAGGAACTGACGCTTATTGGCTGCCTTGTCTACCAGTGAAACAAAACTGATTTTAGCGTCCGTGATTTCGTAGGCTTTCTTTAAGCCCTTTCTCATGCCCTTTTCACCTCCTTTCAAAGGCTCTGAAAATATAAAAAGCAGCGTCACCGCTGCCTCTTATCGTGTAAAGCTCTGAACGGCTCTGAAACACCGTTATTTGTTCAGACGGTAATTTCCCCGCCCGTATCGTTTTGGAAGCTCCTGCGCCGTCTGAGAAAGAAAGAGGGCTATTCCTCCTCTATTCCGGCTTTCGCCTTGTTTCTCTCGTCCAGCTCTCGCTCCCATTCATCGTCCATTTCGTCAATGGCTTCCTGCTGCAATGCCTGTCGTTCCTCAAGGGAAAGGCCGAGGATTTCCTCACTCACTACCGGCTGACAAATGCAATGGCAGTTGATACTCTCCTCCGGCGGTAATGACGGGTCACGAGGGTACATACACTCGTATGTGCCTCCGTCTGCGCCTACCAGCTCGAAAGGCTCATTTACAGGAACCCTCTGGCCGTCCATGTCAACATGGTTCTGTCGGGGTTCGTTCCTGTATTCCCCGGTGTGCTTCCACATCTTCTCCTCAACCGCCGGGGACTGCATGAATGCTTCCTGCTGCGCTACGCTGTGCGCCCTCAAAACCTCCGTGACTGACACCCTGCGGGCCTTGTAATACTCGTCCCGTATTCCGCTGTCGAGGATAGCACGGGTAAAGGCCGAAATACTGTCACCGTTCTCAAGTCCCTTTTTGAGTATGTTCTCAATTTCCTTGTGGCTGTTGAGCTTCATAATCTCTCCGAGGTCGCTGCTCCAACGCTCTATCCATGCCGTTGTGCGCTTCGATACCTGCGTCAGCTTCAATCCTCTGTCCGTCTGCTTGATGTACGCCTCGACAAATTCCGGCATGGACTTGTCGAACTGTTCTTTGAACACTGTAACGAGCTTTGCCTTTACTCCGTCGTTCAGCTTCACTTTCGGCCAGATGTCCGCTGCAAAGGCTTCGAGGTCTACCGCCTTTTCAACCTCCCCGACGATATAATCAGTCTCGTCCAGAAGTGCCTCCGAAACACCGTCCTCCATGTCCTTAATGTACTTGACGGTTTTTTTCGCTTTGGTGTAGCCCTCCTCCTTGAGAGTGTCGGAGAGGTCGCCGTCTGCCTTTTCGATGTATGCGTCAATGGCTTTAATCAGCGGGCCGCATTTCAAACACATATCAGCTCGCCTCCTTATCCATTTGCTTCAAAAGGCTCTTAACCTCTTTCATCACGGCAACAACAGCGTCGTCGTGGTTCCCAGCTGCTTTCTCAATCTGCTTTTGCAGGCTCATGGTAAGCTGTCCGAGGTCGAATCCCATGCCGCTGCTCTGCGACTTGTTATAAGACAACGGAATATCGCCCCATGCTGCCTCGTCCGGGTTCTCTGGGTAGTCCTCGCTGTCCTCTCCCAATGCCTTGTAAATAATTCTCTTTGCAAGGTTCGGTGTAAGACCTCCGGCGTTGTTGCCGACGGTAAGCAACTTGTAGAGGTCGTCCGGGTTGCTGATGTCCGGCTCAAGGAAATAAGCCTCAACGTACTGGAACCTGTAACCGTTCAGTAGGCGGTTGTTAATCGCCCATGCGAGGCTCTTGCGCTCTGGCTGGAACACCTGCTCCTCCGTGACCTCCTGCGCCGTCTGTGCTGTCGCTCTGTTGAAGTCCGTCGTATAGCCAACATAAAGGTCTGGCAACTGGAAAGAGGACTGCACCTTGCGTCGGTTGTTATCGAGGTAATCTTGGAAAAGCTCGTCTTTCTGCAAGATATTCGCAAGGTCTTTGACTTCGATTTCCGGCTTTTCCTGCTGGTCGAAATCTGTTCGCCCGTCGCTGCTCTCCGTCTCAAGGATAATAAAGGCGTGTTGACCGGCCTCTCCCTTGATGTCATTCATATACTGCTGCAGTTTGTCGAAACTCTCGTCCGTCAGCGTTCCGCCCTTAATCATAATCATAAGAGGCGTGTGCCTGCCGTTCTCGAAGTAATTGTTATTGAGGTTTTCCGCTTTCCTGCTGCCGTCTACGCCAAGCGTCTGGCCTATCCAGCGCACCTCGCCGTATGGCTCCGTGCCAATGGTAAACTCCATAATCTCGTTGGCCTGATATTGCAGGTCAAGCGTTTCGTCCTCCTCAAGGTACTTGCCGTTTCTCCTATCCATAATTCGAGGGTCGCCAAGCTCCTTGAAGTAGACCGTTTTGCCTCCGACCTCCTGCTTGAATTTGCAAAAGCGTTTCTTACGCTCAAGCTCTTTCCCGTGGTGGTAGTACATCGAACCGATGTACGGCTCAAGAGGCTTTGTCTTATAAACAGAGGGCGTGTCCTTGATGAACTCAATCTGAACCACGTCCCCGGCAACGTCCCGGATAACCTCAATGTAAGCAGCTCCGTAGGTCTCCCTCGCCTCGATGATGTCCTCGAACACCTCTTTGGTGTCCTGCTCAATGTTCAGCAGCTCGATAATCTCCTCCGCCCTGCTGTACTCTGCTGCCATTTCCGGGGTTTCCTCTACGTCGTCAACGTATCTCACGCCGATACCAAAACCAGCGATATTGTTCTTGTACGCTCTGATACACTGAGGGAGAATGGTGCTGTGCTTCACAAGGGTTTTCATCCCTATGCGGTCATTCATCGGCATTATCCAGTCTCCGGCGTTGAATGCGTCCTCCGGCGTAACCTGTACTGATACGTCCGCCTTTGTGACCGGGGCCTGCTGCTTATGCTCCTTGATAATGCGGGCCTCCATTCTCTGTTTGCTCTTAGCCATTCTTTCTCACCTCCCTGTGCTTTTTTGGTGGCTTCACTGGTAAACATAAAAGAAGAACGCAGTCGGCCTCGTCCGGGCTTGGCTGCCCTCGCTTCTTAACTGCGTCCTTACTCTCAATTTTTATCTTGCTGGCCTCTGTCAGCTCATACTTCCTGCCGGAAAGCTGCGCTACGAGGTCGTTGTCGTCCGGCAATATCAGTTCTACCGGCTTCCTGCTGCCGTCGTCGTCATAGGACTGCAACAGTTTCTTTACAACCGACATCATAAATGTGGTGCTGTCGTGGAAATACTTGTGCTTTATCCTCTGGCCGAACTTGACCGGGTAAACCTCAAGCCACCAGAACCGCTCCGGGTTGTGCCTCTTTATCTGGCGCAAGCGGTCTACCACGCCGCCACCAACGCCGCCGTCGTCTATCTTTACCGGGATAGGGTCTGTCAGCTTGTATCGCTGTACTAGCTCCTCCCCCAGCATAACAATGTCGTCCGCCGTTTTCATGGTGTCCTGTCCCTGCCGTTTCTTGTAGAACGTGACTTTTTCATCGACCTTGTAGCCGATTACCGTCTTATCGTCTCCGAAACGGGCAACGTCACACCCGATATGAACCAAATCCGGGTGTTTTCGGGGAGAAAACTCCGTCATAATGGAATTTTCTACGAGTGAAAGTGGAATATAAATGTCGTCCTCCTGCAATGGGAACTCTCCGGCCACTCGTACACGGAATACGTCGCTGTCCTCCCCGTACATATTGATGATTGTCTGAACAAAATCCTGCGATACCCTGCTGCTGTTCCGCCCGTCGATGTGGAACGCTGCGTAGCTCGCTCTATTCTTGGTGTGGCTCTCATAAAAAAAGCCCGACAACTGCGTCGGATTCCCACACATTAAAAGCCTTGCGCCCGGTGTCGATAACGCACCAAGTACCGGCTCAAATATACTGTCGTCTACACCGCTGGCCTCGTCTATGATATACAGAACGTCGTCCGCATGAAATCCTTGCAGAGCGTCCGGCTTGCTGGCTGTTCTGGCTACTGCGAACCATTCCTCCGGGTAGCCTCTCATGTAGACCTTTTCCTTTGTCCATATCAGCTCATTGGAGAGGGCTTTGTTGTGCCTCAACCACTTGCTGACCTCCGCCCAAAGAATATCAAATAACTGGTGCTGCGTCGGTGCTGTGCATGGTATCTTCGGGAATGGCCTCGTAACCATAAACCAAATAACCACCCACGCCTCAACCGTACTTTTTCCTACGCCGTGGCCGCTTCTTACGGTTGTGAGCTGGTTCTTTCCAACGCTGCGGAGTATCTTTGCTTGTTGTGCGTCGGGTTTCGCCCCGATAACGTCCTCGACAAACTCTACCGGGTGGTCGGCATAATACAAAATAGCCTCGCTGTCAAGCATCGTCCTCCGCCTCCCTTCGCTTCTTGTATGCCGCTATGATACTGTCAGCAAGCGTGTCGGAGTTGCTGCTCTCCTGTGTGCTGTCCTCCTCCAATGTTCTGTTGAGCCTTTCAAGTTCTGTCGACATTTTGATAAATTCCTTGATGTCTTTGGCGGACATTTCCTCGGCTGATAAGTGTCCCAACGCTTCAAGGGCTTTCTTTTGGAGTTGCATTGCTATCCCGATATGGCGGTCTACCATTGCTTTGCGGTCTTTTACGGCTTTGGTGTGAGCCTCTTTTTCCAGCTCATTGTCATAGGCTCGGACACGCTCAGCCCAATCCCATGTGCTTTTCCAACGTCGAATTAAAGTACCACTTTTTTGCAACTTTTCCGCAACGGCTGTCAGCGTCCGCTTTTCTCCCATATCCCGGTAAGTAACGAATGCCTCAAATGCCTTTTCGCTTTCGCCCTTTTGACGTTCCCACGGCTTATCAGTCCATTTTGGCATTGTCCTCCTCTCCTTTACTGGCAGCCTATTCTTCTAAGCCAAAGAGCCGTTTATAATAGTCCGTCTTGTTTCCAAGCTCCTCCTGCATGAGGCCGTAGAAAGACTGGCTATTGATTTTCTTGTTGATACCGGCAATCTGGTTAAGGCTCTGGAAGCACCCGCCTGTCCCGATTTGTTTCATAGTCTCGGTTGGCTCCGGGTTCTTCCCGTTCAGAAGCATACAGAGGTTGTAGTCGTTGCCCTTAAATCCCTCAAGGCCGTCAATGCCGCAGCAACACATACTGTCGCCCATTGCTCTGAGGCGGTTCTCTCCGGCGTAAAACTTCATGCCGTGTCGGTGTGCCTCTGCCCGAATACTCTCGAACTGCGGTCTGAGTACGCTCAACGGATAACAGTTGTCGCCGCCGATTTTCACCATGCCTTTCTTGCCTTTGTAGAACTTCATTCCCTCGACTACGATACCGTAAACGCCTGCGGCTGCCAGTCTCGGAATGTTCTTCATAACGTCTCTGAAAACTTCCGGCATATACGGCTGTATTCTGACAATAACCCTCTGCACCCGTCCAGCAAGGGTCTCGACCATTTTTAGTCGCTCCTCATACGGTGGGGTTCCGGGTTCCAGTTGGTCGTATTTGCTGCATACCATAGAAACCTGCACAACGCAGTTGCATTTTTCCAGCAGGTCAAGGTATTCCGGCTCCGCTGCGAGCCTGCCCTTTGTGCTTACGACGAATGGGTACTGCGTTTCTGCCAGCAGCTTCAAACACTCGTAGCTGGCTCTGATATTCTTTTCAATCGGCTGGAATGGGTCGCTCATTCCGCCCCAATGGATAGGAATATTCCAGTCGCACCACGCCGTCTCTCGACCTCTCTTACCCTCTATGAAAGAGCGTAGGGCCTCTACGGTCTCGTCCCTCTGGATTTTGGCGATATTCGCCTTTTTCTGCACGAAGCAGTATTTACACCCGTGGCTGCACCCTTTGTAGGTGTCGAAGCGTATCGGGAGATTGCATAAAATAACCTGTGTTCCGCATTTACAACCCATGCTAAATTTCCCCCTTTGCTTTCTGAATAATCAGCTCCACAAGTGCCTCTTTGCCGAAGTCTTTCACATAGGCTTTGAGGTCTGCTTGGTCTGCCTTGTCAAATGTGAGGCTGATGTTGAACAGCTCCTCAATGCTTTTCAGTTCCTCGTCCACGGTGTCTCCGTCGATAAGACCGTCAATGTCATTTGTGAGGCTGTCGATTTCCTGCTGCGTAAATCCCGTGAGGGTTGCGTCCTCTCCCAGTTGCGTAAGCAGCTCCGCCAGTTTATCGTTATCCCAGCCGCCCTCTACTTTGTTCAGAGCGACGTTGAGCTGGCGTTCCTGCGTCTCATCGAGGTCAACCACAGATACGTATACCTCTGTTTCTCCCTCATTCTCAAGCACGGTTAATCGCTGGTGGCCGCCTACTACCCGGTTCGTCCTCTCATTCCATACTACTGGGATAATCATGCCGTAGGTCTTAATACTCCTGCGCAGGTTCTCATACTCCATGTCTCCGGGGATAAGGTCGATACGAGGGTTGTAGGTTGCTCTTTCCATGTCAGAAATCTTTTTTCTTACAATCTGCATTACAAGCCCTCCTTTACCTTGTTGATAATCGCCGTCGCAAGCTCCTCTTTCGCATTGGCGGTGTTCTTCACATAGTTTTCTACGGTTTCCCTTGCGCCTGCCGGGAGGCTGAACGTCATAACAAAGGTGCTGCGCTCTTTATCGTCCCCGTAGTCTGAAAAATCCTCCTCCATGAGGTCTTTAATGTGGTCGTACTGCATGAGTAGCCCCTGTAACTCCCAGTCCTCATAGCCGGTCAGCTCTAAGTCCCCGGTTTCCTCAAGCTCCTGCAAAAGGTCGGTCAGCTTTCCAATGTCCCAACGTCCCTTTACCTTGTTGAGCAGCACATTGAGGATTTTCTCGTCCTTTTCTTCGAGGTCTACCACTACGCACTCGATTTCCTCTGCTCCCTGTTCGAGCAGAACTTTGAGCCTCTGGTGGCCTCCGACGACAGTTCCTGTTCTTTCGTTCCAGATAATAGGCTCTACATAGCCGAACTCCTCAATGGAACGGCGGAGCTTCTGGTACTCTGCGTCCTCCGGCTGCAAATCCTTTCTTGGATTGTACGCTGCTGCCCTTAATTCCGTTGCTTTTAGCGTCCTTATATTCACGCTCTCACTCCTTTCCGTCCCGTTTTGGGTCATTTATCCACAAAAAAATACACAGCTTGTGGATAACTCCGCCAAACTGTGTATCTCTCTTTTTCGCACTTTACCGCCTACCATTTTATCAGCTCCATAGTGGAAATGCAATGGCGGCTTTGTGACATTCGCCTCTCAAAAGCGGTCTATACCGCCAATTCCAAACAAAAGAGCTGTCATATCCGCTGCGCAAATATCCACGTCACGGTACACGGTTCTCCTGTCGATTTTCTCCTGCTTCGCAATTTCCTCCGCTGTGGTGTAGTCCTCTGCGATATAAAGGCACTCCAATACTCGCCAATGTCTTGCGTCGTCAGCCCTGCTGGAACGCTCGCACATAATCTTGTAACATTCCAGCATTTTATTTACATGGGTCATAATAATTCTGGTGGCGATGTAGTTCTTCTGAATACTCTCTACGAATATCTCCTCGTCTGCCGGGCGGCCCATGTTCTGCATGATTTCCTCAAAATTCTCATCCGCCTCCTCTGCGCCGTCGGTACTAAATACGGCGTTTTTGTAATACTCATTTAGGCGGCGGTAATTTCTCAACAGCAGTTTCGTGTTGTGGTACTTATAATCGTACTGCTGCTTCTTGAATTTCTGTCTTTCTCTCTCCACGGCCTTTACTGCCGCTGCTGCTCCGACCTCTGCTCCGGCTGCGGCCCCGATTGTCACTCCGAGGTTTACCGCTGCCTGCAGTTTCTCGTCAATGCCTTTCATGCAGGCTTCCGTTGCCGCCATTACAGCGGCTTCAATGAGTGCCTGTATCTCTGTTTTCTTCTTCATGGATAGCTCCCTCCTTTTATTTTCTCCGGGAGTTCGCCTCCCTGTTTTCTGTTACAAAAATTGAAGCACACCGCCCACATAGCGGATTTTGTACTCCTGTACGTCCTCCGGCGTTATGTACTTCCTGCCGTAGTTGTCTTTCATGTCTCTAAAAATCGCCCAAGGTATCTTGAAATACTGCTCAAATCCAAAGGAAACCATAACGAAGCACTCCGCTCCCAGCTTCTCATGTCGGTTGAGCTGCTTTTCCTGCTCCTCGCTTATCACGCTGCGCTGCATTCTGTCGCTGTCCGTGTGCTTGGCCTCAAATACGATAGCTTTTCCGCCCTTGAGGGTTCCTTTGTAGTCTGGCTGCGCCTGTTTGGTGTAGCAGGCGAGGAACTGGCCTCTGCTGTTCGGTCTGCCTAATGGCTTCATCGGTTCCGGGGTTTTTGTGATTTCTGCCTGTTCGTGGAGGCGGTAGTGTCTGCAAGCCGCTTCCAGCATATTCTCCCAATATTCCCCAGCTACTCTGCTTCTCCTGCCGGTCATAACCGCCTTGTAGTGTCTCTCGTCCATTAAATCAGCCCCTTTTCTGTCGCAAACTGCGTAATCTTGTAGGCTGTCGCTCCCTTAATACCCTTACACTCACCGTCTGAAAGCGCAGAGAGCAGCTTTTCTATTGCCGATGTATTCTCGTTAGGGTCTGCCGCTTCTGCCTCGTCCTGCGCCTCGTGAGAGGACGAGAGGCTTACTTCCGGCTCCGCCGCTCTATGAAACTCCTCCACGAGCTGTCGGTCTGTCATTTTTCTAAGGCGCACCGCTTCCTCGTGGATTGCCTTTTCCTCTGCTGTTCTATTTCTCTTTTTACTCATGTTTTCTATTCCTCCATTTTTTTGAACTTAATGTCAAGCGAAAGCGTACTCGAAAGCCCGTCGTTCAAAATTTTCTTTTCGATTACTACGCAATACGGTGTACCGTACTCCATGCTGTCCGCAAGTTCCTCAAAGAGCTGCCGCTTTCCCTGCTTTTCGATAAGTTCGCAAATATCAACGCCGTGAACTGATAATTTTTCTCTGGCCGATATGCGTCGTTCTGTCTTGTAATGTTCCATTATGCGCCACCCTCCAAAATCTCCTTAACCTTTCTGAGCTGCTGTACCGTATATGAATCTATTCTTGAATAGTCGGTTGCTTTTGAAATCCAGCTTTTCAGCATATCTCTTTCAATATCCTCAAGAGCTGCCTGCTGCGTCGGGAACAGTTTACGCCCGGTGTTGCAGTAATCGACCTCGCAGAGGTAATCGTCGTCGCCTCTCGCATTGTAAAAGTCTGATGTGCGAATGTCGCTTTCCTGCTTGGCTGTCTTTACATACTTTCTTCCAACCGATACGACAACGCACTGTGAAACAAAATGCTCCTGCGTTCTGCCTCTCTTTCTGGTTAAGATGTAGGCTGTCTGGCCCGGCTTGAAATCCTTTACTGATACCATGTCTCTCCTCCCTACTTTCCGATGTATGCCTGCCATTTCAGTTTGATTTTATGAAACGGGCTATCCAGTCGTCGGTTAAATTCCTCCGCTATCTCCGTGTCGGAAAATTCGCTGAGTTTTGCCCCGTACTTCATGGTGTGAAATTCATCGTCACTAAGTCCCTCGAAATACGGTATGCTCCCCTCGGAAATTATCTTGCTTTCCGGGTAGCTCCTGCGCTGCTTGAACCTCTCCCAGTCATTCTTGAAAAATGCGCCGGTCACTCTGGCTGTCTGTCCCCAGCAATCCGTGTCGATTGTCACACGCACAACTCGGTTGAGTTCCTCCTCTGAAACAATCCCGGTTATGCAAACATCTAATATATCCATACTGCCTCCTTATGCGAACGGCCCTTGATTTTTGCTGTCCGCAAATTCCACCCTATCTGCAACAACTTCCGTTACTTTTCGGTTCTTTCCGTCATTGTCAGTGTAGTTTCTGGTTCTGATTTCGCCTCTTACAACAATCTTGCTACCCTTGCTCATGTACTTCTGTAAAAACTCCGCCGTCTTATCCCACGCAACGATCGTCGGAAAATCTGCCGTGTCGTCCTTGCTTGCCCGGTCTACCGCCAAATTGAATGAGGTGCAGGGCGTTCCCTGCTGGGTGTAGCGCAGCTCCGGGTCTGCTGTGAGCCTGCCTGTTAAAATTACTACGTTCATATTATCCTCCTGTGAAGTTTTTCTTTTATCGCCTCGTCGAATTTTCTATACATTTTCTCAACTTCTTTTTCGAGGCGTCTTTTTTCTCTCTTTGGCAAACTATCAAAAAAGCGTTTGCCGTAGATTTTCCTTGCGTCAATCCGGGCGTAATAAGGCTTGTCGGCTCCAGCGTTCTTCATCAATCGCCCCGTCTCCTTTCTCTTGCTGCCGATCGGAACATCATTAAAAGCATTTCCGAAACAGGTCGTTCCCGGTCTTTCCTTTTGGCTTTCTTGACCGAGCGCAGTTCTGCCCCGTCCGGGCAATATACTCCAACCGCATAAGGGATTTCCAAACTCACTGCCGCATAAACTTCCTCCGGCATGATATAGTAGTTGAAATCGCCTATAAAGTTATGGCCGTTCTTGGAGTGGAAATCCTCTACTGAGGACTTTACCTCGTAACAGTAAAAGTCGCCCTTTTCAATGCCCGATACTGTGTTGTTGACGGGCTTGAATTTCATGTAGTCCACCCTTACGGCGTGGGCGGTGGAATAATCGAACGTGACTTCTTTCGCCCAATATATCCGTGGGTCGTTGTATGGGTTTATGAGCCTTTCCACAAGCTCGGAAAGAGATTTTGTTATTTCTCCTCTCGTCAAGTCGTCACCTCCTATCTGTACTCTTTCCCTGTCGCTTTGTCTTTGAGGGTTACCCTGCCTATAATCTCGAATCCTGCTAATTCCGCCGTCTGTTTCAAAATTGGAATGAGATTGCTTATGACTGCCATTCGTGCTGCTTCTTTCCGGCGTTCCTTTTCTCTTATGCTGTTCCACGCTCCTCCGGCGGTCGGGTCGGCGTAACCCTCTCCGTTTTTATCCATTCTATCGGTTGCCAATCTTCTCCGCCTCCTCTAAAATCGGGCACCCGTTGCAAGTGCCTCTTTCTACCGTGAAAATGCAATGCTCATTCGTCAAGCGCATATCCACTGTTTCTCGTGCGTTTCTTTTTCATCCGGGTCGTCCATTGAACAAATCGCAAGCAAGAAAACCATTGCTACAACCCCAAGAAGTGAAATTGCTCCTATGACAGCAAGAATATAAATTATTATCATGTCGCACCTCCCTTATGTCGCTGGCTGCAATACCTCCTGCGCTACTTCCGAGCCGGTTTCTCCCTCGGTATTCGCAAGTCTCTTTATCTGTCGGTCTACTTTGTTTTCTATGGTCTCCTGCACAAGGTCTCTGCCTCCGTAAATCATAATAAGCTGGGTAAGCATGATGATAACGTCCGCTACCTCCTCAAGAATGTTCTCTCTTGCTGCTTCGAGGTCTTTGCTGCCCTGTGCTGCTTTGCGGCGGTATTTGAGCAACGCCTTTGTCAGCTCGCTCATTTCCTCTACCGCCATATCCACTTGCGCCTCTGCTCCATAGGTGTCTACGCACTCCTGCAATACCTCCGGGCGGTTCGTGGTCGGCAGGCCCGTGGTCTCATATCTTTCCAGCCACGCTCTCACATCTGTCATTCCGTAAAGAGCCATATACAATATTGCAAATACGCCCTCAAGGTCGTCTGTGCCAAACTGCAGGTTATCGTAAAGAATTTCGTCCAGCTCCTCGTCCGTGAGTTCGTCTGTGTCCGCCGGTGCTGCGTGTTTCGCACAAATCTCTCTCATAAGGTCTCTTACAGGGATTTCACGGTCAAAATCCCTGTACCACGCTTCCCTGTTCTTCACGAAAACAAAATTATGGGCCAGCTCGGTTGCGCTCATGGTACTGGTGTCGTTGCAAATCTTTCTGAATATCATTCCGCCGCCCTCCTTACTCGATTGTGACGTATGTGTTTCTGCGGTTGTTCAACTGCATACTTACCGGGTTTCCGCAGTTCAAACAGTTGTAGTCAAATGTTTCGTCGGTGATGTTGGTCTTGTACTTCCAGTAACTCCCGCATTTGCAATGTAAATGGGCCATTTTAAGGCCATGCAGCGGCGTAACCTTTCCACAGCCCTCACAGGTGTACTTTGACATCGGGGTTTTGCTGCAAAATCCTTTGACCTTTCCACAATGCTGGCACTTAATAAGCAAAAACCCTCTGTACTCCTCCGGCTCCGCCGGTTCTTCCTTTTCTTCCTGTGCTACGCCTGCGCCTCTGAAATCCCCGAAAAGGCTCTCAACTCTGCTGCGTGGCTTATCCTTTGGCTTGATAGTTTTCGGCGGCTCCTGCGGTACGCTGGCAGGTCTGGCGGGTGTTTCCTCTTTCTCCTCCTGCCCGGCTGCGTAGTCCAGTGCTTTCTTCATAAGGTCATTGGCCTTGTCCTGCGTCATATTAAAGCTCATTTCCCCGAATGGGGTTTTGATTGTTACCTGCATATTCTCTCCTCCTGTTTTCTGTATTCCGAGACTTGTCTGCAAAGCCCGGTCAATTTTTCTCATTTCCGCCACGCTTACGCTCCCGATATGTTCCTTGAGCCTGCTTTTGCATACCGTTACAATCTGCTCGCAGAGGGCTATTGACGGCCTCCGGGCTGAATTTATATAAACATGCGTCGGAATGGTGGTCTTTCTCTTTGTTGTAAGGTAAACGACTTCTACTACCGGCGCATGGTGGTTCCCGGTGTTGTTGCTCACGATTACTGCCGGTCTGTTTCCGCCCTGCTCGCTGCCTGTCGTCTCTGTCCCTCTGATGTAGTAAATATCTCCTCGCTTGGCCGTTTCCTCCGCCTCCTTTCTGTATGGGGCGACTATCGCCGCCCCTGTCAGTTGCTCAGTAAGCAGTTATCAGTGTTTCTTGAAATAAGCGGAGCGGAAACCGAGGTCCCAGCCGGAATAGGAGCGAGGGCTGCCCAAGTTCGTGCAGAACAGACCCGCAACCGCACCGACGTACCAGTAGCCACCACGAAGCGCGAAATATTCTCCGCTGGTGCTGTCGATATAGAGGTATGCTTTTGGCTCCCCTGCGAACAATGCAAGTTCTTTGAGCTGTTCGCTCTCGCATTCAACCTCTACATCTTCCCAACAATCCCCGGTATAATCCTGTTCAATGTCCGGGTATGTGGTGATCTTGATACTGCCGTCTACCGACGCCTTTACGACATTGCCGGAATTATCCTTAATTCTGTGCCAGTCGTCTCCCTCCTGCGTGAGGTCGATGTTGAGTGCTGCGTCGTTGTCCTTTGCTGCATACAGTACGCCGTCTTTGATGCGAAGTCCTCTAAGCATTTCCCATACGTTTCCGCATAAATCGTGTACGCCCTCCGGGGTGTGATTGTGTGTCCATGTGGCCGGGCCGCTGCCGGTAAGGGTTCTGCCGTCGCCTCCGTCGTACTTCACGCCCTTTTCGCTTGCGTCTGCGTGATACTGGCCGTTGCTGGTGTTTCCGTGAGGGAGGGTTCCGTTCTTGAGGCTGATATTTGCAATCAGTCCCCACTCTGCTGCGGTCATAAGGTGCCAGCCCTCGCCCTTGTTGAAGCAAGCCTCTGACGCTTCATCGTTGGTAAGGTTCGTCCACAGCTTCTGATATGGCAAGCTGTAAGGCTTCCCGTTAATTTCGCAGTTCGGGTAGACCGAAATATAAATCTCGTCGTAAATCTCTCCGCCGATAACAAATGCCGGGTGAGGCTTATCGCTGCCGCCGAACAGCTCCTTATTGCTTACACGGGTAAATTTATACATGAATGAGGGAATACCGGCGTTGTCGTAAATTGCTACGACATTCCCCTCCACTCCCGGCTGCTTGGTCTCTACCGCTGCGAGCTTGACCTCTTTCTTTCCCTCCGGGGCCGGTGCTACATTCTTTGCCCCGAACAAAGTCTTGAGCAAATCCTCGTGGATAAATTCAAGGTCTTTTCCCTCGAATACTGTCTCGGAGCTGTAATCTCCTGCGGTTTCCGTGTGTCTGATTTTCATTTCTGCCATTGTGTTTTCCTCCTTATTTTTCCTTAACCCACCTTGTTTTCATTTCATGTGGGTATTGTTCTTCGTTCTTCGGTTTGCTTCTCCCGTTCCACTCAATCCCACCAGCTCGGCCCTCGCACTTATATCCAGCGGCTTTCAAGCTGGTTCCCGGTTCGCTTTCAAGAATGTATGTAATCACTCTTTTGTAGCCCATTGCTATTGCCGCCCTGTAAGCTGCTGCATACAAAATACTGCAAGCATTGTACGTTCCATCTGTGCAAAGGCGGTTGACCTCAAGCGTTTTGTTATCGTCAAGGTATCTACTGACAGGGCGGCCACAAATGCAAACTCCTACAAGTTTCTCGCCGTCACAAACTCCGATTGAAAATTTATGTCCCCGGCTCGCCTTGTGGTGTCTGTGGTACTTTGTTACAAACTCATTTGCCTGCCGGAGTGTTACCGGGACTATCTCAAGCATTGCCCTCGTCCTCCTCGCAAGGCAAATCAACATTTACGACTATTGCCTTTATCCACGGGAGTTTTCTGTACGCCTCAAGTTCCTGCTTTTCTGTTTTTATATCCTCTCTCGAATGGCAGTCGAGAACGTCTCTCACTGCGTACTCTACTGCGGAGGGGTCGTCCTCCTCTCGAAAATGGATACAGGTTAAGCCTATAACATACTCTGCGATATACACATATCCAAAAACTCCCGTCCAGCGGCCATATCCCGTGTCGGCAACAACCTCGCTGTCAACCATAGCCACAACTGGCAGCTCCGGGTTTTCCCGCATGAGCCGGAACAACTTCTCCCGGTTTTCCTTTTCCTTTTCGCTTACCATGCCTATTCCTCCTCGTCCTGCAAATAATCGAATATGTTCCGCTGCCCCGGAATTGGCTTCTGTGCTTCCTCCTCTTTCCGGGCGTTCTTTGCGCACTGGCAGCCATATCCACGCTCGACGGCTTCTTTACTTGTAAGCAGCCGTCCACACCTCTTGCATTTGCGAACCTGTATCGTAAATATGCCGTCGTCCATGTGTCCTCCTTACTTGCCCCTGCAATCTTCCCAAGCCATAGTCATTACGGTGCTGGTTTCTCGCAAGCGGCTGATAATTGCCACGATTTTTGTGTTGTCAAATCCCTTTGGGGTAAGGGCGTTTATAAGACCGTCGGTGTTGTAATTGGTCGTTACAATGGTCGGCTTCATGTCCTCGTAGCGGTCATTCAGAATGGAGTAGAGGGTACTCATGCTCCAATCGCTGCATTGCTCTTTTCCGAGGTCGTCAATGATAAGCAAGTCTACCTTTTTGTATGCGTCCAACACCTGCGCCTCCGTCACTCCCTCGTTGTCAAACGCCTTTTTCACGTCCAGAAGCAGGTCGCTCGAAGTCTTGCATATTACGGGTATTCCCTCGCTGATAAGCTGCAAGGCAATCGCCGCCGCAAGATGTGTCTTGCCGGTTCCGTTGGTTCCCTCTATGTAGAGGCCGTCGCCCTTTGCCTTGTGGTATGCAAAATTGTCCGCATACTCTTTGGCAACTCTGTAATTTTTCTGACGGCCCGGCGTGTCTGTTCGGAAGTTCGGGAATGTCCTCTGCTGGAAACGCTTCTTAATGCCGCTGTTTCCGAGTAGACGGTCTATCCTGCTCTGCATGGCCCTCCTGCGTTCCTCGTCCTCTTTTCGGGCCTTTTCCTCCGCCTGCTTGCGGTCGTATTCCTGCCAGTAGGCAACCGCCTTTTCACAGGTGCAACGCACGTTTGGTCTCCAAAGGAAAACCATGTTTTGTAACACAATGCCCTGCGGCTGTATTGGCTGGCCGCAAAACTGGCATACCTGCGGCTCCGGCGGTGCTACACGCCACGTAATACCTCTCTCTTTCGCTTCCTGCGGCGTAACCATGTTATTCGCTGCCTTTGAATCCTCCCGACGGCGTAAATCCTCCGGGGTCTGTCGCTGGCCCGCTGCTTCTCCTATTCTGGTAAGCTCCATAGCTGCTTCCTCCCTCCTGTGCAAATTCGTTCAAATAGCCTTTGGCGTTCAGCCATGAGGCCGGTAACGGCGTGTACTGTCTCTCTCTGAAACGGTTATCAAATTTCTTTGACAGTTCAACCGCCTGTATAATCTTCTCCGTCATTGCCTCGTCCGGCTCCGGCTCAATCTTCGCCCACGCCTTTTCTGCTGATGCTCTGTCCTGTTTTTTCGGGTATGCCGCATAGAATTTCTCAAACAATTCCTGCTGCTTTACCTTGAGGACGGACTTTCTTTTTGTAGGTCTGCCTCTCTTTTTCGGCTTCTCCTCCGCCTCCGGCTCTGGCTCCTCTTTCTTCTGAGGCGGCTCTGCCGGTGCAGGTGTAGGGGCTGCCGGTTCCGTGAACGGTTTGCACGGTATCTGTACTGTTCTCTTTGCGTAAACCTGCTGCAGGTTGTCAACGAGCCTCTGGCACCAAATGAGCTTGTGTGTGTCCCACAATTCCTTGTCAATCTTCCCAAGCTCCGCCAGCGTCTCTAAGATGTCGTCCGCCGTCTCCTCGCTTACCCTTGCCAGCGAGACGAGGTACATCTTGTTTGCACTTACTGAACAGTCGTAACAATGGCCGTCGCTGCGGCCAAGAAGCTCCAATAACTTGAACCAAAAAGCATAGCCGTCGTTCCCCCACTTATTTTCCAGTATAAATTTTGTCTTGCTGTCGGCTCCTACAAAATGTGGGAAGTAGTCTACCGTTTGTTTTCGTGGTCGTCCCAACGATTACACCTCCTTTTCGGGTTTTTCCGGGGAGAAAACTCCCCGGAAGTGATGTTTTCTATTCATAAATTACCTTGCTGCCCTCTGCCGTCTTTACCACATCGACACTCTGCGGAAATCTCGACTTCATGGCCGGGTCGTGGGTGATTGCCATAACCTTGAGGTTGCTGTATCTGTTCTGAATTGCTTCCAGTGCGTCGCAATATGCCTGTACGCCCGGAGCGTCGAGGAATGGTGGCTCGTCGATGAACAGGAACCCAAGCTGTACGCCTGCCTTGCTGCTCTTAATCTCCGAAAGGGCAAGGATAACGGACAGTGCTGCTTTTACCCTCTCGCCTCCGCTCCTGCTCATGTAAGGAAGTCGCCCGGTGTCTACGTCGTTGATGATGATGTCGAGGGTCGTTACCTCTTTCTTGCTGTTGGATTTCAGAACCTTTTCGGTCACGAACTCAACGCTCATGCGGCCCTGTGACATCTGGCCGAGGATATTCGTTGCCGTGGCCTCAAATACCGGGATAATGCTGCGGATAATATTGTGCGGAATGCCGTCCTGCGAAAATGCCTTTTTCAATTCCTCATATCCGGCTGCCTTGCCTCCGAGTACGTTTACACGGTTCTGCAGCTCTGCCGCCTGCTGTAACTTCTCTGTCAGTTCCTCCGCCTGTTTCTTCAAGCCTCCGAGTTTCAGAGTGGCCGCCTGTGCTGCGTCCTGCATGGCCTTGATTTCCGCCTCTGCTGCCGCTACCTGTGCCTGCAGCTCTGCCGTTCCTACGGTCTTGCTCTGCTCCTCCTCAAGCTCTGTGCGGGTTTCTTCGAGTTCCTTTTCGAGTTCTTCAATCTCTCCACTCAATTCCAGAACACGCAGGCTTGCCGCCTCTTTCTGCTGTCTCGCTACTGGGAGCTGTTTCTCCTTATCCAGCCATGTTCTGGCTGTAAAAATGTCCTGCTGTAACTTCTCATACTCTCTGTTGGCTGCCTCTACCGCCTCAAGCTCCGCTGTCACCTTTTCCAGTTCGGCTTTTCCTTTTGTGACCGTCTCCTCTGCGCTTGCCTGCGCCTTTGCCAGCTCCTCCGAGCGTTCCTGCATGAGTTTCAGCTCGTTTCTCTGTGTCTCAAGGCTGCTGTACTCTTTCTCCGCTGCCTCAAGCACTCTCAAATCGCCTCTAAGAGCCTCGATTTCCTCCGGGAGGTGCATTTTATCGCCGAACACGGTTTCCGCCTGTCTGAGCGTATCTGAAAGGCTCTGACGGTTTGCTGCGTACTCCGCCTCAAGTGAAGCGAGTGCCGCCTCTGCCTCCGGCAATGCTTTCTTGGCTTCCAGTGCGTCCGTAAGGAACTTACAACTTGCCTTTTCTACGTCCGGGCAACCGCTGTTGTCCAGAAGCTCAACTTTGCCTTTGAGGGTCGTAATGCGGTATGACAGCTTCTCTTTCGCTTTCTCATAGTCCGCTTCCAGTCGTTCCAGCTCCGCCTCTGCGTCGAGTACCGCCTGTCTCTGCTCCGTGTACTCCGGCAATCCCTTTTCCAGTTCCGCAATCTTTCCGGCAGTGCTTTCGTGCTGCTGGTGCTTTTCTTCTAGCTCCGCAGCACGGGAAATGGCTGCCTCAAGTGGCCCAATCTTCACGAGCGTAATCGCTGCTTTTTTCTGCGCCAGTTCCTTTGCAGATTTCTCCGCAAGGTCAATGGCGGATTCGAGCTGCTTCTTTCTCTGCTCGATGTTGTCGTATGTAGCCTTACCCTTAATCAGCTCTTTTTCCTTTTCTAGCAATCCGTTGTAGGCTGCCACGCCCGCCGTGATTTCCTCCTCTTTGGCAAGAATAGTGTTTGCCGATGTCACAATGCCTACCTGTGAGGTCTTTGCTGCCTCTTTGGTGGCTTTCTGCGTTCCGAGTGTGGAAATCTTACCGTTGAGCTTGATAACACGGCTCGCTGCCTCCAACTGCGTGTTGAGCTTCACCTTGAGACCGTCAATCTCCGTTGCCTTTACCGCTGCCGCCTGCTCGTAGGTCGCTTTGGTTTCCTCCTCCGCTGCAATCTGCGCCTCAAGCTCCGCTCTGTCCGGCAGGCCCGACAAGATAACGTCCGTCTTATCCTGCAACTGTCTTATCTGTCTGTTGGTCTCTGTCGCCTTGTCCGCTGCCAGTTCCTCCATTCCGGTGTAAATGCCGAGGCCGAGGATATTTCCGAGGATATTCATGCGGGCTTCCTTGTCCGCCTGTAAAAAGAGGCCGTACTGGTCTTGCATGATAAGGGCGCAGGCTTTCAGCGTGAGGCTATCCATGCCAATGATGTTGATGATTTCCTGCTGGGTGTCCTTAAACTTCTCTTTGGAGCGGTCTACCCATTCTCCCTCAACAAATTCTGAAATATTCAGTGTCGCCTTGCCGGACTTCTGACGGGTTCTGGTTACTCTGTAAAGGCTCTCGCCCAGCTTAAATGTGAATTTGATTGCGCCGCTTCGAGCGTCCGGGTCGTTGCAAATCCAGCCGGTGAGTTCGCCCTCTCTGGTCTCCTCAAAAAGAGCGTCCGCCATTGCGTCCATGAACAAACTGCTCTTTCCTACGCCGTTGCTACCGTTAATGGTGCAAAAGCGAATATCCTCGAATGAGAATGTCTCCTCACGGTAGTTGCGGTAGTTCTTGACCTCAATCTCAACCGGGACAAACAGCCCTGTATGTCTCTCTGTCGTGGCTTTCTCCGTTGCCTCTGCTATAATCGGTCTTGCCAGCTCGATAATCTCTCCGAGGCGTTCCGGCGTAAACTCTTTCTCTGTAAGGTATTCCGCAAGGTTGCTTTCCGGGGTTCCGTCTGCGTCCATGTTCTTCTTATCCACCGTGATACTGATTTTCTGTGGTGTAATCTCCTGTACCCAAAAGGCTCCGCCCACGTTGTAGAGTGCTGCCTCATACACCGTATGGTTAAATGCCTTGTTATGCTCGTCCGTGCAGTCGTAAAGCACTCTCACGATGTCTCCCTTTACGTCCGGCACCGGGAACGGGAACTTATCCTTCGCCCTGTCTGCATTGATAATCTCCGCTACATTCTCGTCCTTGAGGCGGATTGTTCTATACTGCCTTGTCGGAAGCTGCTGGAATGTGGAGTGTACCGTTCCGTCGTCCTCTACATCATGCAGCCAGTAGCCTCTCTCCTGTCCCTCGTCGTTGAAGTTGAGGGCTGAAATCGCTCCGCAGTAGAATGTGTTCTTGCAGCCGTCGAGCTGCTGCGGTCTGTGAATGTGTCCGAAGCAAACGAGGTCAAAATCCGCCGCCTGCAGCGTGTCCGGGTAAACCACCGGCTCAAACTGGCTAAAGAATGCCGTCTGCCCGCTCTCCATATTGCACCCGGTAATGGTGTAGTGTGATACCAGTACCGTCGGGCTACCTGCGTCGCACTGTGCCTTGAGGCCCACAATCAAATCTGCGATTGACTGTGTGAATACCTCGTTTTCCTCCTCTTTGGAGAGGCCGGGGTGCTTTGCTCTGTAAAAGCCTCTGTCAAATCCCGGCAGGCACGCAATCTGTACCGCCTTGCCGTCGTAGCTGTGGTATGTGCCTACGTCTGGCTCCGTTATGATGTGTACGCTGTCGTCGCCGTAAAAGGTGCTGTCAAGCGTCTTGAACTGCTCCTCGCTATCGTGGTTCGGGGTTCCTCTCATAACCACTACCGGGCAAATTTTTTCCAGCTCACGCAGGAAGCGTACCGCCGTCTGCTGCTCTTTCAATCCTCTGTCGCTCCAAACTCTGGCCTGATGAAAGATGTCGCCTGCGATTACCGCAATGTCCGGCTTCTGTTCCTTTGCGCCTGCCACAAGTGCGTCAAGGCACTTGCAGATGTCCTTAAATCTCACGTTCTCCCCGTTTTCCTCCGGGCCAGGGAAATTCCCGATATGTAAATCGCCTGTATGTAAAATTCTGATTGCCATTACTGATTACCTCCCTGTTTTCTCTGACAAGCCATGCAGAGGGTTCTTCCATACTGCTGCTGGCTGTATCTCACAACGCCGTTGCTGACCTTTACTCCACACTCTACGCACAAATTCGGGTCAAAGTCCGGGGCCGCCTCTGCTGCCGCCTGCTGGCGTTCCTGTGTGGCTCTTGGTGGCTCTGCCGGGGCTTCCTTGTAAGCTGCACTCTCCGGCTGCTCAATCGGCTTTCCCGGTGTCTCGTACTCCATTCCCTCCTCTACGTCGTCCTCAACGAAGATTGCACGTCTGGCCTCTGTATTGTGTCCGCCGTAAAGCTCCTGCGCCGATGTGAAGAAGTGTCTTACTGCCTCCGCTTTGACTGCCTCGTTATCAAGGTTCGGTACGAGGTACGCCACAACAAACGGTTTCGACAGCTCTGCAAGGCTGTAAGTGCCTTTGATGTGCATAGCCGCTCTCAAGGCTCTGTTGATTGCTTTGGTCTCGCACATTTCCGAGCGGAACTTCAAAAATTCCTTTTTCTGAAATTCCGTCATGCCTACCGAAACATCGTCAACGATGATTTCCTTGTGGGCCACAATCTCGATGTTTTCCCCGGTAAGCTGCGGTACGGAAATCCTTGCCTCAAACTTCACATCTTTGTTACCGCAGGTTCCGCAGTTGACTGGCCTGCCAATGCTCTTGTTGACCTCTGCACACTTCTGACAGGTGGACGGGATAATCGGGCGTGTTCCCAAAATCTTAATGCCTGCGGCTCGCATGAGCTTGTTGAGGCCCTTTTTGGTTAAAGCCCAGCCGTCGGCTTTCGCCTTGCTTCTGTCCTGTAAGTAAATTTCCTTGTCGGCCTCATTCGTGGAAATCTGTACGGCGTTCATTACCGGCTTGTGGATTTCCGCAATCTCCGCTACGGTCTGCATAGGCACCAGCAGGTTGTATCTCTCTGCCGGGTACTGGGCCGTAATCTGTAATGTGTTTTTGTTGTCCATAATATTCCTCCTTGTAATCCGAAAAATTCCGTGATACAATGGAGATATAGCGTAGTGGACGGTTCGTGTTTATGACACGGGCTGTCCTTTTTTTATCTCCATGTCTGCGTATCGGTTAAGCTCCATGAGTTCAATCGTGAACCGAGAGAATCTATTCTGCTGAACCGTTTCAGCTATGAGCTGGGCTAAATACCAAGGCTCCCGTCTTATTCCTCCCTCGTCTCCAAATCTCTCGATAATGCCTTTGAGCTTGCGTTCTGCGTAGCTCTTTGTCTTATCCCACTCTGAGCTCTCTATCTCTGTTCCGAGCCTCTGCTCTGCTTCCTGTTTCAAATCTGCCTCTGACATCTTCTGTCCCTCCTGTCTGGAACTGCTGTCGTATCCTGCACTCGCAGGTCTCTCCGGGGTCAAGATTGCTTCCGCAATCCGGGCAAGTGTTGTAATATGCCATTCCTGTTTATTCCTCCTCGAAAATCCAGTCACAAATGCGCTCATGCACTGCCTTGAATACCAAGCAGAATACAAGCATAATCGCAATCCACTCTCCCCCAATTCCGGGATAATGTCTGCTGGCATTTGCCATTGGAATTAAAAATGCTGCTGTAATCGCTGCCGGTGCTGCCGACACGATAAATTCAAATACAAATATCAGCGTCCAGCCTAATGCTCTCTGCATTTTCGCCTTACGTCTTTTCTTGCGTCTCGCCTGCGCTCTTGTCATTGTCCTGTGCCTCCTACCTGTAAAATCTGTGTCCGCCGTGCTGGAATAGCAGCTCAAGGTTCTGACTGTGCCAACTGCTGTTTTCGCAGCTCTCAAAGTACAGCGCACCCTCGCTTTCGTCCCAGCCGTTCACAACCATTTCCAACGCCGCTCTGCAATCTGTGTCCGCCTCTGTCGTGTAATATCTGCCGCCCTCGCATACCGGGCTAAACTGTTTCGGTTGGAAGATTACCTCCTCGATACTGTCCGGGAAGCCCTCACTCCATACACGGTTAAGCACTACGCACATTACCAGTGCTTTTCCCTCCGTGTCCTCTCCCTCTGCCTCCGCCATTGCAATTTGCATTAACATCTGGCTTTCGTCTGCGTCCCAATCCCGGCTCTTGACTAAGCTCTGGTATGTAGGGGCCGGTGACTGCGTGTAGGCGAGTTCGCTCGAACTGATTTCCACCGTCGGGCTTTCTTCCTGCGTCGATACGATTGTCCGATGTTCCGTGTTCTGCAACTGCATTGTGGCACTGCCTTTGATTGCGTACACTCCGGCGGTGAAGAACACCACACCAGCCGCTATGCTAACCACCATTGGCGGCACTGTTCGCATTTTCCTCTTGTCCATAACGCTTGATTGAAGCTGCTGCTATCAACTGCCGTTGAGCCTGTACCGCTATGTCTCTCAATATCTGCTCGGCTTCCCCGGCTGTTCTGCAATAATCGTCAGCAATCTTTATCCGGGTGTTGCCTATGGTAAAATCTCTGACGATATTTGCCTCAACCATTCCGCACCTCCTTTCGGCTATGTAAATATTCCCTGTTTCACGGCTTTTTCGAGAACCGCAAGGGTTTCATCGGCTCTGCGCCGGAACTCTAACAACTGCTCTCTAATGCCCGGAACTGCCAGTTTTTCTCCCTCCGAGAGTTTCCCGTCCTCCATGAGCTTTCCAATCTGCCGTGTAACCTCCTGCATTTCGTAAACTGAGTTCTGCAGCCTTATCAATGCCCTTTCTGCTGGCATTTCGGGTATCTCTCTGCAATCCCTACCGAGCGGACACTCGTTGGCGCAATACCAACTCCGCAACTCCGGCTCGTTATAGGCATCTGCCATGAGAGCTACAACGATGTTCGGCGGCCGGTTAATATCCAGCTCGTATTTCTTGAGGCTGTCCTCTGTCACTCCCGGTAGGCTTTCTACTGCCCCGGCTCGTGTCAAGAACTTCTCGTTGTACATTGCTGCTCTCATTCGTGCCTCGTAGTACCTGTTGCCACAGGCTTTTGTTGCCTGCCTCGCCATTTATTTTCGCCTCCTCCCGGTGTAAAATTTTCATAGATTGAAACAAGGGGTTCGACTCTTACAGCGTCATATATTTGCTCTTTCTATGTCTTGAATGTCCCATTTTGGGTCATTCGATGGTAAAAAAATTTATCGCTTTCTTACTGGCGGCATTGTGTTATCGAAAATGTCGTCACCGTAGTAGTTCAAAGCTCGCTTAATGCGGAGTGCCAGTTTCAGCGACGGTTGTTTGTCTCCGCTCTCGACCTGTGAATAGTGGCTACGGCTCATTCCGATAGCGTCACTTAATGTCTGTTGGGTGTAGCCGTTGGCTTCCCGCAACGCTTTCAGCTTTGCTCTCATTTCTTGCTCCTTTCTCAATCGTTTTGCCCCCGTTTGGGTTGCTGTGATTATAGTATAGTTCCTGTTTGGGGCAAAGTCAACCATTTTCCCAGAAATATTCGGTTGTTTTTTATATTTTGCCGATTTTCGGGGCAATCGCTACACAAAACGGGGCAAACCCGATATAATCAAACTTTGGAGGTGCATTACTATGTCAAAATTCGCAAACCGCCTCATATCCCTGCGTAAAGAGCGTAATCTCACGCAAGAGGATATAGCAAAAATCATTTACAAAAAGCGTTCCACCGTCTCTGGCTACGAGACCGAGGGTAAACAACCAGACCTCGATACCGTCTGCCTGCTGGCGAAGTATTTCGGTGTTTCTACCGACTACCTGCTTGGATATACAGACCGTCCAAATCATAGCGAGGACGTGTTTTACAACGATACCGTAAACTTCCAGAAGCATTTTAACAGTCTGCCTGCCGAACTGCGTCCGGCTGTCTCAAAATGCTTTGACGATTTCTACCGGCTCCTCAACCGGGATATGAAATGCGCTCGCCCGGAGCGTATCGCTCTCTACGAGGAACTGCTGCGTACCTTGCAGTCGCTCCGCTCTGAAATCCAAAAGAAGATTGAAGCTACTGGCGGTGCGGTTACAGACCCCGTTGTGCTGTCTGACCTCATGGCCTTGCAGTCCCAGCTCAAAAACGAGATTGCCTCTCTGCTTGACCGGCTCATGCAAGCCGATATGGAAATTGCTTTTAACGTCAAGAACGGCGTAACAGGCGAGTTCTCCGGCAAGACAGCAATGTAATCGTTGTTGATTTCCGCCCCTCTGTATGAGGGGCTTTTTTACTGAGGAGGTGTTTATTTTGGCTTACTGCCTTTACTTGCGTAAATCCCGTGCCGACATCGAGGCGGAGGCTCACGGCGAGGGTGAAACTCTGGCCCGTCACGAAAAACTCCTGCTCGAAGTTGCAAAACGAGGGCATTATAATATCACGCAAATCTACCGTGAAATCGTCTCTGGCGAAACAATAGCCGCCCGCCCCGTCGTCCAAAAGCTCCTGCAAGAGGTCGAGGACGGAAAGTGGGAGGGTGTTCTCGTCGTTGAGGTCGAGCGTCTTGCCCGTGGTGACACAATCGACCAAGGTGTTATGGCGCAGGCTTTCAAATACTCCGGTACTAAAATCATTACGCCGTTGAAAGTGTACGACCCAGCGAACGAATTTGACGAAGAATATTTCGAGTTCGGCCTGTTCATGTCCCGCCGAGAATATAAAACAATAAAACGCCGCTTAGTCCGTGGTCGGAACGCCTCTGCAAAAGAGGGCAAATGGGTGTCCGGGCTTGCACCTTACGGGTATGAGCGTGTCCGCATTAAGGGCGATAAGGGCTGGACGCTCCGCCCTGTTGAAGAACAGGCTGATATCGTCCGCTTTATTTTCAAACTCTATACCTCTGGCGAGGAGGACGATAACGGCGAAGTCCGGCGGCTCGGAACATACACTATCTCGAAGCGGCTCGACAGTTTGGGTGTAGCTCCGCCCTCCTCTGCTCAATATTGGAATGACAGGACTGTGCAGTGCATTTTACAAAATCCTGCATACATTGGCAAAGTCCGCTGGGGTGTGAACAAATCCAAGAAAAGGATTGTCAACAACTCCATTGAGGTTGAGCGGTACAAGGCTCCTGCCGAAGAGGTAATCTACGTTGACGGTCTGCACTCTGCGATAGTTGACGAAGCCATTTTCCAGAAAGCTCAAGACCTGCTCCAACGCTCCGGCCCGCCGCCGGTTCCGAAACGAAATTCCGTGGTAAATCCTCTGGCCGGTATTCTGGTCTGTGGGAAATGCGGCCGCAGTATCGTCCTGCGGAGAGGCCGAATTGATATTCTTATCTGTCACAACCGTATCTGCGACAATGTAGGCTCAAAGTATGAATACGTCGAAGAACGGTTACTGCAGGCTCTCTCCTCATGGCTGGACGGTTATCGCCTCGAATGGTCTGATAAACTCCCAGCGGACGAGCAAGCCATCCTCGACCTCAAACAAAAAGCTCTGCGCAAAACTGTGGCCGAACTCGAAACGCTGCACAAGCAACTCGACCGTACCCACGACCTTTTGGAACAGGGTGTTTACGATACCGACACTTTCCTTGTGCGCTCCCGCTCTCTTACCGAGCGTATTGCTGCTGCCGAGGAAGATATTTCTACCCTTACCGCCGAAGTGCAGGCGGATAAGGAACGTGCAGCAAGTCGCCTTAACGTAATACCAAAGGTCGAAAAGCTCCTCGAAGTGTACCCCGTTCTCCCCTCTGCTCAAGCAAAAAACGAAATGCTCAAAGAGGTTCTTGAAAAGGTCGAGTACACAAAGAATGAACGTTCCGGGCGAAATGGCCCATTTGATAATTTCGAGCTGGTGCTTTATCCGAAGTTGCCGCCCAAAATCGAGTAATACAAAAGCCGTCCCTTTGCGGGGCGGCTTATTTTGCTTGCAACCTTAGAAATATTATATACTCTTCTAATACATTTTGTTTATTATCAATAGTACATTCACTAATATCTGTATAATCTAAACCGTGCATTTGTCTTAAAAAACTGGCAATATCTCGTTTTAACAAATTTTGTTCTTCTTCTGACATAGTAGAATAAATTTCTGGTGTTAAAAAAGTTCCTTTAATTTCTTTATAACCTAGTATAGATAATTCATCACTAATATACGAATATTCAATATTAGGAATTTTTACATTAGTTTCTAAATTTGTATTTAAAAAATTATATATTGCTTTTTCTTTTGCATAACCTTTTTTCTTATTAGTACTAAATTTTGTTTTAAAAATGTATTCATTATTAACTAAATATGCCACACTATCATAACCACTACCGATTATTTCAATACTATCTACTTTGAAATTATCAAAGTAATGCTCAATTAAATATTTCATTGCCTTAACATTTGTGGCATTATCATCATATCTATATTCCATTAAATAACAATCTTCTTTTTTGCCCTCGTGTAATTCATGTTCTGGCAAATCTTCAATAATTCTAAAACCAGATTTTTGGTATGCCCTTATTGCTCTTGGATTATTTTTATGAGGGTCTAAAATAACTGCATTAGCATTTCTTTCTTTTTTCAAAAATTCAAAAATCAATTTAATATATCTTGTACCAATTCCTTTACTCCAATAATTTGGCTCTCCTATAAATTGATCCATACCATAGACTATCTCATCAGTTTTTGGATAATGATAATCAGTATATAACTCATCATACATTTTATATATTTGTCCATATCCAATAGGAACATTGTTATATTCAATAATTACTCTAAAAACTTCATCTTCCCAAGGCTCTGTATAATGTTTTTTTAATGATTCTAATGTATATTTTTTATCTCTACCACCATAAAATTCTAATACTCTTTCATCAGTTAACCATTTTAACATCAAAGGAAAATCATCATCTATTAAAGTTCTTATACATATTTCATTTTCAACTATATTCATTTATTTATCACCTTTTTCATAATCATATACATATACTATTTCATCTTTATAATCATTTTTACCACCTAATTTTTCATATACATGGCAAGCTCTAGGATTACCTTTATCAGTTATTAAAAACATTTCAGAACAACCAATCTCTTTAGAATATTCCTTAATAAAAGATAATAATTTTGAACCATAACCTTTGTCTTGATAGTTAGGTAACATTCCTATTGAGTGTAAATAAAACATTGTTTTTCCATCAGGTCTTAAAAGTGTATAGCAATATGCAAATCCTATAATTTTATTATTTTCTTTAGCTATAAACCCAAATGAACTGGTATCATTAAGAAATCCTTTTAAATTATCAATATCAAAAACCATATTATCATCAATTAAAACTTCTTCCATTTTTTTCACGCTATCAAAACTCCTTGTCAACTTTCGATTTGTCATAATCATTCTACCATACCGTTATGAATAAATCATCTCTTGCAAAATAATTTCTTCTGCCCGGTTGTGAATGTTATTGCAACGCTGCACCCATTCCATTTGATGGGTACGCTTCAATTCCTCGGTCACACCATCGGCAGCCTTCATCTGCTCCATGATGGTGTCTAACCGTTCCTGTGCCTGTTCGTTCAGGTCTGCAAGATATGTCCATAACTCCCCGGTCAGTGTCAATGTGTTCAATCTGGCTGGGTGGGCTTCTCTTAAATATTCCCGGTGCATCCGTCCGTACTTTCCGATAGGGCGGTGTTCCTCCGGCAGCTTCAAATCTGGGATATAGTAATCTCCGACAAGGATCTAATCAATTCCGTTTTCCGTTATTCTTGGTTTCAATTCGCTCATGTTCCTTCCCTCCTGTGGAAGCAGGCTCGTCTGGTACTAACTCAATCACATCGGTAATCTCACAATTCAGCGTTTCGCAGATACGGGCCAATGTATCCATGCTGATGTGCTTTCCCTCTTTGCTCATGTTGGCAATCATATTCGTTGTCATACCGGCGGCAAGGCTTAAATATTCTTTTCTCATATCACGCTCTAACAGTGTATGCCAGAGTGGTTTATAGCTGATGTGCATATTGTTTTCCTGCCTTTTTATCCATACCACCGGGGCGGCTGCCCCGGCAGGAACTTTTCTCTTATTATAACACCAATCTTGTGTAATCACAATTTATTCTTGTATCCTGCCGCTGATACCGTCTGGATTGTGCTTTTCCTTTCTTTTTGTTCCCTTTAATTAGCCATAAACTGCTTGATCCCCTGGGATTTTGCACCTGGGTTATCATTTCCGTAACCTTCGAGAAGGTTTACAACACCCCATGCGCCCAGACCTGCGCCCAGGGCGATCACAAGGATCTTCAAAGTATCAATCGCGCTTGCAAAAAATGCCATAATGTTCCTCCTTTAATTTCAGAAATTTTAATTTGTGATATGGCCGTATCAGGCCGGAAACAAAAAAAGCCGCCGCACTGTTTTTAGAAAAAAATCTGTTTCAAACAGCACGGCGGCATGGGGCAGGAAAAATCCTGCGGTTATTTACTTTTCAGGGAGAATCACGAATCCTCAAAATATCCTCCTTTCATCGTGACAAAAACAAAGCCTGCCAGGGCGTCATGCTTTGACAGGCAGGAACAACTCTATAAAGTCTGGGAAGCCAGATCTTCGGCTGTGACTTCATAATTACGGTATCGTTCACCGGGACGCATCGGCATCCGGGTAGAAAGAAACTTTTCGATATTAAAAGCGTTCTTCTCATTAAAATCGGAAAGCAGTTTGTAATTTGGGTGTTTGGTTATATCGTATTTCCGGGAGAGGAACGGCCGCACACCCCTGATCTGCAGCAGACATTTGCCCCCGTCCATAACTGCCAGTTCATCCACCGACATCAGGTCCTTTCCCAGCTTTTGAAAATTTTGTCCGTGGGATTCCTGATTTCCCTTTGTGACACTGGTGTTATACAGATCAATAGTCTCTTTCCCTAATAGGGAGTTCCAGCTTTTTAAGGTAGTTTCTTCTTTGCCTCCTAAGAAAAGAGAGGCGTCACAGTTACCGATGATGGTGTCCATGTTGTCTTTATACAGGGCTTTGAGCTGGCTTTGCGCCTGCAGCACCAAGCAGGCAGAGATCTCACGGCTTCGGATGGTCGCCATAAGACGCTCCAGGTTCGGGATCTGCCCGATATTTGCCGCCTCGTCGATCAGGCAGCGCACATGGATGGGAAGCCTGCCCCCATATACATCATCCGCCCGCTCGCATAAGCGGTTAAACAAAATGGAATAGATCAGACTGATCAAAAATGCAAAGGTTCCGTCCGTATCACTCATAATAAGGAAAAGAGCGGTCCGTTCATCCCCCAGCATATCCAGATCCAGCTCGTCATACATGGTAATTTCCCTGACTTCTTTAATGTCAAAAGGAGCCAGTCTGGAAGCACAGGAAATAAGGATCGACTTCGCTGTTTTTCCGGCAGCGAGCTTATATTTTTTATATTGACGCAGGGCAAAATGATCCGGGTCTTTCTGTTCCAGAGCGTCAAAGAGAAGGTCAACGGCATTTTTGAATGACTCGTCATCCTCACGGACCTCCATTGCGTTCAGCATTTCTACCAGTGTGGCAAAATTCTGTTCGTTTACCGGAGCTTCATAGTAGATATATCCGATCAGTGCCGTATAAAGCAAGGTTTCTGCTTTGACCCAGAAATCGTCTCCGGCTTTTCCTTCGCCTTTGGTATTGGCGATCAGGGTAGTGACGATCTTCAGAATATCTTTCTCGGAATGAATGTAGGCGAATGGGTTAAAGTGCATACTTTTCTGAAAATTGATCGTATTGAATACCCGTATTTTATAGGGCTCATAGATAATCTTTCCTTTTTCATTACGCATAGGCTTTCCGTCCTTGTCCAGCTTTGGTGTGCCTCGCTGCAACATCTTTCCGCATTCCACAAGGACTGTACCTTTCGGATCGGTGACGACGTAGGAACTGTGCATTTGCATCAGATTGGGCTTGATGAAAAAGCGCGTTTTTCCCGAACCTGATCCTCCGACTACCAGTACATTTTTATTTCTTGCATTGGCCGGATTTTTGGGCCGTCCGTTTAACATCAGTCCTTCACTTTGGGTAAGAATGATATTGTTTTCCGGCTTTGGGTCCATAAATGGGGCAATATCGGCTTTATTTCCCCATCTTGCAGAACCATATTCCACATTTTTGCGGTATTTCTTAGCGTCTTTCCCTCTAAGATAGACTGCCAGCCGCATAATGGCTGCACCGCATAAACCAATCAGCCAGTCCATTGCCGCTCCCGGCCACATACTCTGAAACGCAAGGGCAAAGCCTTCGGACAGTCCTAACAGCTTTTGGGAAGCGTCTGCTCCGGGAGCCAGACGCACCGCCTCGCCCAGCTTGGCAAATACCAGAAGGAACAGAATATAAGGCAGATGGAGAATGACCTGTTTTTTCAGTGTTTCTGCATCAATCTTCATCGTTCCGGTCCTCCGTGTTCTTTGTTCTTTACACGGTCACGGCCAAGCGACTGCGCCAGTTCTTTGAACTTATGAAGCTGTGTAAGCAGCGACGGTCTGGTGCTGCGTGTAAGGTCTTTCTTCGTATATTCCTTAAAAGCTGCCGTCAGTGCATCCGCCTGGTTTGCCTTGAAATATACCGTCCATTTTGGGGGATCGGTCCCAAGTTCCTTTTCTATATGGTAGCGTACCTGATGTTTCCTGGCATACCGTTCAAAAGAGCGGATTCGCCCTGAAACTTCAATGGTATTGGCTCCGGGGTCTTTATAAGTCAGCCGCTTCATGCTGTTGCGCCCGACTTTTGGCATTGTGCGTTCCTGTTCCATCTTTTGGAGTACCGCAGCAATAGCCGCACGCAGTACCCGCCCTGACAGTTTTGCTGCCTGTATAGAAACAGAAACCGTTCGTTGTTCGAGATCTTCCTGCAAGGGCATCCTCCTTTCTGATAAAATCGGTATTTATAATATGGAAATAACTTTTTACCGGCTTTCCCCAAGAACCTGCTGTCGGGAAGCGTGTTCAAAGGCTTTTGCTGCCTGATCGACCTGAATTTTAGCATGTTTCAAAAGCGTCTTGATGATCGTAGCCGGGCGTTCCTGTTCCTCCAGATGATCGACCATCCCTTTGCACTCATCCGGGAGGTATTCCGCCATATCTTTCAACACATCGGAAAAGTTACCCATAAAGCCCCAGCAGCTATCCGACAGCTCCCCGTTTTTATAAAGCTCAAACCCATAACATTCGCCATGCAGATAGGAATCGTAAGCGGCGACTTCACTGCGCATCAGTGCGTCCGCTTTCTGCCGGATGGCGCCGGTCATCTTGTCAGCGTCAAATTCCTTTAGGGCATCTTCTTTGGAAACATAGATCCAGCCGACCTGTCCGCTGTCCCATTCTGCATGAGGGGCCCTGCCTGAGAAACTTTCTGTACTCATGGCAAGACCTGAGTGGTCGTAGAGATAGAGGGGGAGCATCAGATACTTTTCCGAAATTACTTTCTGCATTGCTTCATCGATCGCCCGTTCCTCTGTCTTTGGTCCATGCCGGAAACGGCTGCTTACAATGTTTACCATCCGTTCATAGCGTTTCATGCCGGCTTCATCATGTCCTACGGTATCTAAATACATTTCCCGCAGGAAGTCGTCTTTGTCCATATAGTTGTGATGGTCGCCCAGCGCATAGCGGGGATGGAAGCATACCATCGTCCCAAAATGTTCATCTACCTCACGGGGAGAGATCAGAATATCGTCCGGCTGCACCATAAGGGCATAAGGTTCATTTACTGCCATTAACATAATTGGCTCCTTTCTTTCTACAAATCCGGGCCGGAATGGTGCATCATCGGTTTTTCCCGGTGTTCATTGGTTGCAGGCTGCTTGACTGCAATGATCTCGCCGGCAATCCTTGCAAATTTTTCAGGGTACTTGAACTGCTCCCCGTATTTCTCCATCAAGTCCGGGGAAAGGTCTGTAAAATCTTCCTCGCCAAGACCAACGATCAGAAAATTCCCGGACACAATATCATAAACGTGGCCGTCATCATCAAAGAGAGCCCGGTTCAGAGGCAGTCCCATCAGCTTGCCTTCATCATTGCAGATCAGAGCCACCGGGTCCTCATACGGATAGACCGCCTGAATGTCTCCACCCACTGCCGCCTGCAAAGATTTCAGACCGCTTTCAATCTCCGCAGCATAAGGGGACTTGCCCGGCTCTACCATTAACACTTTCATAACTGTATATCCTCCTTCTTTTTCATTGCCATACCGGGAGCGGCTGGCGTTTTTTCCTGGGTTTTTGCCACAGAGAGCTTCCCCAGGACGGAAGGCTTCTCCTGGTTTTGGGGCGTAAAAATACCGCCCTCCGAAACCTCGGCGGCGGCATGTTCCGTTTTGGTCTGTTCCAGTCCTTCAACCGTATAACCAGGTAAGAGAGTGCCATGAACCATAAAATGACGCTCATATTCTTTCGGAATTGGCGGGGAAATTTCCGTGAATAAATGGGAATAGGCTTTCTTCCGCCCGTCCAGGTATTTTATGGCTGCATTCTTATCTGTATATCGTTTCTGGTTTTGTCCGGCAATCTTTTCTCCATATCCCTGCTTCGGGGAATGAATACGGACTTCCCATGTCACATACCAGGCAACCGGAATACTCTGTTTTGTTTCCCTGTCATATTTCGTATCTTCCCAAATACTGCAGGTCATCTGATAGACCCGGTTGCTGATTTTCTGATCCGCCCTCCAGTTATCGGTGTCTTTCCACTGATTGCCGGTATGTTCAATCTCAGGTGTACGAAGATATTCCAAAGCCCGGTTGATCGTCTGTGTTGCCGCTGCCTGCTGTTCCCACTGTTTTGCGGCAGCCACCACGATTTCATAGGCTTTCTGCTCCCCGTCGATACTTCCCTGGCGCATGGCTTCCAGGCTATCTGTTCCCATTGTGATCAGTGTAGAAATATCCACATTTTCACAAACTACGCTGTGCTCAATTTTAAGCTCCAATCCCGGCGTCAAGTGGTCGCCATACCGGTAGGCATGATAATCTTTATTTTCTTCCAAAATGCTGTTCACCTCCTGCTATATTTCCGGCTCGTGGTTTTTTCTGGAAAACGTCTGTGCCGGTGATTTTTTATCTGCCGGCCTGTTTGCCGCAAGCTGATCCATCACGGAAGGACGGCCGACGCCGAACATGGATAGCTGCCCGTCCGCCGCCTCACGAAGTTCAGAAACAGAGAGGGGAAGCGTTACATCGGCATGGGTCAATAGCTGTTCCCGTTTCAAATCCTGAATGATCTCGTCAAAAACAGCGTTGATTGCACGGCGTTCTTCCCCCACAGGGAAGGCTTTCAATACCTCCATTTCTCCGTCTTTACCGGAAACCAGGGTAAGGGCACAGTCGGCATGGCCTGCCAGATAATCCGATGTGTAGGGCAGTTTGTCCTTGATATAACAGGCAAAGGCTCTGGCTGTCATTTCCACATTGCTGTCCCAATAACCGCCGTCTTTTTCACATTCTTTTCCCATGCGTACCGAATTACGGTAAAAATCAGTTTCCGTCCGTCCAATCTGCGGAGCTTCCTGCGCCTGCATCCCGGAAAGCATACGCTCAAAAATTTCCAGCCGTTCCCGTTCACTTTTGGGAATTACCCGGCCGGTAACATTCTTCTTAAATGCGCTGATCTGTTCCACAGAGCCGGGTTCGCCGGACAAAAATGCTTCCCGCAAGACTGCGTAGGTTTCCATCTGTTCCTCATTGCCATACCGTTTCAGGGAGGCAAGAACCGAGGAATCCAGCCAGCTTGCCGCATTTTTCCGGGTGCGTTCTGTTTGTGCTTCCGTGCGCTTTGCTGCCTGTTCCGGTGTTTCCGGTTTATACTTCATGGTGTCAATGAGTTTTTGGAACGGCGCATAGAGGTGGGGCTGTTCTGACAGCATCCCTTTTGCTCCCATCTTTGTACCAAGATAATCGTCAAGTCCATGCCACCATTCATGTGCCAGGGAACCGGCCCCGTGCATTTTTGTAAGATTGATGACTGTACGCAAAGGTTCATAATGAGCTGCAGCATTGCCACTGCCTCTTGCACCAAAAGCGATAGCAAGTGTTCCCTGATAAGCAATATCTTTATCGCTGATCTTAAGGGCTGACGCCAGATCCTTTAGTGCTTCAAATCCCATGTTAAGGGAGGTCTGCCGGTCGTTCTGGTTCATCCAGTTTCCAAACTCACCGCCGCGGAACCCAAAGGTATCAAGATAATGCTGTCCGGTGATCTCCACGCCATTCCGATAATCCGGTCCGGTACGTTTGACATGGGCAAGCTGTGGAGGGACAAAACGGATCTTTCCGTTTTTGTTCCTGCCTTTGGCAAGTTCCTGCACCCATTTCAGGGCAGCTTCTTTGGTCTCAAAATTGGTCCGCAGGATCGAATAGCCTTTTGTCACATAGTAGGTACCGGGTTTCCAGTCCCCATTTTTAGAATAGGTCTGTTTCCCGTCGTTGAAGTGGATCGCATAACCTTTCGGTATTTTCTGCTCTTTGGAAACACAAAACTGTTCCTTTTTTGCTTTCTGAGCAAAGTTGCGCTCAAAATATTCAGCCGAGCGGATCAGCATGGTATTGGACAATTTGTTTGTGATCACGGGATTGTCCTGTCCCTTTTTCGTTGCCCGGTAATGGATTCCGCTTCCCCAGCCCTGTACCTTTTCTAAGTATCCATTGTCAGCGAAAAAGCGGTCATAGGCTCTTATGGCATCCTCCACAGTACGGACATCTGAAAGCACTGTCTGCAATTCCCGGACTGTTTTTATATATTCCTTTTGTCTCGCGGTCCGTTTTTCCGGGGTGTCATCCGTGCGGTAATACTGAGGGGAAGCGTTTAAGCCGTCCCTCGCTTTTTTGATAAAATAGACCACGCCAAGAGGAATCCCTTCCTCCAGCATGGCTGCATAGTCCGGCTTTTTCCAGACATTATCCTTTTTCACAAATTTTTCGGCTTCGCGCTCATTCATGGCTTCCAGATCATCCGCATACAGCCCGCGGTCTTTCCACAGGTCTTTTTTCGCACCGCCGATCTTTTCGCCGAAATCTTCATGCACTCCTGCCAATCTTCATCACCTCCAGTCTGTGTAGAATTCTTATCGCTCCGGGGCAGGGCGGCGTTCTTCGTTTTTGAGAAGTTGTGGGAGGTTTCCTGTGAGCCGGTCAGTTTCCCTGCGGATCAGTTTGTCCAGAGCGCCTAAATCCTCCGGTGCAATGGCAAACTCCCGGTAATTTTCATACCACAGGCCCGTAGAGACTGCCGCAATGGGCGCAATTTTCTCCGAACCGGATGGAAGAAGGCGATACACAGGGGCTTCGTCATAAAGAAGCATCTGTTTTGCCGTTCCCTGTGGTATGCGGTACTTATCCATATCCGGGTTCTGGGCTGCCTCCATATATTGCATATTCAGGCGTTCTTCTAAATCCTGGGGCATATAACGAAATGCCTGATCCATCCACTGTCTGAACATCGTGGAATAGTGGTACTGCCATTCCGTAACTTGATTCGGGGCATAAGAAAATCCCCAACTTTTCAGAGCATCTTTTTCGTAAAGCTCCATTTCAGTCCATTCTTTCAGGCTGACCGTAGCCGCTGAACCATCTTTGCGTTCGACATTGACGCCGCAGGGATAGAGGATATTTCTTTTTATATCCTGCCGCAGCGTGTCTAAATCCATCATCAGGACATCTCCGTACAAGTGACCGCCCTCTCTGCGATCCGTATGAAACAGGAAAACCCTCGCTCCGATAAACTCCGTTGTTGAGATCATTTGATGAAGATCCGCCGTAGAACAATAAGCAAACAAAGCGTCGGAAAGCCACATGTGATTTTTCTCCATGATGGCAATGGAATCAGCCCCGGTATTTGTCGCCAGAGAACGCATATTAAATTCGCATTCCCTAAGAAAATCTCCGGCAAAAATATGGAGCTCATACGCAAAGATGGATAAGTCTGTATCACGGATCAAATGAATCTGCGGTAGTGGTTCCTGATTCAATCAAATTCCTCCTTTCATGTGAACCTGACAATTACCGGCTTTCCTTATCATGGGAAGATGCCGGCTGCTTTTTTGCCGGTTCCGTTTTTGCTGCCTGTTCCCGCATTGCTTCCAAAACAGAAGGGCGCCTTTCCGCAGTCTGTTCCAACCGGGCAAGGGTATTAAGTGCCCACTCCGCATTACGGTTAATGGAGGATATAAGAGCGCCCTCCACTTTGAAAGCACCTTTGAACACCCTGGCAATCTTTCCATTTTCTTTTGCGTCTGTCTCCGCAGGTTTTCCTTGAATAGCACGGCCCATATTTTTGAGATGCCGCTCCATTTCGTGATATTCCGTACTGAAAGCGTCAATTCTGGCAACAGCCCTGTTGTTGGCCTGCATACTTTTTTCTGCTGCACTTTGAATGGACTCCAACACCGGTCTGACATGTAAAAACTGTGTGATCCCATTCAAAGCAACAGTACCTCGTTCCCTGAAATCGGCAAGGATATTCCTGCACCCGTTTATGATCTGGCCTTTGAGTTCGGAAAGACGGTGACGCATAACGGAAATATTCATCTCCATAGCTTTACAGCTCTTTTGGAGAGTATCTTTCAGGGAATGGTTCTGTAATCCCTGCATTTCCTGACGCACTGCCTTTAGTTCCTCGGTTGCCTCCAAAAGACGCTGCTCCATCCCGGTCACATGCTCGATTAGCTTGGCAAATTCTTCATATCCCGGTGTATTGTTGTCTTTTAGGAGAGCAAGCAGCTCTTTGACCTGCTCATTTTCCGCAATCGGCTGGCTATCTGTCTCCGTCATTCATCAATCCCTCCCATCTGCCGGTAGCTGCCCTCTGGCAATCTTGCCAACAATCTCCGGACCGGTTTCATAAATCTGCATGAGGCGTTTTGCTGTGCCGCAGGGCTGTGCAGCTCCGCTGGTCCAAAGACGCACTGTGGATGGGGCAACATTCATCAAAAGCGCAAAGCCCTTTTCGTTCATGTCCAGCTTTTTCATCAGCGATTTAACCATATCGGGGCCGTAGTCTGGACACCGGGAAGCCTCGGCAATCATCTGCAAAGCGGTATTTTCAATTTTTTTCATTTTCAAATCCTCCTGTTATTTGTTTTCCAGCCCTATGCCGGGGCAAAGCCGATCTGGTTGTGTTTCATCCTTTTGGCAAAGTCCGGCATCGAATAATTTACCCCGTCAATTTCTGCATGGGTGTCATCCAGACGATGGCAAACAGCAAAATGCCTGTCCCCGTTTCCATAGAACAGGCAAAGTAAACCATTGTCAGGAATAGAAAACAGCGCTTTTCCGGCGCTGTCTGTAAAGCAGATCTGTTGAGATCCATTCATGTTGAAATCCTCCCTAAATTGAAACAGCCGCCTCTTTTGGGCGGCGTTGGTGCTGGCTGGTTTGCAGTTGTTCCCGAACCTCCAGCAATTTTTCATTGTAATCTTTTCCCATCCGGGGAGGGTTGACACTTACCCGGATATGACGGAAACGTTTATCCTCGTGGAGCATGGTCTTGATTTTCCGGGCATTGACAAATCCGGCAAGATCGTGGTCCATATAAAGGGTAACACGCCGGATCTCCGGGTGGCGTTCCAGAAAAGAAGTCAGCGCCACATGGGAAGTACCTCCCAAAGACAAGCGGTAACCATTCCATTTCCATCCCTCCAGCTCTTGAAGCGTTGCATGGGAAAGCGCATCAATAGGAGCTTCAAAGACTGCCACATGCCGGCTACCCGGACTTTGCGGGGGATAACAAAAGTTATATCCTTTGTCGCTGCCATAGACATCCTTTTTGAGATTGCCGCCGATACTGCGCATACAGGCGAACTTCGCTTTCCCGGAATCATCTTTCCCTACAAATACACAAACCGGTTCTCCATGATACCGGGCTTCGTAAAAAATCCCGGCTTGTAAACACTGGCGAATGACTTCTGAGCTGATTCCCCGTTTCTGCAAATAGGAGACCGCAGCGGTCGCGCAACGTCTGGCCCAGGGGAGAGAGAATGCTTTCTTTTCCGGTTCTTTTGATACCTGTATTTCTGCCGTACTTCGGTAAGCCGGTGTATGTCGGATTTCGCCACCTACCAGAGCATGAACCGCATCCACAAGACCATATCCCCGAATCTGGATCAGGTAGTCCAGCGCATTGATACTCCGTCCACGGCTGTTCCAGTACCAGTACCTTTTCCCGGTCACATATACCAGACTGTCATGTTCCTTATGCCGGAAATTAGGTCCATCCCGTTTCAGCACACCGGGTTCATGGAACTGCAGGTAAGTAAACAGATCAGCTTCCCGCGCTGCCTGAATCTGTTCTTTGGTTACGCCGGGCATTGTACCGGCACAGTGATTCTTTTCATCGTGCTTTGCCTCCTTCCTGTGATGGAATGAAAAAAGACACCCAAAGGTGCCTAACAGCCGTACAGATCGTGATTGACCTCGGCACGGTAATAGCTGTCCATTGTAGCCGGGGCATTATACAGCGCCGCCAGCAGATATGCTTTGATATTTCCGACCTTCGTCGTGTTCTTGTCGATACAGTCAAAGACATACTCTAAGTGACCGGAATTGATCTTCAGGAACCGGCTCTTGACGATCTCCCGCGGAAAATCATCTCCGGCGATGCGTATGTAAGGGCGTTTCGACAAAATCACTTCAAGCATAAGTTCAAGGGTTTCGTCCAGACGTTCCCTGCCATACCGTAAGACCAGTAAGTCATATTCGATATTTTCTTTGATGATTTCACGATAGGCTTCTATCAGCTCTATCCGATCCATCCCATCCGTGCGGCTTGCCGCTTCCGGCTCTGCCGGATAGATTGATGGATAAGTTATTGATTTATCTTTTTTTGATTTTTTTGTTTTTAATGGATTAGTATTTAATTGTACCGGATTTGCCTGTTCAGGTTCCGCCTGTTTAGGTTTTGCCTGTTCAGGTTTTACCTGTCTTGGATTTTCCCGTTTAGGTGAAAGCCCTGTGTTTTCGGTGCTTACAGGCTGCTCATGGATCGTATATTCAATGTCTCCCAACTGCCCGTTATCATAGCGGAGGCGCTGCCTGGTGAGATAACCATGCCGCTCCAGTTCCTTCAGGGCAGTAGTGATAGAATCCACACCGTCCTTGCAGATATGGGCGAGTCCTTTCGTGGTATAATCCCAATCTTCCGGCAGCGACAACATAAGTGATAAAAGCCCCTTTGCCTTTAAGGACAACTCCGTATTGCGCAGATGGTGATTGCTCATTATCGTAAAGTCCTTTGTTTTCTCTACACGGAATACTGCCATTGTATCGCCTCCTTTCTTCGACTATTCCGTTACAAGGCATGATCCCTGTGGTCATAATGGAGATGACCGCCAGAGACCTTCGCATGGTTTTTCAGTTTCACTTCGCCCCGTTCCTGGCTCTCTAAAAATTTCTGATAGCCGGCATCTGTAAGGAACAAGCGCATCTTATCGCCTTTGTCGCCAACAGGGGAATCGTAAGACAATACATCAAAAATGATCATGTGCCTTACCTCCGGGTCAAAACGTTCAAGCGCCATGATGTCATGCCCCTTCAATTTTTCTGCACCTGATTGTTGTCTGGCCTCGGCGATCTTTTCTCCAATCGTCCGGGCTGGATAGGGCAGACGGTAATTCTTCTGAATATCTTTTACCAAGTCCATGCACTCTGCATTTGACAGAACACGAAGTTTTGCCATAAGACCTTCTGCCGCCTCCCGCTGTTCGGAATTATTTGAATACCGCACGGTCATATAAAGTTCATTCAGGATCTTTGTCTGATAATCGCCCTCAACCTGAAAGAGCAGCTTTTTTTCCATTTCGTTTAATTCCATGGGGATCTCCTTTCTCTCGAAAATGAGTATGAAAAAAGGGCGTCCACCTATAAAAGTGAAACGCCCACGGCAACCAGCGGTCAGACATAAAGCCGGACCGCTGGCACTATTAAATTTTGTCGTTAATAAAACAGCCTCCTTTTTTCTTTATAGTTTTCGTCAATTTTCAACTTGGAAAAGGAATTGAATAAAAGACGACAAACGCTCAAACCCCTTGAAAATAAAGGCTTTTTCTGTTTGTCGTTATTATACCGTAACGGCATACAGCAGCTACGAATATGCACCAACTGACAGGCGACTTCTATACCGTGGGCGAAGTCTTGGGACATACGCTTGCGGGTATCGGCGCGTCGCTTGGCTTATCCATGAACTTTGAAGCAGTAACCGCCCGATATGTTGATGTGCGCCTGGAGCGAAAAAAGGAGGTGTTGGACGCCTACCACGGCGCAGTAGAAAAAGCAGCCCCGGCACAGGCAAAGGAAGCAGGCGCAAAAACAGAAAAAGGAACGACAAAGAAAAAACACAAGGAAATGGAGCTTTGACCGACTTATCTTTTTACCGCTTCTTATAGCCTTTTATATCACCCCGTCGAGTTAGGGCGGCAAAAAAGCGTCAAACGGCATTTTTTGACCGCTGACGCAGGAACGCGAAAAGCCGCAAAAACATAGTGTTTATGCGGCTTTTCAGCGTTTTACCTATCAAATTTTATTGTGTGGAACGGCAGAAAATTCTACTATTTTTTATTATTTTCGACATTTTCCACGAAATCCTAAATTTCTGCACCATATTTTATACATATCACGATTTTCTTGACATCATCCGCAAAAATGAGTATGATAATCAATGTTTTTAAAACATGCAGGTCTACAACTGAAAAAAGGAGAATACCTATGCAGCCATCGTCAAACAATTGTTATGATACCGGTCTCCGGGAGGAATGTGGTGTTTTCGGCATTTACGATCTGGATGGTGCCGACGTCAGTCCTTCGATCTACTATGGCCTTTCCGCCCTGCAGCACAGAGGACAGGAGTCCTGCGGAATTGCCGTCTCTGACACCAGCGGTCCAAAGGGCCATGTGAAATCCTACAAAGGCCTTGGCCTTGTCAACGAAGTTTTCAAAGAATCCAAATTAGAAGAGCTGTCCGGCAATATCGGCATCGGCCATGTCCGGTACTCTACCACCGGTTCCACTACCGTAGAGAATGCACAGCCGCTCGTTCTGAATTATCTGAAAGGCTCCCTCGCCCTTGCGCACAACGGAAATCTGGTCAACGCTATGGAACTGCGCGAGCAGATGGAAAACACCGGCGCAATTTTTCACACTTCGATTGACTCTGAAATCATCGCCTACGGTATTGCGCGGGAACGCGTTCATTCCAAAACGGTAGAAGAAGCGATTCTACGCACGGTAAAAGAAATCCGCGGCGCCTATGCCCTTGTCATCATGAGCCCGAGAAAACTCATCGGCGTGCGCGACCCATATGGCTTAAAACCGCTCTGCATCGGAAAGCGGGACAACGCCTGGGTTCTCGCCTCGGAAAGCTGCGCCCTCACTTCGATCGGCGCCGAATTCGTCCGCGATGTCGCTCCGGGAGAAATTGTAACGTTTGACAAAACCGGAAATCTGAAATCCGAATTTATGCCGGTTGACGTAAAAAAAGCGCATTGTATTTTTGAATATATTTATTTTGCCCGCCTCGACAGCAAAATAGACAATATCAGTGTCTACGAAGCCAGAATCCGCGGCGGTGCAACTCTCGCAAAGACCTACCCGGTTGATGCAGACCTCGTCTGTGGTGTCCCGGACTCCGGACTTGCCTCCGCAAAGGGCTATTCCGAAGAATCCGGCATCCCGTTCGGTCTTGCGTTCCACAAAAACAGCTATGTCGGCCGTACCTTCATCAAGCCGACCCAGAAGGAACGGGAATCCAGCGTCAAAATCAAGCTGAGCGTTCTCGAATCTGTTGTAAAAGGAAAACGGATCGTGCTCGTCGACGACTCCATTGTCCGTGGAACAACGATTTCCAACCTGATCACGATGCTTCGCAAAGCCGGCGCGACCGAAGTCCATGTCCGTATCAGCTCTCCGCCGTTCCTGTATCCGTGCTATTTCGGCACCGATGTTCCTTCGAACAAACAGCTGATCGCAAGCTCTCACTCCACGGAGGAGATCCGTCAGCAGATCGGAGCCGACTCTCTTGGCTACATGCCGATCGATGAACTCCAGAACATGGTCGGCGATCTGCCGATCTGCCGTGCATGCTTCGACAGCCATTACCCAATGGAAGTACCGAAACAGGATATCAGCGCTCTTCTCGAAAGCTGATTCTATTTCGTCCCCTTTACCGCGCAGACACTGCGTCAGGTAAGGGGGGCTTTTTTGTTTCATGCATACTTTGACGTAATGTTTGCATACAATAGCATCAAAAACAAAGGATCTCTTTATGGATCTTACAGACATCATTTATTCCAACGATTACATCAACATTCTGATCCAGAATTACGTGGCACAGTCCGAGCGGTACCAGATGCTGTTTCCGGAGTCAAGTGCTCTTCTTACGCTGAACCCACAGTATTCCGTTCTCTTTCTCGAGCGGAGTCTGCTGCCGGAAAATCTCTTCGGCGCAGTTCCCTTTACCGGGCTTCCAAAACTTTTTACGCCGCTCTCCACGCTCTCACTGGAAGTCTCCGGGATTGTCCAGACGCAGAATCTCTACGGTGGCGGATATACAGGCAAAAATGTAATCTTCGGTTTTCTGGACACCGGCATTGATTACCGCCACCCCGCATTTCTGCATGCCAACGGACAGAGCCGGATTCTCGCCGTCTGGGATCAGACGGACCGGACGGGAACGCCGCCGGCGCAGTTTCCTTACGGCAGTCTCTATACCAAGTCCAATCTCGACGCGGCACTTGAAAGCGGCAATCCACTCTCCCTTGTTCCCGTCACCGATCCCGACGGGCACGGCACGTATGTCGCAGGCGTGGCCGGCGGTACTCCGGATGCCTCCGCCGGATTTCTCGGCGCCGCACCGGAGGCAGATTTTGCCGTTGTTAAATTAAAACCCGCCAAACAGAATCTGAAAGATTTTTATCTTGTGTCCTCCAATGCTCCCGTCTTCGAGGAAGATGACCTGCTCTCCGCCATGCACTTTCTGAATGAAACCGCAGCTGCGGAAGGAAAACCGCTCGTCCTCTGTCTGGCACTCGGGACGAATCAGGGCAGCCACTCCGGCACGCTCCCCGTTTCTCTGACCTTGGCGCGCTACGGCAACACGCCTGGTGTGATCCCCGTCTGCGCGACCGGCAACGAAGGAAATGCAGCACACCATTATTATGGCTCTGTATCCGAAACTTACACCCCGAAAAATGTAGAGTTTCTCGTTTCTGAAGGAAACCGCGGTTTCACCCTGGAACTC
Source organism: Blautia sp. AF19-13LB (assembly GCF_003479105.1). Taxonomy (NCBI): domain Bacteria; kingdom Bacillati; phylum Bacillota; class Clostridia; order Lachnospirales; family Lachnospiraceae; genus Blautia; species Blautia sp. AF19-13LB. The sequence continues at coordinate 80,449 of NZ_QUGO01000012.1, forward strand.
TGGGGACAGGCTCCACAGCTTTTTTCTGTCGGTTTCCGCTCTCCCGGCGGCGAGACGATTCCGCGGATTCCCGTCTCTTTGAATCAGGAACAGCGGATCACCTTCGTTCTGGAGCGCACCGTGATCTACGTCAACTACGAAGTGGTCCAGGCCACGACCGGCAGCCAGCTCATTCTGATCCGCATGCTGGATCCGACCCCCGGTATCTGGACGCTTCAGGTTTACCGCGCTTTTCCATCGCCGCCGGATTTCCACATCTGGCTCCCGATCACCGGATTTTCCACCTCCGATGTGACATTTCTGGAACCGGATCCGTACACGACACTGACGACACCTTCTGCCACGGTTCCTGTTCTTTCTCCCTCCACGTATCAGGCAGCAAACAACAGTTTTTCCCCGGAATCCGGCCGCGGCTTTACCCGGCTTGGTGAAATCAAGCCCGACTTTGCCGCTCCCGGCGTCTCCGTTACCGGACCGGGACCGGCCGGCTCCTATGTAAGCTTCAGCGGTTCGAGTGCGTCCGCCGCCATTACATCCGGCGCCGCTGCTCTTTTTCTGCAATGGGGCATCCAGCGCACTCCCGCCCGCTATTTCACGGCACAGGAGGTAAAAAACTACCTGATCCGCGGTGCAGACCGAACTGATACTATTACGTATCCGAGCAGAGAATGGGGATATGGCCGATTACAGTTATATCAAAGCTTCACAAGCCTTATGACAAACTGATTTTCCCGCTCACAGGTTTGCTTCTATGGTATATCCGTTTGTTGATGCAAACTTTTAATGTGCAAGTGCCTTGTTTTTGATTGTTTTCCGTTGTATCATTACGTATTATCATTATATTTATAAAACTAAAAGGGGGATTCCTGACTATGAATTACGAACGCTTGAACGATCTTCGCCTTCTTGGACTTACGATTGCCTACTACCGAAGAGCAAAAGGAATGACGCAGGCCGAACTTGCCGAGGCGGTACATATCAGTCGTACCCATATGAGCAACATCGAAGCGCCAAATACAAAAACCTCTATTTCGTTGAATCTTCTGTTCGATATCGCTGAGGCACTTGACATTCCGGTGAAAGAGCTTTTTGATTTTCAGGGACGCAGTCTGTAGGGTCTTTGAATTTTTCTCTTTAAGAGTAACCCCGCCCGGCAGTTTTTCATATCATGAATTGTAAGCAAAATGATTCCTTTGGAGGAACAAACATGAGTGATTTAGCTGCTACAAACTGTGGATGCGGATGTGACAACGGCTGTGGCTGCGATAATGGATGCGGTGTTTCCAACAACAACCTGTTCGGAAACAATGGCTGCAGTATTATCTGGATTCTGCTTCTCCTCTCCTGCTGCGGCGGATGTGGATGTGGAAACAACAACAATGGCTGCAATTCCGACTGCTGGCTCGTTCTGATTCTTCTGTTCTGCTGCGGCGGATGGAACAACAACGGCTGTGGATGCGGCAACAGCAATAACTGTGGATGCGGCTGCTGACCTTTTTTCAGTCTTCCCAGATGTTCGGGCAGAAAAAGCCCCGGGTGCGGATCAACCGCCCCGGGGCTTTTTTTCACCAGAATTCTCTTTCAGCGAAACCGTTTCGGTTTCCGTGCTTCTCTTTCCCGCTTTTCCATCTCTTCTCTTTTTTCTTTTTTTCTCATACATTCCAGATCTATTTCATAAAAGGCATTCCCTTCGAGTACCTGTTTTCTTTTTGCTGTTTCTTTTCCATCCATTTTCCGGCGGTCTCCTTTTTCTTTCTTCCTCTTATCATATGTTTTTTCCCGCCTTCTGTCATTTTTTCCGGCCTGGAACATAAGATAAAGAGAAATAAAAAGACAAATGCAGGAATGCTGCCAGGAAGGATCTTAATTTGAATCAGGAACAGGAACAAAATGTGGAACAGATGACACCGCTGGACCAGATGATCGCACAGGATCAGCTTCAGATGCTGAAGGCTGCCATTCCCTACGCCTCCTTCGGCCTGCAGCCCTCCCTTGCGATTTTGAGCAAATGGCTCGAGCTCCAGCGGACCATTCAGCTTTTTTCCCGTCCGGCCGACCTTTCCATGATGTCTGTTGATGCCCCGCACGTCTCTCCGCTTGAGATGCTGCAGGATATTTCCCGTTTTGCCGCCGGTCCGCAGCGGGATCTTCTCTCCCAGATGTTTCAGACCATGCAGATGGTCCAGATGCTTCAGAATATAAATCCCGGAAATGAGGAGGATCTGCTATGAGTTCAGATGATAAGCAAAACGACTGGTCGCAGGACCCCTCTCTTTCCGGAATTGACTTCGCCCGGCTTCAGGCACTGCAGCAGATGGCCTCTCAGAGCCGCGGAAAATCCCAGGCGGAAATGATGCCGTTTCTTCTCTCCCTGATGCAGGGAAATCAGGGCGGCGCACAGTTTTCCGCCTCCGAGGCGGACCTGATCATCTCTGCCATCAAAGCCGGAAAATCCAAACAGGAAGCGGCAAAAATTGACCAGATGGTACGCCTCTTCCGCTCCGCTGCTTCCGGGAAAAAACGCTGAAAAACTACAAACCAAAAAACGCTGCCGGTCTGGAATCCCAAACCGGTCAGCGTTTTTATTCTGTGCTTTTTCCTGCCTAGTTCTGCATGGAAAGCACGTTTTTATTTTTTACCAGGTAATCAATCAGAGAAACAACGGTCAGAATCAATGCAACCCAGATCAGCACGGTATTCAGCACGGAAAGTGCCGGAATGTCGGCGATCAGAAGAATGATCATAATCATCTGGCTGATTGTTTTCGATTTTCCCCACCAGCTTGCTGCGATGACAATTCCATTGTCCGAAGCAACCAGGCGGAAACCGCTGATGATAAATTCTCTTGCGATGATAATAATAACCATCCACGCCGGAAGCTTGTCCAGCTCTACAAAGCAGATCAGTGCAGAGCATACCAGCAGCTTATCTGCCAGCGGATCCATAAACTTTCCGAAATCGGTAATCAGATTGTCACGTCTTGCAATGTAGCCGTCCAGAGTATCCGTGATGCTGGCAGCGGCAAAGATTACCAGTGCAATCCATTTGGACGCGCTTCCGCCCACGCCAGACAGCAGGAAGAACACGAAAAACGGAATCATAATTACCCGCAGAATCGTTAATTTGTTTGGTAAATTCATTGGCTTATCTCTCCTATCAGATCATATTCCAGAGCACCGGTAATTTTCACTCTTACGAAGTCGCCGGATACGAGTGTTTCCGGTGTATTGACAAATACATAGCCGTCTACACCCGGTGCGTCCGCCTGGCTTCTGCCCACATAGGCATCCTCATCCGCCACTTTGCCCTCGATCATAACAAGAAGCTCCTGGCCGATCCTGCGCTCGCCGAGTTCTGCAGAGATATCCTGCTGCAGCTCCATCAGTTCTGCCTGACGGTCCAGTTTTACCTCCTCGTCGATCTGATGCTCCATCGCAGCAGCCGGTGTTCCCTCCTCCGGAGAGTAGGTGAATACGCCGAGACGGTCGAACTCCATGTCGTTGATAAACTCGAGGAGTTCTTTGTGCTGCTCTTTTGTCTCTCCCGGGAATCCTGTGATCAGCGTGGTGCGCAGTGTGATATCCGGCATCTCGCTTCTCAGGAAATCAATTTTGTCGATCAGCTCCTGTTTGGATGTTCTGCGACCCATGCGGCGCAGGATCTCATCGTTGGCATGCTGAATCGGCAGATCCAGGTAGTGACAGACTTTCGGCTCTTCCTTCATCGTCTGAACGAGTTCCGGATAGATGTCCTCCGGATAGCAGTACAGAATCCGAATCCAGTAGAGCTCCTGAATTTTGCAGAGCTCTTTTAACAGAAGGTGGAGAGACGGCTTTCCGTACAGATCGATACCATAAATGGTTGTCTCCTGCGCAACGAGAACGAGCTCTTTGACACCCTGTTCTGCCATCGTCTTCGCTTCTGCTATCAGTTCCTCCATCGGAACGGAGCGGTACGGTCCGCGCAGCTTCGGAATGATGCAGTAGGTACAGTGCTTGTCACAGCCCTCTGCAATTTTCAGATATTCGTAATGGCCGCCTGTCGTTACAACGCGCTGTGCGTCAATTTTCGGCAGTCCTTTCAGATCGGCATACTCCTGGAAGCGGTCGCCGCCGAGGACATCCTGAATGGCATCCAGGATTTTGTCATAGCTGTTCGTTCCAAGTACGGCGTCAACCTCCGGAATCTCCTCAATGATTTCATCGCGGTAGCGCTCTGCCATACAGCCCGTTACCAGAAGAACCTTACAGCTTCCCGCTGTACGGTACTTCGCCATTTCAAGAATATTTTGAATGCTTTCTTCTTTGGCGTCGTGGATAAAGCAGCATGTGTTTATCACGATAACCTCTGCATCTTCCTCGGAATCGGTGATCTCGAAGCCATGCTCTACCAGAAGACCCAGCATATGCTCGGAATCTACCAGGTTTTTATCGCATCCAAGGGAAATAAACAGAATTTTCATATTATTCAATTACTGGCTCCTCTTTTGTTTCCTCTTCCGCTTCAACTTCAGATTCCGGAAGGATTGTAACCTCTCCTTTGTACATCTCCTCTACGGCGATGGAAAGCGGTTTCATGCCTTTTTTCACTTTTACAAGCGGTTCAGCTCCGCCGATGATCTGTCTTGCACGTTTGCTTGTTGCAAGTACCAGAGAGTAACGGCTGCTGACAACCGGTGCCTCGTCCAGATCCTGGCCCTCGTTAATAGTTGCAATCAGTTCCTGATAAGATGGATGAATCATAATAAATGCTCCTTTCTATTTTTCCAGACTTTTTTTCATCTGTTCGATAAAGTCTTTCTGGTTGCTGCTCATGAAATGCTGGCTCTGAATGGTCTCATGCATCTGTTTTACGCAGGTTTCGAGGTCGTCGTTGATCAGGACATAATCGTACTGGTCCATGCCCTGTGCTTCCTCTTTTGCACGCTCCATTCTGCCTTTGATGACTTCTTCTGTTTCCGTTCCGCGTCCCCGGAGGCGTCGTTCCAGCTCCTCGGCGGTCGGCGGTGTGATGAACACAAGAAGGGTGTCCGGACGTTTTTCCTTGACCTGAAGTGCTCCCTGGATTTCAATCTCAAGCAGAACATCTTTTCCGGCATCCAGCTGCTCCTCTACGTATGCCTTCGGCGTTCCGTAGGAATGTTTTACGTAACGCGCATACTCGAGGAAGGCATCCTCTTCTACCATGCGGTCAAACTCTTCTTCTGTACGGAAAAAGTACGATACGCCGTCTTCCTCGCCCGGACGCGGGTCTCTTGTGGTGACGGAGATGGACAGCGCATAGTTGTCGTACTCCTCCATCAGGCGTTTCATCAGTGTTCCTTTTCCTGCTCCGGAAAAACCGGATACTACAGTAAGTATTCCTCTACTCATTTTCAGATTCCCCTCGCTCTTTTTCTGTTTCCCAGCCGCCGTTGAATCTGCGGCTGATCGTTTCCGGCTGCAAAGCCGAAAGGATGATAAATTCTTCTCCGGTGATGAGCACTGCTTTCGTGCGTCTTCCCTGCGTCGCATCGATGATGCGGTTGCTTTCCTTTGCACGCTGCACCATACGCTTGACGGGTGCCGCCTCGGGACTCACCACTGCTATTATTTTATCCGAATTTACGACATTGCCGAATCCGATGTTGATCAGTTTTGCCACAATCCGTCCTTTCCTGTACCTTCTGAAGTCTTTTTCAGAAAATACATCTACCCATACAGATTTATTATAATTCATTCAGAAAGCCTAGTCAAATCTTTTTTTCTGTATTATAATGAAAATACCAGAATTTCAAACAAAGGAGATATTTTCTATGGCTTTTGATGGAATTACCATTGCAAATATTGCACAGGAACTGAATCAGACCATCGTCGGCGGAAAGATCAACAAGATCGCACAGCCGGAAAACGACGAGCTGATGATTACAATAAAAAACAACCGTACCGTTTACCGTCTTCTCCTCTCGGCAAGTGCTTCGCTTCCGCTGATCTACCTGACGGACAACAATAAGCCCGGCCCGATGACCGCACCGAATTTCTGTATGCTGCTCCGCAAACACATCGGCAGCGCCCGCATTCTCTCCGTTACCCAGCCGGGACTCGAGCGTATTCTTATTTTTGAGCTCGAGCATTTGAACGAACTCGGCGATATCTGCCGCAAGAAGCTGATTGTGGAGATCATGGGAAAACACAGCAACCTGATCTTCTGTCAGGAGGACAATACGATCCTTGACAGTATCAAACATATTTCCGCCAACATGAGTTCTGTCCGTGAGGTTCTTCCGGGCCGCACCTGGTTCATTCCGCACACGCAGGATAAGAAAGATCCGCTCACGATCACAGAAGAAGAATTTTTCGATTTCGTCTGCACGAAACCGATGGCTGCCGCAAAGGCAATCTACACTTCCCTTACCGGCTTCAGCCCGCTGATGGCGGAGGAAGTCTGCTGCCGCGCCGGCATCGACGGCGGATTTGCGGTCAATGCACTCGAAGAAAATGCGAAGCTTCATCTGTTCCGCACCTTCTCTTATCTGATTGAGGATATCAAAAACGGCGCATTTACGCCGAACATCGTATACCAGGGCGATGAGCCGAAAGAATTTTCCGCACTGAAACTGACGCAGTATCAGGATTTGCGGGAGGAAACATACGATTCGATCTCCGGTGTACTGGAAACATACTATGCCATGAAAAACCGCATCACCCGCATCCGTCAGAAATCTTCCGATCTGCGCCGTGTCGTCAATACCGCACTCGAACGGAATGTCAAAAAATACGACCTGCAGCAGAAACAGTTAAAAGACACCGACAAGCGGGAAAAATACCGGATTTACGGTGAGCTTTTAAATACGTACGGCTACAGCTGCCAGCCGGGCGATACTTCGCTGAACGCCGTCAATTACTATAACGGCGAGGAAATCACGATTCCACTCGACGGAACGCTCTCTGCCGGCGAAAATGCAAAAAAATACTTCGACCGCTACGGAAAGCTGAAGCGGACCCGTGAGGCACTCGAGGAACTTCTTGTCGAGACGAAAGAGGAAATCGACCATCTCGAATCCATCAGCACGGCGCTTGATATTGCGCTCGATGAGGCGGATCTGGTGCAGTTAAAAGAAGAGCTGATCGAGTACGGCTACATCCGCCGCAAGGGACCGACAGGGAAAAAGCAGAAAATCACCTCCCATCCGTTCCACTACCGCTCTTCCGAGGGCTTTGACATTTATGTCGGCAAGAACAACTTCCAGAACGAGGAACTTTCGTTTAAATTCGCCTCCGGCAACGACTGGTGGTTCCACGCGAAAGGCCAGCCGGGCAGCCATGTCATCGTAAAGACGAACGGTAAAGAGCTGCCGGATTCCGTCTACGAAGAGGCCGCTGCTCTCGCCGCCTATTACTCGAAAGGCAGACAGGCACCGAAGGTGGAAATCGACTACACCTTAAAGAAAAACCTGCGCAAACCAAACGGAAGCAAACCGGGCTTCGTTGTTTATTACACCAATTACTCCATGATGGCGGAGCCGAACATCCGCAATCTTCAGGAAGTACAGGACTAAATTCAGAATACAAAAGACTTTTCGCACATTCCTATCTGTTCCTCTTTGCGAAAAGTCTTTTTTTCGTAAAATTTAATACTTCCTTCATTTCTTTTTCGATGCTCTATGGTATACTTCTTAGTATGGAAAAAGATTCCAGACGTGATCTTTTTCAAACAAACCACAGTGAGGCTGTCTCTTCTTTATCAGGACGGCCGGAGAGGAATATAACTGTTATGAACAAAACAATTCCCGAAATCATTCACCGCCGTGTTCCAACGACGCGTTATGAGGCAGACCCTTCCGAAGGCCTTTCCGCCGAGCAGGTTGCCGAGTACCGCGAGAACGGCTGGACCAACCGTGCGGTGGAACCTCCGTCCAAGACAACGGCCGAGATCGTAAAGAGCAATGTCTGTACGTATTTCAACCTGATTTTTCTGATTATTGCCATCTTTCTGATCCTTGCCGGTTCGTTCCGGGATCTTACGTTTCTGCCGGTCATCATCGCGAACACGCTGATCGGTATTGTACAGGAGATCAAGGCGAAAAAGACGCTGGAAAAGCTGTCTGTTTTAAACGCGCCGAAGGCTACTGCGATCCGTGACGGGGCTGAGGTAACACTCGCCGCGGAAGATCTCGTACTCGATGATATTGTTGTATTTACCGCAGGAAAACAGATCTGCGCTGATGCCGTCGTGCTTGAAGGTGAGGTACAGGTCAACGAATCGCTGCTTACCGGTGAATCCGATGAGATTACCAAGCGCCCGGGCGACGAGCTGATGTCCGGAAGTTTTATCGTCTCCGGAAGCTGCAAGAGCCGTCTGACCCAGGTCGGTGAAGATTCCTACATTTCCCGTCTGACCCTCGAGGCAAAGGCCATGAAAGAGGGCGAACAGTCCGAGATGATCCGCTCCCTCAACAAGCTGGTAAAGGTTGTCGGCATTCTGATCATTCCGATCGGTCTTCTGCTCTTCGGCCAGCAGTTTTTCGTCTCCCACGAAACGTTCCGTGAGAGCATTACCTCGATGGTGGCCGCCGTGCTCGGCATGATCCCAGAAGGTCTTTACCTGCTTGCAAGCGTTGCCCTTGCCGTCAGCGTTATGCGGCTGGCTTCGCAGAAGGTTCTCGTGCATGATATGAAATGTATCGAGACGCTGGCTCGCGTCAACGTGCTCTGTGTCGATAAGACGGGAACCATCACCGAGACAAATATGAAAGTACATGATCTGATTCTGGTCGGCTCCAGTTCAGTCCCTGATACAGAATCCGGCAAAAATGCTCCCGCACTGCAGAAAGAAGAGCTTTCCCTTGCGGTCGGTGATTTCGCATCTGCCATGTCAAACGACAACATTACTATGGCGGCACTGAAAGAATATTTTAAAGACAGCAACGGCAAAACTGCCGTTTCGATGACTTCGTTCTCCTCGGAATTCAAGTATTCCAGTGTGACATTTTCGGATGTCTCCTACGTGCTCGGTGCCCCGGAGTTCGTTCTCCGCGATGATTTTGCACGCTATCAGAGTGAAATTGAAGCGTATACCTCAAAGGGATTCCGTCTCCTCGTCTTCGGCACATCCGAAACTGTACCGAATGGAAAAGCACTCTCCGGCCGTGTCACGCCGCTTGGCTACGTGCTTCTCTCCAATCCGATCCGAAAAGAAGCACCGGAAACGTTCCGCTACTTCGAAGATCAGGGTGTCCATGTCAAGGTCATCTCCGGTGATACTCCGGTAACGGTATCTGAGGTTGCCCGCCAGGCAGGGATTGCACACGCAGAGGATTATATTGATGCTTCCACTCTAAAGACACCGGAAGAGCTCGAAGAAGCAATCCTGAAATACACCGTGTTCGGCCGTGTCACACCAGACCAAAAACGCCAGTTTGTCCAGGCTTTAAAGAAAAACGGCAAGACCGTTGCGATGACCGGCGATGGTGTCAACGATGTGCTCGCATTAAAGGATGCCGACTGCTCCGTTGCGATGGCATCCGGAAGTGACGCTGCCGCACAGGCTGCACAGCTCGTTCTGCTGGACAACGACTTTTCGAAGATGCCTTCTGTCGTACTGGAAGGCCGCCGCGTTGTCAACAACCTGCAGCGCTCGGGAACGCTGTTCCTGGTAAAGAACATTTTCTCGTTCCTGCTGTCCATCTTCTCACTGATCTCGATGGTGACGTATCCGCTGGAGCCGTCCCAGATCTCGCTGATCAGTATGTTTACGATCGGTATTCCAGGCTTCCTGCTCTCGCTGATGCCGAACAAAAACCGGATCGCGGGCCACTTTATCACGAACATTCTGACACGGGCCCTGCCTGCGGCGCTGACCGACTTTTTGATGGTCGCAACACTCGTCGTCTTCGGCCAGGAATTTGCGGTCGGCTCGGAAGATATTTCGACCGCTTCCACCGTACTGCTCGCCATTGTCGGTTTTATGATTCTCTACCGGATCAGCAAGCCGCTCAACTGGATGCGCTGGACGATCCTGATCGGCTCGATTATTGCCTTCATTTTCTGCAGTACCTATCTGAACCAACTGTTCGCCATTTCTGATATGTCCAGAAAATGTATCATGCTGCTGGTCGTATTCTCTGTCGCAACAGAGCCGGTTCTGCGATATTTGAGCATCCTCGTGGATTCCATTTCCTCTTTTTACCGGAAGCAGAAAATTTTCTTCCTGCGAAAACGGGAAGCGAGAAAAGCGAAATAAAACGTAAAACCAACCATCAAAAATGCCGTACAGCGTTGGAAATTTTTCTTCCGCCTGTACGGCATTTTTTGATTTACAAATCACAGTTTCTTACTTTCTCATCTCCGGATCTTCCGCGTAATGCGTCCGCTCGCCGCCGATGTATTTCGGTCTTGTCCGCGCGCAGACAACGTGCGCATCTCCGATCGTTTTCTGCGATACCCGGACCGGAACGGCTACTGCCTTCAGCTGCATGCCGATCAGCACATCACCGATATCAATACCTGCATGCGCCTGCACACGCTCTACGGTGACAGCGTCCTCCAATCCATAGTATGCCGCCATCGCAAACGATCCGCCGCCATGCAGCCACGGTACCGCGCAGACCGGCTCGTAACCGTATTTTTCTGCCGCCGCACGCTCCAGAACAACCGCGCGGTTCAGATGCTCACAGCACTGCGCCGCCAGATACAGCCCATGCTCCTTCGTACACGCATACAGCGCCTCAAACACCGCCTGCCCGATCTCCTGGCTGGAATCCGTTCCAAGCTTACTGTTGTGAATTTCACTCGAAGAACATCCCACTACCAGAGTCTGTCCCGGTTTCATCTGCGCCGTCGTAATCAGCTCCTCTGCGACGGCACGCGCTTCCTGTCTGATTGTTTTAAGATCCATTTTGTATCCCTCCTTGCTAAACAGCAATATTTATGCAAAAGGAGACTGACTCTTTTTCCAAGAATCAGCCTCCTTTCTTCAGCTTACATAATTATTATTTCTGAACGATATTCACAATTCTTCCCGGTACGTAAATTTCTTTTACGATGTTTCCGGTCAGTTTGTCTGCAACTGCCTCTTTTGCAGCGGCGATTGCGGTCTCTTTATCTGCATCTTTGGCGATTTTGATCGTTCCGCGCATTTTACCGTTGATCTGAACAGCGATCTCGGCTACTGCCTCTACCGTCTTCTCCTCGTCAAACTCCGGCCATGCGGTCTGATACAGACGGCCTTCGTATCCAAGGTCTGCCCACAGTTCCTCGGTCATATGCGGTGCAACCGGATTCAGCAGGATCAGAAGGGTTTCGAACTCTTTTCTCGTTACTTTTCCGGCTTTGTAGAACTCGTTGACCAGGGTCATCATGGCTGCGATCGCTGTGTTGTATTTCAGGGACTCATAGTCGCTGGATACTTTCTTGATGGTCTGGTGCATTTTGGACTCCAGCTCTTTGGAGTAGGAATCTCCGTCTACCAGGCTGTCCTGCAGTTTCCATACACGCTCGAGGAAACGACGGCATCCTTTTACGCCTTCCTGAGACCAGGATGCACTTAAGTCGAAGGCACCGATGAACATCTCGTACGTACGCAGGGTATCTGCACCGAACTCAGCTACGATATCATCCGGGTTGACAACGTTTCCACGGGATTTACTCATCTTCTCGCCGTTCTCGCCGAGGATCATTCCGTGGGAAGTACGTTTCTGATACGGTTCCGGGCAGGTAACTACGCCCTGATCGTACAGGAATTTATGCCAGAAACGGGAATACAGAAGGTGAAGGGTGGTGTGCTCCATTCCTCCGTTGTACCAGTCAACCGGCAGCCAGTATTTCATAGCTTCTTTGCTTGCCAGAGCCTCTTTGTTCTTCGGATCGGTATAGCGGATGTAATACCAGGAAGAACCAGCCCACTGCGGCATGGTATCGGTCTCACGTTTTGCAGGTCCTCCGCAGCACGGGCAGGTGGTGTTGACCCAGTCTGTCATGGCAGCCAGCGGAGACTCGCCGTTATCGGTCGGCATGTAGCTCTCTACATCCGGCAGCTCCAGCGGAAGGGATTCTTCCGGAACCGGAACGTAACCGCATTTGTCGCAGTGTACGATCGGAATCGGCTCACCCCAGTAACGCTGACGGGAGAATACCCAGTCACGCAGCTTATAGTTTGTTTTTGCTTTTCCAACGTGGTTCTCTTCGAGCCACTCAAGAATTTTCTTTTTTGCTTCCGCAACGGAAAGTCCGTTCAGGAAACCGGAGTTGACAAGAGTTCCCTCTGCAACGTCGGTGTAAACTTCGTTCTGTACGTCGCCGCCTGCAACAACCTCGATGATCGGCATGTTGAATTTCTTTGCGAACTCCCAGTCACGCTCATCGTGTGCCGGTACTGCCATGATGGCGCCGGTGCCGTAGCTCATCAGTACATAATCGGAAATCCAGATCGGGATCTCTTTTCCATTAACCGGGTTGACTGCGGAAAGTCCGTCGATCATGACACCGGTCTTGTCTTTTGCAAGCTCGGAACGCTCGAAATCGGATTTTCTGGCTGCCATCTCACGGTATGCGCAGACCTCATCCCAGTTCTTGATCTCATCTTTGTACTGGTCGATGTACGGATGCTCCGGGGAGAGTACCATGTACGTAACACCGAACAGGGTATCCGGGCGTGTGGTATAGATAGTCAGCTTCTCCGGTTTATCTTTCAGGGAGAAATCAACCTCTGCTCCGTGGGAACGTCCGATCCAGTTTTTCTGGGAAGTTTTGACACGCTCAATATAGTCAACGCCGTCCAGACCGTCGATCAGCTTGTCTGCATACTCGGTGATCTTCAGCATCCACTCGCTCTTTACTTTGCGGACAACCGGGCTTCCGCAGCGCTCGCACACGCCGTTTACAACTTCCTCGTTTGCAAGACCTACCTTACAGGAAGTACACCAGTTGATCGGCATTTCTTTTTTATATGCCAGTCCGGCTTTGAAAAGTTTCAGGAAAATCCACTGGGTCCAGTGATAGTATTCCGGATCCGTCGTGTTGATCTCTCTGTCCCAGTCGAAGGAATATCCAAGAGACTGAAGCTGGTCTTTGAAGTGATGTACGTTGTTTTTGGTAACGATCTTCGGATGAATGTGGTTTTTGATCGCATAGTTCTCCGTTGGAAGACCAAATGCATCCCAGCCCATCGGATACAGAACGTTGTAACCCTGCATTCTGCGCTTTCTGGCTACGATGTCCAGTGCAGTGTACGGACGCGGATGGCCTACGTGAAGTCCCTGTCCTGACGGATACGGAAACTCAACGAGTGCGTAGTATTTCGGTTTTGTATAATCATCTGTGGCGGCAAAGGCTTTTTCATCCTGCCAGATCTTCTGCCACTTTTTTTCAATGTCCTGTGGCTCATATCTTTTACTCATAGGTAACCTCCTGCATGTTCAAGTTCAAAGTTCTTTTTTCTCACACCGCCGCATAGGACAGCATGCGCATTTGAACATATAGCTGTATTCTATCACTCTTTCCCTGTTTTTACAATTTATTTTTTCCTATATCCTCCGTTTTTCTTCAAAAACCGCAGAAAAATCCGGTTTCCGGGCGAATTCTGCTCCCGAAACCGGATTTTCTCTGTTTTATCACACTATTTTATAAAGCTTTATTCTTCTGCTTTTTCAACCTTCGAAGCTCTTGCCTCAATCTCTTTTGCCTGGATATCGGACGGAGCCTGCTCATATCTCGCAAACTCATAGGAGAAATCACCGCTTCCGCCTGTCATGGAGCGGAGTGTTGTGCCGTATCCGTAGATCTCAAGTTCCGGAACATCAGCCTCGATAATCGTATGGCCCTTGTGATCCGGGTTCATGCCGAGCACACGGCCACGGCGTTTGTTGAGATCGCCCATGATATCGCCGGTGTATTTATCGTCTACCGTGATCTTCATCGAAACGATCGGCTCAAGGAGAACCGGGGATGCTTCCATAAAGCCTTTCTTGAACGCCTGGATCGCTGCGGTCTTGAATGCCATCTCGGAGGAGTCTACCGGATGATAAGAACCATCATACAGAACGGCTTTGACGCCGACTACCGGATAAGCAGCCAGAGGGCCTTTCTGTACGGCTTCCTGGATACCTTTTTCAACAGCCGGGAAGTAGTTCTTCGGAACGGCGCCGCCGACAACTTCCTGCTCGAAAACGTATGGTTTCTCGAGATCTCCGGAAGCGGAGAAGCGCATTTTTACATGACCGTACTGGCCGTGGCCGCCGGACTGTTTTTTGTATTTTGCTTCTACATCCGAATTTTTGCGGATCGTCTCGCGGAAGGCTACCTTCGGACGGGACAGCTCTACTTCTACTTTGTAGCGCTCCAGCAGCTTGCTGACGATAATATCGATGTGCTGGTCGCCCATGCCGTACAGCAATGTCTGATGGTTTGCAGAATCATTGACTGCCTTCATAGTCAGGTCTTCCTGCATCATCTTGGCAAAGGCCTGGGAGATCTTATCTACATCGGCTTTGTTCTTCGGTTTATATCGTTTTGCGGTGTACGGAGTCGAAACATCCGGTTTTCCGTAGCGGACCTGATTGTTCTTTGTCGCAAGGGAATCGCCGGTTCTTGCATCGCCGAGTTTTGCGATGGCACCGATATCTCCTGCATGAAGCTCCGGTACTTCGATCGGCTTGGAGCCTTCGAGCACGTACAGCTTGCTCAGTTTTTCTTCGGATTCCTGATCTACATTATAGAGCACATCATCGCTTTTAATAACGCCGGAGCAAACCTTAATCATTGAATATTTTCCAAGGAACGGATCCACGATCGTCTTGAAAATGGTCGCGCTCTTCGGTTTCGCAAAGTCGTAATTTGCCTCGAAAATTTCGTTCGTATTGAGATTGATGCCGGCACACGGACGGGTGGACGGATCCGGGAAGTATCCGCAGATATCATCCAGAAGGTTCGATACGCCCTGCAGGTTCACCGGAGATCCCATGCATACCGGAACGATGGTGCCGTCTCCTACGTTCATGGCAAGCGCTGCGGAAATCTCTGCTACCGAGAACTCTTCTCCGCCAAAGTAGCGGTCCATAAACTCTTCACTTGTTTCTGCCACGGATTCCATCAGGGTTTCACGGTACTTCTCCAGATATTCTACGGAGTAATCCGGAATCGGGCATTCTTCTTTTTTATCTTTTTCGATATATCTGCGGCCTTTGTTCTTTACAATATTGATATATCCTACAAATTTACCGTTTTCACGCAGAGGCATATGAAGCGGTGCGATTCGTTTTCCGTACAGTTCGGTGAGCTGCTCAACGACTTCTCGGTAGCTGACATCGTCCTGATCCATTTCCGTTACAAAGATCATACGCGGAAGATTGTATTTCTCGCAGAGTTCCCATGCTTTCTGGGTTCCGACCTGCACGCCGGCCTTTCCGGATACCACGATTACAGCGGCATCTGCTGCGGAAGCGGCTTCCTGTGCTTCTCCTACGAAATCAAACATTCCAGGAGTATCCAGAACATTGATCTTATTTTTTCCCCATACGACCGGGACAAGCGTTGTGGAAATAGAGCATTTGCGCTTGATTTCTTCTTTGTCAAAATCGCTGACGGTATTTCCGTCTGTCACTTTTCCGAGACGGTTTGTCATACCGGAAAGATAAGCCATAGCTTCGGTCAGACTTGTCTTTCCGGAGCCGCTGTGCCCCAGCAGCACCACATTTCTGATTCGGTCAGTTCTAAAAACGTCCATATGTAATACCTCCCATGTAAGTAAATTTGCAGATTGCAAGGCCGCTCTTATTCGCCTTTCTGCTTTTTATCAAGATTCACGTCTTCCGTTCCTCTTATCATAGTCACTATTCTACTAAAGTTTTTGCTTTTTTGCAAGTATATTATTCATATTTCACAATATATTTCTGAATTTTTAAATTTTATATGTATTTTAGCTGGTTATTCTGTCTTTCTTCCGCTTTTCTGTCTGGCTTTTCTGTGGAATCTGCCGGATTTTGCAAAACAAGCAAAATTGCTGCCTTTCAAAAATGCTTTGTCGCTTTAAAGCAAGAAATCTTTGACATTTGATTTCAGATGCTTTACAATGTCTTTTATACGATTTACCTACGAAAATTGTCAGAAAGGACTACTTGAATTATGTGTGATACATCCGAAAAAATCTGTATCGGCTTTATCGGCCTTGGCCTCATCGGCGGCTCCATTGCAAAAACCCTCAGAAAGGTTCACCCGGAGTATAAACTGATGGCCTACTGCCGCACCAAAGCGACGATCGAAGAGGCAATTCAGGAAGGCGTGATTGATATCGCGCTGGAAGAACGGGACGACCGCTTTGCCGACTGTGACTATATCTTCTTATGTGCTCCTGTCAGCACCAACATCTCCTATCTTCCGTTCGTGAAAGGCATCGCAAAACCGGGCTGTATCATCACAGACGTCGGAAGTGTAAAAGGAGAAATCCATCAGGCGGTTGAGACCCTCGGCATGACGCACCAGTTTATCGGCGGCCATCCGATGGCAGGCTCCGAAAAGACGGGATATTCCAGCGCCACCGATTACCTGCTGGAAAATGCTTACTATATGATTACACCCGGACCAGATGTTGAGATCGCGACAGTTTCCGCTTTCGTTGATCTTGTCCAGTCCTTAAAGGCGATCCCGATGGTTTTAACATACGAAGAGCACGACTACATCACCGCAGGTGTCAGTCATCTGCCGCATATCGTTGCCGCTACCCTGGTCAATGCACTCGCATCCCTGGACACACCGGAAGAGCAGATGAAAACCGTTGCTGCAGGCGGCTTCAAGGACATCACCCGCATCGCTTCCTCCTCCCCGGAGGTATGGCAGCAGATCTGTCTCTCAAACCAGAAGCAGCTCTCGAATGTGCTGGATTCCTATATCCGCCTTCTCGTCCAGGCAAAATACCTGGTTGACAACAAAAAAGGCCACGAGCTCTACAATATGTTTGAGAGTTCCCGCGAATACCGGAATTCCATGGAAGATTCTTCCTATGGACCGACAAAGAAAGAATACGTCGTTTACTGCGACCTGCTCGATGAAGCCGGCGGAATCGCAGCCGTTACAACAATTCTTGCCATCAACCAGATCAGTATTAAAAATATCGGCATTACGCATAACCGCGAGTTCGAAGAGGGTGCTCTCCGCATTGAATTTTATGAAGAGCAGGCAGGCATTCTTGCCCGGAAGGTCTTAAAAGACCATGGCTATACCATTCATATCCGCAATTAAAAGCGCGTATATCTTGACAGGAGGAAGTTACGTTATGCAGTTCCAGAAAGCAGTACGTCCTCTGCGCGGAGAAATCTCCGTGCCGGGCGATAAATCCATTTCCCACCGCGCCGTCATGTTCGGTGCCATTTCAGAGGGAACCACAGAAGTCACAAACTTTTTACAGGGTGCCGACTGTCTCTCCACCATCTCCTGCTTCCGCAGTATGGGCATTGAGATCAAGAACACGCCGGAGCGCATCCTCGTTCATGGAAAAGGTCTGCACGGGCTTTCGGCTCCGTCCGCCGTTCTCGACTGCGGAAACAGCGGAACAACGACACGCCTGATCTCCGGCATTCTTGCCGGCCAGAACTTTTCCAGTACACTGACCGGTGACGCCTCTATTCAAAAACGGCCGATGGGACGCATCATCAATCCGCTGACCCAGATGAGCGCTTCCATCCGCAGTATTCCGGAAAACGGCTGTGCGCCGCTTGCGATCAACGGCCATCCGCTCCACGCCATCTCCTATCTTTCGCCGGTCGCATCCGCACAGGTCAAATCGTGTGTCCTGCTTGCCGGACTGTATGCTGACGGAAAAACAAGCGTTACCGAACCGGCTCTTTCCAGAAACCATACGGAGCTGATGCTGAAATTCTTCGGCGCCGACGTTGCCTCCGAAGGGCTGACCGCATCGGTTCTGCCGGACCCGGATCTCCATGGAAATCTCGTCCGTGTGCCGGGAGATATTTCCTCCGCCGCCTACTTCATCGCCGCCGCGCTGATAGTTCCAGGCTCTGAGGTGCTCCTGAAAAATGTCGGCATCAACCCGACCCGCGACGGTATGCTCCGCGTCTGCCGCGCCATGGGTGCTGACATCACACTTCTGAATGAGCAGAACTCCGGCGGAGAACCGGTTGCAGACCTTCTCGTGCGCTATACGCCGTCTCTTTCCGGCACTGTCATCGAGGGCGAACTGATCCCGACCCTGATCGATGAAATCCCGATCATCGCGGTTCTTGCCGCCACAGCGAACGGTACAACCGTGATCCGGAATGCGGAGGAGCTGAAAGTCAAAGAATCGAACCGTCTTGATATCATGGTAAACGAACTCACCGCGATGGGTGTTTCCCTGGAAGGCACGGACGACGGCATGATCATTGAGGGCGGAAAACCGTTCCACGGCGCCCAAATCGACAGCCGCCTCGACCACCGCATTGCGATGTCGTTTGCAATCGCTTCGCTTGCCGCAGAGACACCGACGGAAATCCTGCGCGCCGGCTGTGTGGATATCTCGTATCCGACATTCTACCAGGATCTGGCACGGCTGCAGGCATAAAAAACGTTTAAACAAAAATGGATTGTGAAGATCATTTCCTCACAATCCATTTTTTTGCTTTTACCCTGTTCTTCCGGCCGTTCCAACCGTTTCTCCCTGCCGTACCCGCGTTTCGATTCCAAGCCGCGAATAATTCCAGATCCGTTTTTCCGGCACTGCGCTTCCCTTCTGTGCCAGAACGATCACTGTCGAACCACCGAAGGCAAAATAGCCTTTCTCTTCGCCGCGCTGTACACGTCTCGCCGCTCCGGCATTTTCATTGACAATCTTTCCGACCATCATCGCGCCGACCTCCATCTGCAGCAGTGTGCCGAAATTTGCGGACTGCAGCAGCGTGTAGGTTCTCGTATTTTCTTTATAGATCGGGCAAAAATCATTCGCCGCCGGATTGACCGTGTGGAGCACACCCTCAATCCGCCGTTCCGTCGAACAGACGCCGTCATCCACAAAGAGATACCGGTGATAATCGTCCACGGAAAGCCGAAACAGAAATAACGTTCCGCCCTCATACCGTTTTGCCAGCTTCCTGTCGCGCAGAAGCTGTTCCAGCGTATATTCTGTGTTCTTGATCTCAAACTTCCCGTTCTCATGAATCGGATAAACCGTAAGCCGCGCATCACACGGGCTGATAAAATCCTGCGGCGCATTGGAAAACGGACGTGCATCCATTTTCAGCTTCCGCACAAAGAAATCATTGAACGAGATAAACTGCTTTGCGGTACATTCCTTCAGTGAAATATGATTTTTCTTTACAAACAGTGCAACCAGCGGCACCGATAAGCGGCTGTCCAGAAAGCAGCCTGCCGCACGAGATACAAATGACTGAACCAGCGGCTGCATCGCGGCTCTTCCGGCGGCATGGCTGTACATCATGTGTAGAAAACGGTCCTGCAGATCATTTTCCTCGCGGATCAGATCAAGCTTTGGATAATTTTTCCCCTGTTTTCGGTAAGGATAAGCGCAGAGTCTCAAATCGTTCTTCCTCCCTTCCAGATCAGAAGTCCGCGGAGCACAGCCACTCCAACGACCGCTACCAGCACAGCAAGCTCTTTATTCGTCGGCTTGCGGAAGCGGAAATCCGTGATAAACAGAACACCGACCGCCAGCACCAGCAGATGCAGCCAGATTAGAAAGTATCCGCGGCAGAGCGGCGCAAAGACGAACAGCAGCGGCAGAGCCACTGACATCGAGGTAATCGGCAGTCCCTGGTAATATTTCCGGTTCTCCGAAGTTTCATTCTGACGCTTCTCTTCCATTACGTTAAAATATCCCAGACGGATCACGCCCGCAAGACCGTAGAAAATAAGAATCGGAATGCTGTAAAAATGTGTCATGCCAAGCTCATAGCAGAGCACGATCGGAAAGACACCGAAACAGACCACATCGCAGAGCGAATCGATCTGAATGCCGAACCGCTTTTCATCTTCTGTCCTGTTTTTCTTCGTCCGCGCAATTTTTCCATCGAACATATCGCACAGTCCGGAAAAAGCAAGACAAAAAATCGCCCAGTTAAAGTGCCCCCGCGTTGCAAGAAAAATGCCGCTGATGGACGATGCAAAGCTGATATATGTTAATATTACGGTATAATCATAGAACCCTATCATATGTAGTTCCCCCTCTTTTTTCTCTTTTCGTATTCCCGATCGTAAGCTGTGCGACGATGGTAAAGACTGCACTCACCAGCAGTTCCCCGTAGTAGCCGAGCCCTCTGGAAAGCACCATTGCCGGAAGAAGCAGCGTGCTTCCAAAGACCGGCGGGAAAATTTTCAGGAACAGTGTCTCGCTGATTCCCATTCCTCCCGGAAGCGGCAGCATGTCAACCGATACGGAAATGACCGCCTGCAGCAGCACAATGGCAATAAAGGAAACGCCTGATAAATGGAAGGCGCGGTATACAAACCATGTTGCTGCAAACAAAGCAAACCTCTGTGCAAAGGTAATCGCAAGGACATTGACCAGCACCATTTTGTGGGTGCCAAGATACGCTGCCGTATTCTGGTAGACTTCCATGGAAGCTTCCAGTTTTTTCAGGCGGCTTTCTTTTCGTTTCATCAAATGCAGTTTTTCCACGATTTTCAGTCCCAAAACCAGAATTGTCCGCGCAAGCGCCGGATGAAAAACCAGAATGAGCATGGCTGTGACACAGAAGACATTCAGACCGATTCCCAGATAGAAAACCGGAAGGATTTCCGTCAGATACCGGTGCAGGAAGCCCTGTCCGAACAGAACAAGCCCAAGTCCCACCACGACCAGCACCGCTTTGTAAGTGATCGTGACGATCATCAGAATTACCGTTGATACCGGAAGAGATATTTTCTCCTTTTTCATATAGTAGAGCTGCATCGGCTGGCCGCCGCTTGCGGACGGTGTGATACAGCTGAAAAAGAATCCGACGGAAGAAAACAGAAAACATGTCCGCCTCTTCACCGGAATCTGGAAGGAATGCATCATGTACCAGATGATGATCGATTCTCCCCAGATAAAAAACACGACACAGAACAGTCCCGGCAACAGCCACCGCACATCTGCTCGCCGCATTGCTTCCATCATTGCGCCAAGGTCTTCGCCGTGGAAAACACCGTATATCGTCAACGCAAAAATCACAACGAGAAAAACAGTATTCACGATCATTTTTTTCTTACTCTGCACGGCGTTTCCACCTCCTTCGTTCCAATATCATGCCATACCATGCACCAAGATGCGTGCGTCCCGCGATCTGCCACGTCACTTCTGCCAGAAGCGCTCCGCCAATCACATCTGCAATCACATGCTGCTTTGTTGTCAGCGTAGAGACAAACACGGCAAGTGCCGCCCAGAAAGAGAACCGCTGATACCAGCGCGGAATCTCCCGTCTTCCGCGGACTGCGATATAGCAGAACCAGCTGTTCAGGCAGTGAATCGATGGGAACAAATTGTCCGCCGCATCCATCTGGTAGAGCAAGGCAAGCATCTGATTCCAGAATCCCTGTTCCGGGATCGACGGCCTTACGTTCGTTGTCGGCAGCAGCAGATAAAATGCCATACAGACAAGCCGCGCCAGAACATCTGCTGCAAAGAACCGCCAGACAAATTCTTTCTCTCTGCTTGCGGCAATCAGATAATTTACAATCCAGACCAGATAACAGCCAAAATAAATCACGATCGTCCACGGGATCACCGGGATCTGCTGATCCAGCACCGTTTCTATATTGTAATGTTTCCACGAACTGGTGAACGGCCGCGTTCCAAAATAAGCGATAAAATTCGCTGTCAGCGTC
Source organism: Blautia sp. AF19-13LB (assembly GCF_003479105.1). NCBI lineage: Bacteria > Bacillati > Bacillota > Clostridia > Lachnospirales > Lachnospiraceae > Blautia > Blautia sp. AF19-13LB. The sequence goes on from NZ_QUGO01000012.1 coordinate 102,234, forward strand.
AGAATTAGCGGCAGGATACCATAGTATGGAAACTTTCTTCTCTCGTCTCTCTTCAAAATCCGTCCTCCCTTGTCTCAAACACGTATCAGTATACGCAAAAACATTCCCTGACACAACCCAGTTCCGCTCGTTTTCAGAAACCTTAATAAAATCTTCTGTTTTTCGGCAGGGAAAAAGAAAGATTTAGAAGATTCGCAGAGAAAAAAACGACCATATAGGGCTTCACGGGTGTTCCTATATGGTCGTTTTCTTTCAGCATCGTATTTTTGTCATAAACGAATTTTTTATTCAATCATCATGGCATCGCCGAAGGAGAAAAAGCGGTATTTTTCTCTTACAGCCTCTTCATAAGCTGCCATAATATGCTCTTTTCCAGCCAGTGCCGATACCAGCATCACCAGTGTGGACTCCGGCAGATGGAAATTGGTGATCAGTCCGTCGATCATCTTGAAGCGGTAACCCGGATAGATAAAGATCTCGGTCCAGCCGCTTCCGGCTTTTAAAATGCCGTCCTCGCCGGTTGCCGACTCCAGAGTACGGCAGCTCGTTGTTCCGACTGCGATCACACGGCCGCCTGCTGCTTTCGTATCGTTGATCAGTTTTGCCTGATCTTCTTCTACCACATAGAACTCAGAGTGCATGTGATGCTGGGTGACATCCTCCACTTTCACCGGACGGAAGGTGCCAAGGCCGACATGCAGGGTTACATGGGCGATCTTTACACCGGCATCCTGTACCTGCTGCAGAAGCTCTTTTGTAAAGTGCAGTCCTGCGGTCGGAGCGGCTGCGCTTCCCTCGTGTTTCGCGTATACCGTCTGGTAGCGGTTCTTGTCCTGCAGTTTGTGTGTGATATACGGCGGCAGCGGCATCTCGCCAAGCTGGTCGAGGATCTCCTCGAAAATGCCGTCGTAATGGAACTGGATCAGACGGTTTCCCTCATCGACAATATCTACAACCTCTCCGGTCAGAATGCCGTCGCCGAAGGAGATCACCGTGCCGACCTTACATTTTTTGCCCGGTTTTACGAGGGTCTCCCAGATATCATTTTCTCTTCTTTTTAACAGAAGGATTTCGATTGCTGCATCGGTGCCGACTTTCGAACCGTAGAGACGCGCCGGAATTACTTTGGTATCGTTGATCACAAGGCAGTCGCCCGGTTTTAAATATTTCAGAATATCGCGGAAATGACCATGCTCATATTCACCGGTTTCTTTATTCAGATGCATCAGGCGGGAGGCGCTGCGATCTTCGAGCGGATCCTGCGCAATCAGTTCTTTTGGCAGATCATAGTAAAAATCTGAAGTTTTCATTGGTTTCCTCCATTCTATTGCAAATCGGCACAAAAGGCCGATGTCAGGTAAAATACTGTGCTGCGCCCGTTCTTTCGGGCTCAACGAACCTTATTATACCATTGCATCCGCCTTCTGACAAGAAATTTAAAAACTCATTTCCTGGATTTTCACTTATTCAATAACCGCCATGCTTCCTACGCGGTCGCCGCTTCTGCTTTTCATTACGACAATCTTTCTCTCAATTCGCTCTTTCAGTTCCGGCACATGGGAGATAATTCCAACCATACAGTTTCCACCGGCCAGTCCCTCCAGTGCTTTCACAGCCTGATTCAGGGATTCCTCGTCAAGAGAGCCAAACCCCTCGTCCACAAACATCGCATCGAGCTGGATTCCGCCTGCGTGCGACTGAATCTCATCGGAAAGGCCAAGGGCCAGAGAGAGGGAGGCCTGAAATGCTTCGCCGCCGGAGAGGGTACGCACGCTGCGCTCCGTTCCATTATAATGATCAATGACATTCAGATCCAGACCAGTTTTGACCTTCAGATTTTTTCCTGAGGCTTCCTGACGCTTCAATTCATACTGACCATCACTCATCGTCATGAAACGCAGGTTGGCTTTTCGCAGAATCTGGTCGAAATACGTCATTTGAACGTACGTTTCCAGTTCGATTTTCAATTTCTGACTCATGCCGCCGCACGCCGTATCCGAAAGCGCCCGCACCCATTTGTATTCTTCCTCCAATGCCTGCATCTGGTTCTGCTGATTCTGTACATTTTCGTACGTCTTACGGTTTGTATTTGCCGCATGATACTGTTCGTTGTATTTCTGTTCCAGCTGCTGTTTCTGTTCTGTCAGCTCCGCTATTTTTTCCTGCAGCTCTGTTTCGGAAGGAAGTGTCCGATCTGTCTCCTCATTTTCTTCCAGAGAGCGGATCGTCTCTAGTGCCGCGCGCACTTCGGTAAGCCGTTCTTTCACTGTTTCATATGCTTCTTTTGCTTTCTTCTGCGCCTGTTCCAGCTGCTCTTTTTTTGCACTCCATACGGAAATATTTGTTCGGAGCTGTGTTTCGTCTTTTCCTTCCAGCTTTTCTTTTTTTTCTCCGATCTTTTCCAGCAGCGCTTTTTCCGCCTCTTTTCCTTTCGCCTCCAGCAGTTCCTTCGCATGGATTGCTTTTTCCCGCTGCTCTGCCCGCTCAGTTTCTGCTGGAATCATCTGTTTCAGAGCTTTCCATTCGCTCTGTCTTTCCAGCATTCGTTCCTTATAGAGAATGATTCTGTTCTTTTTCTCTTCCAGACGCTTTTCACAGTAAGCTGCTGCCACAGCAGCTGGCTGTTCTTCCATGTCCACTTCCTCACAGATCGCTTTTTGTGCGTCTTCCATTTTCTGTTTCAGCTGATCCAGAAGTGTCTGCTTTTCTCCGCCCAGCCGTCCAAGCTCTGCCTGTTTTTCTGCCATCACCTGTTTCAGTTTTTCCCGCTGCTTCTGTTCCTGCTGCTGACGTTTCTCATATGCCGCATATTCTTCCCGTCGTGTTTTCTGACGCTTTTCTTCTGCCGCAAGCTGCTTTTCTGTTTCATCCGCAGCCTGTGCAAACTGCTCTTCCGAAAGCTGTGTCAGACGTTCCTGCTCTTTTTTGCATTCCTGATCTGCTGTTTCTGCCGGAGCAGCGGTTCCCCGGGCAATCCGCTGCGTCAGCTCTTCCCTTGCCGTTTCAGCCTGTCTTTTACAGTTTCCTGCCGCTTCGCTTAATGCCGCAGTCACTTCGTTCTGCTTCTGCAGTTTTTCTTTTTGCTGATCCAGTGTTTCTTTATCCGGCACATGTTCCGCCTTTCTCGCCAGCACTGGATGATGCACGGATCCGCAGACCGGACATGGGATTCCCTCTGTCAGATTTTCTGCCAGGATTCCCGCCTGCGCATCCAGAAACAGCTGTTCCAGTTCCTGACACGTTTCCCGCACATCATTTCTGATTTCCAGACTTTTTCGATACGCTTCCTGCTTTTCTTTCCATTCCTTCTGCGCTGCCGTCCATTTTCGCAGCAGCTGCGAAAATTCGGTCCGCGCCCGGCGATATTCTTCCTCCGCAAATGCAGCATCCTGTCTTTCTTTCAGAAATACCGTCGTTGCTTCCATCCGGGATGCCAGCTCGGTGTCCTGCTGTGTCAGGCCTTCCAGTTCTGCTGCCAGAAGCCCCGTCTTCTTCTCGGACTCCTGAACTTTTTCGCGGCATCCCCGGATTGCCATGATCTGCTCCTGCGCCCGCGTTTCGTTCTGCTGTACCCTCGCCAAAACCGCATCCACGCCGGAAAGATCTTCTTCCCGTTTTCTTTTCTCAAGCAGCTGCGCTTTTGCCTGTTCCTGCTCTGCTTTCAGTCTGTCCTTCTCTTCCGCTGCCGTCTGCAGTTCTTTCTGCTTTTCCAAAAGCTCTGCCTGTTCCTGCTTCATCTTCTTCAGCAGTTCCAGGCTTTCCTGTTCTGCGCGGATCTGCTCCTCCAGTTCTTTGCAGATGGAAGCCTCCCGTTCTGCCCGTTCGCTTTTCTGCTGTTTTTCCGCTTCCTCTGGAACCAGTCCCGCCAGTTTCTTTTCCTTCTGTGCTTTTTCCTCCCGCCGCTTCTGGCTCTCTTTTACCTTGCCGAGCAGCTGGGTTTTCTGCTCCATCTCTGTTTCCACCGCTTTCCGCTCCTGCTCAAGATCCGAAAGTCTTTTCTGATCCATCTCGATGCAACGTGCCAGCAGTTCCATCCCCCGCATCACCTGACCGTCGAAATTTGCCTTTTTCAACTGCGCAAATTCCTCTTTGAACACCGCATCCTCCGGGCAGACGATATTGTCGAGATACTGGAGAATACTCCTCCGCTTTTCACTATACGTATTGCTTCGCTCTTTCGCGGCATCCCGCAGACGATTCTGCAGCTCCTGATAAATTTCCGTATGAAACATTTTCCGGAAAATTTCACTTCGATCTGCCGTTTCTGCCAGGAGAAGTTTCTGGAAATCCCCCTGCGCGATCATGGCAATCTGTCGAAACTGCTTCTGATCCAGTCCGAGAAGTTCCGTTACAGTTTTTGTCACTTCCGTACTTTTCGTCACCGGCTGTCTCCCATCCGGAAAAATCAGTTCTGCATTTGCTCTTTCTCTCGTCATTCCCTGACCGCGCTCCTTCGGCCGATCATACTCCGGATTCCGCTTTACCATATAATCTTTTCCCTGATGCGCAAAGGTAAGCTCCACAAAAGTGCGCACTTCCGGCGCGGCATACTTGCTGCGGAACATCTCCCCCGTCCGGATTTCACCGCTTGCCTCGCCGTAGAGCGCAAAGGTAATCGCATCAAAAATTGTTGTTTTTCCTGCACCGGTATCACCTGTAATCAGATACAGGCCGCCGCTGCCCAGTTTTGTAAAATCCAGTTCTGTCCGGTCCGCATATGGTCCGAATGCACTGATAATCAATTTCTTTGGCTTCATCTTTTTATCCCCCTAAGCAATGCTTTCACAAATGCTTTCTGCTGTTCCGTCATGCTCTGGTTATTCTGCAGTTCATAAAATTCCTGAAACAGCTCCAGTTCCGATTTTTCCTCGATACGTTCCGCCGCCGTTACCTCCGCATTGGAACGCGTTCTTTTATTGTCATATTCCAAACGCATCAAATTGGGATAAATCGTCCGAAGCTTCGCCATGCCGTCCGGAACATCCTCCTCATCCGTCAGGGTTACCATCAGATAATCCGTACGGTCGCTGTTTTCATAGAACGTTTTTGCTGTCACTTCCAGATACGTTCCACGGATTTTTCGAAGATCGTGGAGCGGTTTCAATGGAATCGTGCGAAGTTCGACAGTTCCTTTTTCTTTCAGCTCTACAATGGTAATCGACTTCTCCTGTCCAGCCTCGGAAAACGAATATTTGAGTGGTGAACCACAGTAGCGCACGGTCTCGCGGCCAACCTTCTGCGGACTATGGATATGGCCGAGCGCCACGTAATCAAACGCATCAAAAAGCTCCACCGGAATCTGATCCACATCACCTACCTGCAGTTCCTCTGCCTCGCACCGCAGCGCGCCTGTCACAAACTGATGCGCTAAAAGGATATTCCGCTCTCCTGGATCTATTTGGGTCTGCTCCAGTGCCGCCCTCACGCCATCTGCCGTGGACTGAATCTCCTCCGCGCGTTCCGGCAGGGCATGGCGTACGGTTGACGGGCGCAGAAACGGAAGAAGATGAATCCACACCGTTCCATATGCATCCTGTAACGCGAACTTTTCTATTCTTCCATCATATACCTTCGACAAATAGATTCCGCTCTTCCCCATCAGATTCGACCCAAATGCCAGCCGCTCCGCCGAGTCATGATTGCCGCTGATGATAAAAACCGGAACTTCCTGCTCCGAAAGGCTGGTTAAAAAGGCATCCAACACCTGCACTGCCTCCGCCGTTGGAATCGTCCGGTCATATACATCTCCGGAAATCAGAACTCCATCCGGTTTTTCCCGCATAACCGCCTGCAGGATCTGTGTCAACATATATTTCTGGTCCTCGATCATGGAAAACTCATGCACGCGTTTTCCAATGTGAAGATCCGATAAATGAAACAACTTCACAAAAACTATCCCCTTTCTGCAGCAAAAACTCTGTTTTTCCTATGTTCTCTGCTCATTATACTATACCCAACCAGAAAAAGAAATCATCCGCCAGGAAAACGAAAAAAAGACTCCTGTTCACACAGGAGCCTCCAACCATAGCGAGAGGGGGATTCGAACCCTCGACACCGCGGGTATGAACCGCGTGCTCTAGCCAACTGAGCTATCTCGCCATATGTAATTTTTGATAAATATGGGACCTATAGGGCTCGAACCTATGACCCTCTGCTTGTAAGGCAGATGCTCTCCCAGCTGAGCTAAGATCCCATATCCTGTTTTTCATCAGCGCTTATGTCCCGCTGACATTTATAGATTTTAGCACTGTTCTTTTAATTTGTCAACGGTAATTTTTAAAATTTTTCAAATTTTTTCTTTTATTCCTACAATAGCGTCGATTATGGTACGAACATGCCCAATTCAGGAAAAAGGCTGCCTGCTTTCTCAGCAGACAGCCTTCTTCTCATCCATGTCAAACTTCCACGATCTCCCGCACACACAGATCATCTACCGTCGTATGTAAGATCTCGGCAAGTGCAAACAGATTTTCAATGTTCGGCATCTTTTTTCCTTTCTCCCAGTTCCAGACACTCTGAACCCCGGCGAGCCCCATCTTCTTCTGAATGTCCGGTCGGTTCATCCCCAATCTTTCACGCCGGCTACGGATATTTTCGCCCGTTTTCTTCATGTTCAAGTTTGCATAGATCTGTTCCGATTCTTTCATATCTTTGCCCTCCCTAATTTCTTTTCTTATACCCATATTTTACACTCCGGGTTAAAATCATAAAAGGTCAGGACAGAAAAAATTTTCGTTCAGGTTAGACCCCCTTCTTTTTTCCTTTTACCCCTTTTTATATACTGTTTCAGGTACTTTTTTATCATTTTAGATTATATGTGTTTTTGGTCTCCCCAACTTTTGCTTTCTTTTCTGGACACATATTTTTTCGGGTTAAATTTTTAAAAATGTCACTTACTTCCGTAAATCGTCCCGAGTTCATACCCTCTTTTTCTGTCAAGGTCGAGGCTCTTCAGGAAAAAGAGCGTATCATGTTCATCGCAGTCCGTCTGGCTTTCCCGGAAGAAGGACAGGTTTTCCTCTATACGTTCATCCAGATTGCTGATGCTCTTTCGCAGTTCCTGATAGAGACTTTTGGTAACCATTTCTTTGTAATGGCCCGGCACCTGGTTCAGCACCCACTCGTGGAGATGGATCATGTTGTGCAGTACAAGTTTTTCGTCTTCCAGCCCTTCCGGTGTTATGACAAAGCATCCTGTGCCAGGGTAAAACTGAGCCTTGTTGCTTCCTTTCTTTTTACAAAGTTTCAGTTTGAACAGATCATATGAAAAATAAGTCAGCTCATCCGGCAGCGGAATCGTCTCCGGTTCCCAGGTTCCGTCCTCACGCTGTGCTTCCGCTGCGACGAATGGCCCGCAGATGCTTTCCCGTTCCATCCGCATATCGTCAAAGAACTCCTCAAACTCACCCATCCGCATGGAAATCGTTATTCTGTCCCGGATTTCCTGATCCACTTTTTCCGGGCTGCCTGTTTTCACCGGACGTGTCTTGTACAACTGGTCAAGTCTGACTCCATAAAGCCGTGCCAGATTCAACGCATTATCAATGCTTGGAAGTTTCGGATGTGTTTTGCTCTCCCAACTGCATACCGTCTGCTCTGCCGAAAGTCCAATCGCGTCTCTCACCTGTTTTAACTTCAAGTTATTCTCAATTCTAAGTTTTTTCAGATTTTTTGCTGTTTCTATGGAATCAATCCCAACATTATTATAAGCATCCATCTAAAATTCTCCTCGTTATTCTCCAAATTATTTCTAAAAAATGTATCCTCGTTACTGTTCATTCAGCAGTGAACCGTAACTGTCCCCCGACAGTTGAATCCTTTTTCTCATCCTGGGCTTGCATTTTTTCTCTGGAAAGTGTAATATCATAGATGTAACTAAAAGGAAACTGAGTGGCTTCTGCCTACGCAAAGCAACTACTACCCTAAGCTACAACCCCCAAAAAAGCTCAGGTCCAGAGTTAACCTTACTTTCATAACTCTGGTTCCCCTGAGCTTTTTCTTTTATCAGATCTCCGCCAGAAAAAATTCCTTATTTCCCGCGTGCTTCATCCATCTTCTTCAGAATACTCTTTGCAAGATTCATCGTCTGCCCACCGCACATTTTACCGAAGAGTTTTCCGCAGGCTTCCACGGCCTCCGCCTCTTCCTTCACGCAGTCCGCATAGATTCTTTTTGCGATCACCGGGGCAATCAGCTTCCATTCTGCCGTTCCAAACTCCTCTGGCAGAATACCTTCATCGCGCATTTTATACAGCTCTTTTTCCACGCGCTCCCGCGTCACCATCCGCTCAACAGTTGCAAACGCCATCTTTTTCGCCGCTTCCTGCTCCGATGTGATCGGTGCTTTCTGTGCTTTCATCTCTGAAAATTTTTCATTCACAATCTTCAGCACAAACGGCGCTCTCGAGTCCGGATTATTCAGTTTCGACATATTCTTGACGATAATGCCTTCCTCGCAGTCCCCATCCGTATACTTCGTAATCCGCATGAAACTCCGACAGTGATCCCAGTCCACGAAAGGTCCGTCATACAGCACATGTATATACGGAACTCCTACCTCAGCCGCCAGCGCCTTTACCTGCTTCTGCGGCAGATAACCGTCCGCTTTCAGATCGTAGACATCGTACATGATCCAGATATTCAGATATTTCTCCGGATACGGTACACGATGACGCGTCATCCATTCCCCGAAAAATACATAATCGGGATACTTCTGAAACTTCTCCGCGTCCAGTGTATCCACATAGTCGAGAAATTTTGATGTCGCGTCGACATCCTTTGTCCTCACGATCTGCTGCTTTCTGGAGAACGCCGCAAGCTTTCCTGTTTCCGGGTCATACCGTACGCTGGCATTGCTTCCATCGATTTTAATCTGAATCACAATGTGATCCCCGGGCTCGAAAGCCCAGGTGTTCTTGTTTTTGTGCATCTCATTTTCCTGCACGATTCGCTTGATATCCATAAATTTCTTCTGCTCCATAAAATAATACCCCTTTCCTTTCTAATTCTCATGGGTACACTCATAGATCGTACCCAGCTCATAACCCATTCTGCGGTCGAGATCCAGGCTCTTCAGGTAGAAGAGCGTATCATGCTCGTTGCAGTCCGATGCACTGATTCGGAAGAAGAAAAGATTGTCCATGATCTTCTCATCCAGATCCGCAATCTCATCCTTCAGTTTCTGATAAAGGCAGACAGTAACGAGTTCCTTGTACCGGGATGGCAGGCGCATAATTAATCTCTCCCACTCGATGAGATACCTGGCCGTTCTCATCTCTTTCACCATGTAAAATTCTATCATACCTCATCTGCCCAGTCATTCGTCCCGCAGTATAACTGCCGCGTTCTCTTTTACGCAAAACCGGGATGGTATCCTGCAGATGAAGCAGAATACCATCCCGGTTTTCCTCTATTGACAAATATACATGCTCAAGTTTCTTCAAACAGTTCTTTTATTTCTTTAGCAAATAATCATTGTTTAATACTTTCATAGATAACGGTCCTTCCACAATTCTGGAATACACCGGTTCCAATGGGCGTATTACAATTCCTTCTTTATTCATACCAGATGTATACTTTCCCTTTGCTCTTTCTAAAAGTTCTTCGATACTATCATACTCAAACAAATCTCTTTCTTCTTCCACCGGAACCATTTTTAGGTTCAGAATTCCGCACAGTTCTTTCATCTTCGCAAGAGACAGTCTTCTGTGTGTTTTCAGATCTATCATGGTAAATACATACCATTCCGGTTTTTTCAGCTTTAATCTGTTCTTTTGAATACCAGCACCGCAGAATTCACCCTGAATTGCGAGATCTGACAGATTATTCTCCTTTATTCTATCGGGTATCCCATTTTCATGTGCATATTTCCACATCGCACATTTTCCGTCATCTGCATATTCAAAATTTCTTCCGCATACACCAAAATGATCGTCTTTCCGATACATCGTAACACTGGTTCCGTCCATCTTTGTACTGATGTAATATCCATTTATCTTTTTAAATTCGTCGATCAATTCTGGATAAGACTGTACTCTCAGCTCATCTGTTTTTGGAATTCCGTCTGGAAACTCCCCTATAATCGTACCACTGCTGGTGACTCTTTCCTCTACTTCCCACTTTCTGATTCCAAGCAGCTCTGTAACCTCATCACCAATCTTATACGTTCCTTCCGGCAATATAGATAAAGGCTGAACCAGGCCCTGAGAAATCTGGCCTCTAAATTTCATAGTTCTCAGCCGAAAACCTTCTCCCAGAAGTTCGTTCTTCTCATAGCTGCTGCTTCGCAGAAATTCAAACTGCTCACAAATCGGAAGAAACGAATCTGCTTCCATATATACACAGCAATCTCCAACCCGAAACTGTCCCTTATTCGCAACACACTTCCATCCCAGGACATGCACACACTCTATTCTGTCTGCTCCTTCAATTGGAGTTATGTGATGTACATACTGCACAGATGCCAATTTTCGCTTTCCCATTTTTCAAAATCCTCTCTCAAAATAATTTTATATAGGCATTTGTAAAACGCCACAGGTAAAATTTTATCATGCTTCATCTGCCCAGTCATTCATCCCGTAGTATAACTGCTGCGCGCTCTTTTAAGCAAAACCGGGATGCCACCCTGCTTCATCTGCAGGAAAACATCCCGGTTTTCTTCTTTCCTAAATATATATGCTCAGTTTTCTTTAAATACTTCCGCAAATCTTCTGTAGTTCCCATTCTTTCCATCCGGCACCGCGAACACGACCGTATCGAAACTTGTATGCGTCGTTGTCAGAAATTCCTTGAAAATCCCGGCAACTTCTTTTGCATCCTGTCCGAAAACACCACATCCGTATGCACCCAGAATCAGAGTCTTTACCTCGTTCTTTTCCGCAATATCCAGCACAAACTGGATTCTGCTTTTCAGCGCCTCTGTATTTTCCCGGTCGGAGACATTTTCGTATTTCTGTGCCGCCGCCTTATTCGGTGCTGCACAGGTGATCACATCGCAGAACGCTTCCTTCCCATTACGGAAAAATCCAATTTCCGGCGAATACAGCGCACGGTTCAAATACAGCCCTTTCTGTTTATGCTGCATATTCCATTCATAAAACTCTCTCTGAAAACTTTCCAGCACATTGTACAAAAACGATTCATGACACAGACATTCTTCCTGCGCGATACTGCCCCTGATAAAACCGCCGCCCGGACTCCGGTAAGAAGCGAAATTCAGAACCGCCGTTTTCGATCCCTGATATTTTAGGATTGCAGCAACGCTGTCCAGATCCTCCACGAAAATACGCATCTTATTCTGCTCTGCATTCTCGTCCGGATCTTTCGAATTCCAGACTACTTTATAAAGTTTCGTTGCCGAAATAGAAGCCTGAATCTGATCCTTGTACTTGTCCTGCATCAGCTTCGTATGACGCTCAGCCTTTACCGCATTCTCGATTTTTCTGTTGTTCCTCTGTTCTCTCATGTAAGCCATCTTACCATCGTAAGCGCAAAATATTGCTACGTTACTCATGAATTACGCTTGCACCAAAATGATAGATGCAAGCGTTTTACTCTATTTTAGTTTTGACAGTTCGTTTTCGCAGTCTCGCTCCATGGGGCAAGCTGTTCCAACTGTTCATCTGACATTTTATCGTCTGGCCGCTGTGATAAGAGATATGGCAGATATTTATAGGTATTCAGATCATTCGCTTTTGCCATCTCGACCATTGTATACACAATAGCACTGGAGGCAGCTCCTTTCGGACTGGCACTGAACAGCCAGTTCTTCCGGCCGACAGTGAA
>NZ_QUGO01000013.1:0-241 GCF_003479105.1 Blautia sp. AF19-13LB
GTGTTAAGCACGCCGCCAGCGTTCATCCTGAGCCAGGATCAAACTCTCTGATAAAATGTGCGCGTTTAGAAATTCACGTGCTTGCACAGGCGAATTTTACGCGTTCATCTTGCAAGCTCCGCTTGCGAGATTTGTTCCAAGTTCAAAATCAACATACTAGCTAATTTATCCCTTTTACTGTTTTAAAGGATCTTTCGATCGTTTTGAATTACTTATTCAGAACTTTCGAGGATGTGTTTCA
>NZ_QUGO01000013.1:251-105405 GCF_003479105.1 Blautia sp. AF19-13LB
TTATTCAGAACTTTCGAGGATGTGTTTCACTGTTTAATTATCAAGGATCTTTGCCGTTCTGACTCGGATCAGCTCGTTTATTTTATCACAGAACTTTTCGTTTGTCAAGAACTTTTTTATTTATTTTTTGAAGTTCTTTCGAACTTCTCTGCTGTTCTCTCGATCAGCAACTCGTTTATTTTATCAAACTCATTTGCTTTTGTCAAGAACTTTTTTCAAGTTTTTTGAAGCAGTTTTTGCAACCCGCGGCAGCCACCCGGCTCCGAACTAGGTTTTTCTGTTTCAAAAGAACTCATTCACTGTAGCTCTCGCTGACAGCTTAGTTATAATAACACCGCCCAAAGCAAAAGTCAACACCTTTTTTCGAATTTTCTTATTTTTAGAAAAATATAGTTAATTCTGTATATTCATTCTTTTATCTAACTACTTGTTAAATGCAAAAAATCAACAGAAAACACTTTCTGTGACATCCTCCACCACCTGTAGAGGTGGGGGCTTCCCTAACCTCGGTAGGTTTGGTTCTCGTTCGATAGCACCAATGTGCTAAGCATAGGCGAGCTATCCCCGTGTGTCCCACGGTTTTATTATATTACGTTACGGTCATGCCACTACCAGCCGCATTCCCTCATTTCTGATATTAACAGCCGCATTTACATCTCTGTCGTGATGGGTTCCGCACTGCGGACAATCCCACTCTCTGACCGCAAGTTTTCTTGTCTCTGCGTTCCTGTAACCACAAACTGAACAAATCTGACTGCTGGCGAAAAATTTGTCCACCTTCACAAGTTTTTTACCCTGTTCCTCAAGTTTGTATTTCAAGAACCCTGTGAACATTCCCCACCCGTTATCTGAAACAGATTTTCCAAAGTTCAGCATCTGTGACATTGCTTTCATATCTAGGGATTCTATACATACACAATCATAAGCATTTGCTAGCTGCCTTGACAGCTTATGCAGAAAATCCTTTCGTTGACTGGAAACCTTTTCGTGGAGTTTTGCCACCTTGATTCTCTGCTTGCTACGGTTGTTCGAACCTTTCTGCATTTTGGAAAGTCTGCGCTGCTCCCTCACTAATTTTTCCTCTACATTCCTGTAATACTTCGGATATGCAGGTTCATTCCCGTTGCTGTCACGATATAATTCATGCATGGAAAAATCTAACCCCAGAAAACTCTGCATCTCTTTTTCCTGTACTTGATTTTCATACTCAAAAAGAATACTTGCATAATATTTTCCGCCTGGTGTCTGGCTTACTGTTACAGATTTTAATTTGTATTCTTTCGGAACAGCTCTGTGTTGTTTTAACCGGACTTGGCCGGCTTTCGGCAATTTCAAATATCCATTCAATATGGCAATGTTTCCGTTGATACAGATCGTTGAATAGCTCTTTTTATTCTGTTTTTTAGATTTAAACTTTGGAAAACCTGTCTTCGGCTGTTTGAAAAAATTCTGAAATGCCGTATCAAGATGCCGAAGCGATTGTTGTAATGCGACACTGTCTACTTCCCTCAAAAATGCGTATGCTTCTGTTTTCTTCATTTCAGCCATTTCTTTTGCACAAACCGTGTAAGTTACCGCGGTTTTGTCCTCCTCATACTGCCTGATTTTTCTGGCAAGCCAATGGTTGTACACCATTCGGACACAGCCGAACGTTCTGGCAAACAAAACTTTCTGCACATCGTCGGGGTATATTCTGAATTTATATGCTTTGTTTGCCATGTTGGTCACTTCCTTTTTCGATCCGTTTGTCCCTGACTTTCAATGTATTTTTTGATTACTTCCATCGGGGCACCGCCCGTTGTGAGCAGGCAAAAACTCTGGCTCCAGAAATGTTCTTTCCATAATTTTTGCTTTATCTGTGGAAATTCTTTTTTCAGAAGTCTGCTGCTTGCACTTTTATATGCGTTTATGAACTTGCTTATTTCTGTATTTGGATGCGCCTTGAAAAGTATATGCACATGGTCTTTATCGTGATTCCATTCTTCAAGGGTGATATTGTAATTTGGAGCAATATACGCAAAGATCTCTTTTGCCCTGCCGGAAATTGCGTCATCAAAAACCTGTCTGCGGTACTTAACCACAAGAACAAGATGATAGTGCAGCAAAAACACTGAATGTGCATTATTATCCAAATCCATTGTATTTCGACCCCTTTCTGCCATTCGACTGATTCTATTATACCATGATTAGAACCCACTATCAAGAAGGTAACGGACGCAATTCATCTCCCACCTTAGAGGTCGGAGTCTTCTTGCTGAAAGAGGATAAAAGTCCGTTTTCTGCTGACTTTTCTTCTTATTATTAGTCAAGCGGATATTCGCAATCCGTTTCGCTACTTGCTCATAACCGAATAACTGCTTCGCAGCTTATCAGGAGTGACTTGTACCACTCCTGATACAAACAAGTCCCAACCCACTGCTTATTGCTCCACGCAATGGAAGCAGGGGACTTGCTTGATTCGATTAAATCACTTTCGTCGTCCACTCCGAGCAGTCCCATACGCTGGTTGCCAGGCCATCATAAAATTCCGGCTCATGGCAGACCATAAGAACAGTTCCTTTGTACTCTTTCAGTGCGTTTTTTAACTCCTCTTTTGCGTCTACATCGAGATGGTTGGTCGGCTCATCGAGGACAAGAAGATTGGTTTCGCGATTGATCAGTTTACAGAGGCGAACTTTTGCCTGTTCTCCTCCTGAGAGCACACGCACCAGGCTTTCAATGTGCTGTGTGGTAAGACCGCATTTGGCAAGCGCTGCACGGACTTCATACTGAGTATAGGATGGAAATTCTTCCCAGATTTCCTGGATACAGCTGTTGGTGTTGCCTTTTGGCATTTCCTGCTCGAAATATCCGATTTCCAGATAATCGCCAAGCTCCACGTCTCCGCCAAGGGACGGGATCAAACCGAGGATACTCTTTAAGAGCGTTGTTTTTCCAATTCCGTTGGCACCGGTGAGCACGATCTTTTCGCCACGCTCGATCGCAAAGGTCAGCGGTCTGGAGAGCGGTTCTTCATAGCCGATCACAAGTTCTTTTGCAGTCACAACGAAGCGGCCCGAAGTGCGCGCAGTGCGGAAATGAAATTCCGGCTTTGGTTTTTCTTTCGCAAGCTCGATCACATCCATCTTATCCAGCTTCTTCTGCCGTGACATAGCCATATTTCTGGTTGCCACACGGGCTTTGTTTCGTGCCACGAAATCCTTCAGTTCACTGATCTCCTGCTGCTGACGGTTATAGGCAGCTTCCTTCTGCGCTTTTTTGACCGCATAAACCTCCTGGAAGTGATCGTAATCACCAACATAACGATTCAGCTCTTTGTTTTCCATATGATAGATCAGATTGACAACACTGTTCAGGAATGGAATATCGTGAGAGATCAGAATGAAGGCATTTTCATACTCTTCAAGGTATCGTTTCAGCCAAGTGATATGTTCCACATCCAGGTAGTTGGTCGGCTCATCCAAAAGAAGGATGTCCGGTTTTTCCAAAAGTAATTTTGCCAGAAGTACCTTCGTTCTCTGTCCGCCGGAAAGTTCGGTGACATCGCGTTCGAGACCGATCTCTTCAAGACCAAGCGCACGGCCAATCTCTTCTATTCTGGAATCCAGAATATAAAAATCATGTGCATCCATCATCTCCTGGATCACGCCGAGTTCTTCCATCATTGCATTCAGCTCGTCCTCGGAGGCATCGCCCATGGAATCGCAGATCGTGTTCATCCGCTCTTCCATCTCGTACAACCAGGAAAAAGCACTTTTTAACACATCACGGATCGTCATACCTTTTTCCAGAACGGTATGCTGGTCCAGATAGCCGACACGGACGTTTTTTGCCCACTCAACCTTTCCCTCATCCGGCATCAGCTTTCCGGTGATGATGTTCATAAAGGTTGATTTTCCCTCGCCATTTGCACCTACCAGACCGATGTGCTCCCCCTTTAGCAGGCGGAACGATACATCTTCAAAAATCGCACGGTCGCCGAAGCCGTGGGACAGATGTTCTACATTTAAAATACTCATGCATAAATTCTCCTTCTTCTGTTGTATTGGAATTTTCCGATCTCCTGACCGTTTTCTTTTTCATATTATAGTCTGAATCATTATATAGGGAAATTCCCTCTTTTGGCAAGCTTTTTCTATACCGTCCCAGGCTTTTATCCCGTATCCGGAAAGTATCCTTTTCCGCAACAAAAAAGAAGAACTCCTTCGGAAAAAGGTTCTCCTCTCAGAATTCTTCTTTTTGTTTTTTTGTTCCAAAACCATAACCATTTCGGAATTTTAAGAACACTTCTTCTTTTGTCCATACACCCACTCCGCATACATTTCTTTTACGGATGGATACACATACTCCACAAGATACTGCGAGTTCTGCATTTCTTCACGCGTAGATTCACCGGAAAGCACAAGTGCTGCAGAAATGCCCGCCATGTTGGCGCACGCAATGTCCGTATAGAGACGATCTCCCACAAGAACAGCCTCATCGCGCGTTCTGCCTGTCATATCAAGTGCCATCTCAACCATCCGTATGCCTGGTTTTCCGATATAAGTCGGCATACGATGGATCGCATGACCGATCATCTCGCAGATGGAACCGCAATCCGGCACGTAGCCGAATTCAATCGGACAAGCATAGTCCGGGTTCGTTGCAGCGTAATCGAGCTCCGGGCGCTCTATCAACAGCCGACAGATATCCGTCAGTTTTTGATACGTCAGTTCATTGTCATAGCTTGCAAGCACACACGCAATTCCTTCTTTCTCCGGATCGCGGGTGGTACACACACCGAAGCTCTCCAATTCCCGGATCAGAGAGTCCGTTCCCAGCACATAGACGGGACGGGATCCATATTTCTGCTTCAGATAATGCGCTGTTGCAACAGAAGCCGTCAGAAAGTTCGCGCTTGTTGTCGGGATGCCCAGCTTTGCAAATTTTTTCCGGTAATCTGCTACGCTCATCGTCGTATTATTTGTGATAAACACATAATCTCCGCCGTACTCGGACAGTCCGTTTAAAAACCGGTCTGCTCCCGGAATCAGACGGTTCCCCACGCAGATGGTTCCGTCGATATCCAAAAGGAACAGCTTTTTTTCTCCAATCGGTATCACTTCGCGTTGCGGCAGGAAACGGCCACATCCGGATAATTAGTGATGACTGCGTCAACACCGGCCTCCATCAGACGCTCGATCTCCGCCTTATCATTGACCGTCCACACATGCACCGCAAGATCGCTTTCCACATACCGCTGAAGAAAGTCTGCCATCTGCACATGAAAGGTTGCCGGATGAAGAGCTCCTGTTCCGATTTTTTTCGCATAATTCACGACATCATAAATAATATCTGCGTAGAGGATGCCGGTGCTGGCTTTCGGATCCAGTTCCAGAATTTTTGCAATGCTGTAATGGTTAAAGGAAGAATAAATCACGCGATCTTCCATCTCCATCTCTTTTGTCAGCTCGAGTACCTTTTTTTCCAGGTCTTTATACCAGAAAATACCGGTTTTCAGCTCGACATTGATCGTCATTCCCGTTGGTTTTAATGCTTCATATACTTCGCGAAGCGTCGGAATTTTTACATCCTGATACTCCGGATGTGTCTTATTAAAGTTCAGGATCTTTAATTCCGCAAGCGTATAATCTTTGACAAATCCGCTTCCGTCACTGACCCGGTCGATTTCCTCATCGTGGACAACAACCATCTCGCCATCTTTTGTCAGCTGTACATCCAGTTCCACACCGTCTGCTCCCTGCTCTGCTGCAAGAAGAAACGCTTCCAGTGTATTTTCCGGTGCATATGCACTGGCTCCTCTGTGTGCCCATACTTTTGTTTTCATCTCGTATCTGTCCTCCATTTTCCGTTCCCATTTCCAAACCTGCACTCTTTTCTATCTTTTTTCCCGGCTGCAGCTTTTTTCTTTTATCGTAAACCCTGAAAATAAGTCAAGCGGATATTCGCAATCCGCTTTGCTACTTGCTCATAACCGAATAACTGCTCCGCAGTTTATCAGAAGGAGCTTGCACTCCTCCTGATACAAGCAAGTCCCCACCCACTGCTTATTGCTTCACGCAATGGAAGCAGGGGACTTACTTGATTCGGTTAAAAAAAGCGGTACTGACTCTTTTGCATTATTTGGCGGCTTACTATAAATCCGGAAACACGCCGGATTTTTGTCTCCGACGCATTTCCAGTCATATCTGAAAAATCATTTCCGTAACTCGGATCTTCCCCTTCATAGAAACCGTTCAAACACGCTTTGGGAACTCGTTTTTCTTCACTATAGGACGAAATCTTATTTTTGTAAAGCCTGTCTCTTATTCATTTACCAGATTATAGTCCTCGATGGAGCTGTTGATCTGGGAAGCCATTGATTCTACTGCTTTCTCCGGAGTCTCGTTTCCGTTGATCATATTCTCGATTTCTGTTTCCACAATCTGTCTTGCCTCCGGGAATACAGAGAGAAGTGCGCCGGCGTACTGCGGCTTGGAATCGTGCAGCTGGTCGATTGCGGTCTGGAACTGCGGATACTGTTCTACATTATCTTTAAAGGTCTGCTCCTCATCAGCAGCTGTTGTTACTGGGAAGTAACCCGTCTCGGCATTCCAGTATGCCTGAGATTCCGGGGAAATCAGGAATTTAATAAATTTCCAGGTAGCTGCTGCTTTTGCATCATCGTTGTTGTTCAATGCCCAGAGAGATGCTCCTCCGATGGAAACACCGCCCTCATCGCCGTCCTTGATTGTCGGGAAATATGCGGTTCCAACTTCGAAGCTTCCATTGACATCCTGTAAAATCTGCTTCAGAGATGCGGTAGAGCCAAGGGTGATCGCTGCTTTTCCGGAAGTAAAGTCTGTCGTTGCGGTATCACTTCCGGCACGGCCTACGTTTGGTGCAACGTCGGCATCGTTCAGGGCTTTCCACTCATTTAAGATGTTGAGCGCTCCGCCGTTGGAATCAAATTCAACTGCAGTAGCAGCGGCATCACGGCCATTTCCATTATCCGCATAGGAAAGTCCCTGTTTACAGAGCCACTGTTCGAAATACCATCCATAGATGGAGAGTGCCAGCGGTTCACCGGCTCCGCCCTTTGTTTTCAGATCATCACCGATAGCAAGAATTCCTTCCAGGCTTGTCGGAACCTCAGTGATCCCTGCTTTTTCAAACATATCTTTGTTGTAATACAGAATCGGTGTGGACGAATTGAATGGCATCGAGTACAGCTCATTGTTTACCGTATAATAAGCAGCGATATTCGGCTCGATCTGGGAAATGTCATAGCCATCTGCATTAATCAGCTCCTGCATCGGAATGACCCAGCCGGAATCAATCATAAAGCGTGTTCCGATATCATAAATCTGTACCAGGTCTGCTCCCATATTTCCGATCTGTGCACTTTTCAGTTTGTTAATCGTATCATCATATTCTCCCTGATAAACCGCCTCAACGGTAATGCCATCGGTATTCTCTTCATTGAATTTATTGACAAGATAATCCATTGCCTCGCCATTGACACCGCCCATGGAATGCCAGAAGGTAATCGTGGTTCCCTTCGTATCCTGGTTTAAATCCGGTGCTTCTGCGCCATCTGCCGTACTTCCTGCCTCTGTGCTGGCTGTGGTTTCATCTGTTGTCGCACTCTGTGCCTCACTCGTTGTTTTTCCGCCTCCGCATCCGGTAAGCGCCATAGCTGCCATAGAAGCCGCAAGAATTGATGCAATCACTTTTTTCTTCATTTTTTTCTCCTCGTTTTTCATACAGTTTTCTATTCTTTTTTCTGTCACAGGAATCAGCCCTTGACTGCTCCCGAAAACATTCCTTTGATTAAGGCCTTCTGGCCCACGATAAAGATGGAAATGGATGGAATGATAATCATTACCACGCCCGCCAGCATCAGGGTAATCGACTGTGCGTCGACGCTGTTCAGCATACTGATACCAATCTGTACGGTACGCTTGCTGTCCGAACCTGTAACCAGCAGCGGCCACATGTACATATTCCATGCATTGATAAAGGTGTAAACCGCCATTGCTCCCATTGCTGACTTTGTCAGCGGCATCAGGATTTTTACGATAAACCGCAGATTCCCGCAGCCGTCCAGCTTCGCCGATTCATAAAGAGAAACCGGAAAAGTCATGTAGAACTGGCGGAACAGGAAAATTCCCATTGCAGAGGTAAGAGAAGGCAGAATCAGAACAATATAGGTATCGAGCAGTCCGAGACTTCCTACCGTCAGATAATTGGAAATAATGGTTGCCTCACCCGGCACCATCATGGTCGCCATTACCAGCATAAACAGAATATTTTTCCCTTTGAAATCCAGGAAAGAGAAGGCAAATGCCGCAAGAGAACACGTTACAATCTGACCCAGCGTAATGCTGCCCGCAACCAAAAATGAGTTCAGGACAAAGCGTACCAGCGGAATTTTATGAAATGCTTCCACGAAATTTTCCAGCGTCGGATGTTTTGGCACGATGTTCATTGCCATTGTGTAAAGCTCGCCGGACGGCATAAACGCTACACTGATGGTATAAAGCAGCGGAAACAGCATAAACAGACAAACGATCAGGTTCATGGTAACCAACGCTGTTTTCTGAAGCATTTTCTTTCTTTTTGCTTTTGCATTCATTGCCAGATGCAGTGCCTGCAGCTCCTCTGCAGAATAAGTTTTTGGTCCGGCAATCGTAGTTGCTATTGTAGACATCAGTATTTTACTCCTCTCTTTTCCATGCGGAACATAACCAGGGTAAGCGCCATGACAATCAGAAACAAAACAACGGACTGTGCGGCTGCGCTTCCAAACCGGTAATTAAAAAACGCATCACGGTATATCGAATATACAATCAGGTTCGTGGATTCTCCCGGTCCTCCCTGTGTCAGGATTTTCACCTGTCCGAATGACTGGAATGCCTGAATAATGTTAACAACCAGTGTGTAGAACATGATCGGAGAAAGCCCCGGCAGTGTCAGCTTAAAAAATTTCTGTACTGCATTCGCTCCATCTACAGAAGCACGCTCATAAATCGAATCATCAATGTTTCCAAGTCCCGCCGAAAAATACAGGAAATTGATGCCACTGTTCAGCCATGCCGTAAGGACAGCCACACAGATCAGCGCATATTTCGGATCACTGACCCAGTTAATGCTCACATGCAGCAATTTGTTTACGATACCGATCGTGGGATTTAAAATAATCTTGAAAATCATGGCGCCTGAGCTCGATGCTACTGCCATTGGGAGTGCATAGGAAGTACTGAATACCCGGATTCCCGGGAAAGCCTTGCTGCAAAGAACTGCTCCCAGAAGGCCAAGCGCCATACTTCCGACTACAACAATCGCCACAAATTCCAGTGTAACCCAGAGACTGTTGTAAAAGGATGGATTCGATAATAAGCTTTTATAGTTATCCAGTCCCACATACAATTTCGCTTCTCCAAGCTTGTTTGTCTTATACAGGCTCAGATAAATGGTTTTAAAAAACGGATAAAACAGAAAGATGCTAAAGATCACCATACTCGGGATTAGATACATATAAACTTCTGCTTTTTTACACTTTTCGATTACTTTTTTCACTTCTTGCTCCTTCTTATGCTGTTGCACGTTCTTCTTTTTCAACCGGCAGAGATAAAATATTTTCTTCTGTAAACGGATCAAAGATCTGTGCTTTCTCCATATCTGCATACAATGTAATGCTTTCCTTTACAGTAACCGGCACCTCGGAAGGCACTCTTGCTGTAATCAGATTTTTTCCGGTATTCATATGCAGATACGCTTCTGCACCGATCATCTCCCGCAGGTCAACAAATGCCTTCAACTGATTCTCTTCGTAACAGATCCGATGTGCGGAAGCGGTTGTTTCGTCCTGTAAATCCTCCGGTCTCAGACCTAAGATCACCATTTTTCCGAGATAAGCGCGACGAAGCACCATTTCGTTCTCTCCTTTTGCACGAAGGGTAACTCCTCCGTCTGCCTCCAGATAAACCGCTCCGTTTCTTTCCATCACCATCGTTTCCATAAAATTCATACTCGGAGCTCCGATAAAACCAGCCACAAATTTGTTTGTCGGATGGCGGTAAATCCGCTCCGGTGCATCCGCCTGCTGCACAACACCGTCTTTCATAACAATAATTTTTGTACCAAGCGTCATCGCCTCCGTCTGATCATGGGTAACATAAATCACCGTCGTTTTCAGTTCCTTATGTAATTTTGCCAGCTCCACCCGCATCTGTGCCCGCAGCTTCGCATCCAGATTTGAAAGCGGCTCATCCATTAAAAATGCTTTCGGCCGTCTCATAATTGCGCTTCCAATCGCAACTCTTTGTTTCTGACCACCGGAAAGTGCTGCCGGTCTCCGGTCAAGTAAATGCTCAATTCCAAGCATTTTAGCTGCCTCATGTACCTTTTTATCAACTTCATCCTTGGGCTGTTTCCGGATTTTCAGAGAAAACGCCATGTTTTCATATACCGTCATATTCGGATAAAGCGCGTAGTTCTGAAATACCATCGAAAGATCGCGATCCTTTGCTTCTACATAATTACAAAGCTGTCCATCAATCCAGAGCTCCCCGCTCGTAATCTCCTCAAGACCGGCAATCATCCGAAGCGTCGTCGATTTTCCGCAGCCGGAAGGTCCAACAAAAATCACAAACTCCCGATCCGGTATTTCAAGCGAAAAATCCTGAACCGCATAATGTTCCTTATCATAAGATTTACAGACATTCTTCAACACAATATTTGACATTCGTTTTTCTTCCTCCTCGTCTTGTCGAGATTCATTATACCTTTCCTTCCGTAAAGCTCACTACCACCGCTTTGTAAAATATCCGTTAATAAAATAACCGGTTACTTTACAAAAAATGTCCACATTTTCCCTTATCTCCGTCTCCATCCCCTTCTTTTCCAGCCACTCTTCCAGATCACTCTTTGTAAAATCCCCGAAAATCACCCGCAAAACCAATTTTCAAAACAAATTCTGAATAGCCATTCCTTTTCCCAATACCCAACAGATTATTTTTGACACAAAAAAACGCCGCAACTCTCAAAGCTGCAGCTCTTTCTCATCACAACATACCATATTCTTCTTTCATGTCAACGCAGTGGGCGCTCCCGCTCCCACATCCGTGTCCGTCCTTCACACAGCCCCGTAACGCACACAAGGGTGATGCGCATTTGCAGGGAGCGTGTAATTCTTAGGTTCTGGCATTTTGCGTTATGCGCCAAAAATCAACTGTCTGAGCGACAGCGAGTTTTGATTTTTGGCGCATGGTTTTAGCAAAATGACAGAGCCTTAGAATTACTAGCTCCCGAAACCGCGCATCACCCTTGTGTGCGTTACGGGGCGTCCGTCCAAACCTATTCCACCGGTTCCGCCGGCACAAACACCCTGCTGTTTTCCTGTTCTTTTGGTTTTTCCGCTCTTTCCGTTGCCTCCCTGCAGAAATACTCCTGTGAATTCACCAGCATCTTTCCGCGCTTATCCGGCTTTGTATACGTTCCGTCTGCCTGTAAAATACTGGCTTTCACATTATCCTTCATCTGGATATCAAGAATATGCATTACTTCTTTCTTGATCTGCTCATCCTCAACCGGGAACACAATCTCCACCCGTTTTTCCAGATTTCGCGGCATCCAGTCCGCGCTTCCCATAAACACCTCTTCATTTCCACCACTGTAGAAGTAGAAAATCCGCGCATGTTCCAGGAAATTGCCGACAATCGAGCGAACGGTAATATTCTCGCTGACACCCGGGATTCCAACCTTCAGACAACAGATTCCCCGGATAATCAGGTCAATCTTTACTCCGGCTGCCGAAGCACTGTAAAGCGCCGCAATAATATCGCGGTCGCATAACGAGTTCATCTTCGCAATAATATGCGCTTTCTGTCCCTTCTTCGCGTGTTCCTCCTCCATAGCAATCAGATGCAGGAATCTGTCTTTCATCCAGAGTGGCGCAACCACCAGTTTGTTCCAGTGATCCGGCTCCGAATAGCCCGAAAGCATGTTAAATACTGCTGTTGCATCCTCACCGATCTTTGCATTGCATGTCAACAGGCCACAGTCCGTATACAGCTTTGCCGTAGAATCGTTATAGTTTCCCGTGCCAAGATGTACATATCTGCGAATGCCTGTCTCCTCGCGCCGAACCACCAGTGTAATCTTACTGTGTGTTTTCAGTCCCAGAAGACCATAAATCACATGGCATCCCGCCTTTTCCAGCATCTTCGCCCAGACAATATTGTTTTCTTCGTCAAACCGTGCCTTTAATTCCACCAGTACGGAAACCTGTTTGCCATTTTCCGCCGCCTGAGCCAGTGCTGCAATAATCGGAGAATTGCCGCTCACACGGTACAGCGTCTGTTTGATTGCCAGTACATCCGGATCCTTTGCTGCCTGTTGTACAAATTGCACGACCGGATCAAACGTCATATAAGGATGATGCAGTAAGATGTCTCCTTTTCGGATGTTTGTAAAAATGTCATCCTCATTCATCAGCGCCGGAACTGCTGCTGGAATGTATTTTGGAATTTTATACTCATCAAAGCCGTCGAGCCCATACATTTTCATTAAAAACGTCAGATCGAGCGGTCCCGGAATCCGGAACAGGTCGTCTTCATCGATGTCAAACTCTTTTTCCAGCATCTTCAGGAGCCGCTTATCCATCTTATCTTCCACTTCCAGACGGATCACTTCGCCCCACTGACGTTTTTTAAGCTGCTTCTGGATCTCTTTTAACAGGTCGGAAGCCTCATCCTCATCGATCGAAAGATCTGCATTTCGCATAACACGGTACGGATGCGCGCAGACCACATCGTAGCTTAAGAACAGCTTTCCAATGTTCCGCTCGATGATCTCCTCCAGAAGAATCACATACCGCTGTCCCGTCTTTTCATCCTGCGGAAGCAGAATAAAACGCGGCAGTACCGAAGGAACCTGAACCGTCGCAAATTCCAGTTCTTTCTCCTTTTCCTTCTCCTTGCCTTTCTTCTCTTTCTTATCCTCCGCACGGCTCAGAAGCGAATCCTCTTTCTTCTGCACCAGTGCACCGATATTCAATGTTTTGTTCCGGATCAACGGGAACGGGCGGGCCGAATCCATGGCCATCGGGGTCAGAACCGGGTAAATGTTTTCCTCAAAATAGGAATCCGCATACTCCGCCTGCTCCTTCGTCAGCTTCTCGTGCTCACTGATAATCGTAAGGCCAACGTGCTCCAGAGACGGAACCGCCGAGCGATTGTACGTATTGTACTGCAGCTGCACCAGCTCATGCGTCCGTTTGCTGATCTCGGTAAGCTGCTCCTTCGCATCCATGCCGGACAGATCCTTTTTCGTATAGTTTGCATGCACCTGGTCTTTTAGTGAAGCCACACGGACCATATAAAACTCATCCAGATTGGAGGAGGTAATGCTGATAAATTTCAGACGTTCAAACAGCGGAATACTCTTATCCCGCGCCTCGTTTAAAACACGCTCGTCGAAGCTGATCCAGCTCAATTCCCGGTTTCGAAAATATTCCGGTTTCTTATATGGTGTTACATCCATCTTGTTCGCCTCCTTACATCTGCCGTTTCATCTTAATAATCGGCTGTATGCTGAATACCTCATTGAAAAAATCTAATTTATCCTGGCACAGTCCCTGCTCCAGTGTGAAATCACGGTCAACCGTCAGAGACAGATGCAGTTCTCTCTCCTTTAAGACAGCGCGGATCGACTGGATTTTCTGCAGGTGACTCCGATCTAGTGCATTCGCCAGACGGACGATTGCTGTCAACTCCGATACGGTCAGATACTGTTCTGCACTAAGCGACGATTCCATCACCAGCTCATCGTAGGATGGAAGCACTGCCGTATTGTATTTTGCAATCAGTGCGACCATCTCCCGTTCAATATGGGACAGTCCGATGATTTCGTTTGACATGATAATATTATAGGAAGAATCCGCTACATTATTAAGGCTGATGTATTTTCCGACATCGTGCAGCATCACCGCCATCCGAAGCAGCAGCCGCTCGCGTTCTTTCATGCCGTGCATCTTTTTCGTCGCATCAAACATGGCAAGCGCCGTCATCTCCAGATTCTGGACGTGCGGCCGGTTTACGGCGTACCGTTTTCCGATATTTTTTGCCGCCATCAGAATATCATTTTCGAAATTATGACCGCCTTTCAGCAGTTTCATCTGCTCCGCATACTCGTATGCAATACCACGTGTCATATGCACGCCCGGAATCCAGATATGCTCCGCACCCATCATATCAATCAGACATTTATAAATCACAGCAGACGGATACATCAGTGAAGCGTTTTCCAGCGGAATACCAAGTTTTACGGCGAGCTCCATCGGTGACTGGCGGATAATTTTCTCATACCAGGTATTAAAGTTTTCGCGGGAAATGATTTTTGTAGTTTTTTCTTCAATGTTCTGATAAACACTGTCGGTGAAAACATCGCCGATCAGCATAATGTTTTCAATTTTACGGTCTTTCAGATACATCTTTTTAAAGCTTGATACCTCGTTCCAGATCAGCTCCTCGACCATCTCTTCGTAATGTTCCGTCTCACTCTGAATTCCGGCAAGACGCTCGCGGATGCGAAGACTTCCCATGCGGATGTTCTGTGTTGTGACAAGTGCATCCTTGTCGAACAGGGAAATCTGAAAACTGCCACCGTCAAGATCGAGAATCGCAGTTCCCTTTTCAATGATCTTGTTAAAATTGTCCTCCATCGCCGCGAGCGCTTTATAGCTAAGAAAACGCTGCTCCGAGTTGGAGAGAACCGTGACAGAAAGACCGGTCAACTGATGAATTTTTCCAAGGACATAGAGACTGTTCGACGCCTCACTGATCGCACTGGATGCCGTTGCACGGTAATCGTCCACGCGATAGCCTTCCATAATCCGCACAAAATCTGCGAGTACACGGCACAGCTCTTCTTCCATTTCCGGGCGAATTTTTCCCAGCGTGTACGTATCTTTTCCAAGCTCCATCCGGTGGCAGATCTTATCCACGCTCCGGATCCCCTGCTTTTTGGAGATCTCGAAAATCTCCAGAATGACGTCGTAGCTGCCGATATCAATGGCAGCAAATGTGGAATACTGCATATATGCTTTTCCTCCTTCTTTTTCAAAGGATATCCCAAAAAGCCCGCTCCCAATACCAAGCGGACTTTTTGACCTTTTTCTTTTTACTGTTTTCCGAGCAGATAATCGATAAACTGCTGTGCGGTACGGCCGGACAGACCGCCGTGGGACAGTTCCCATTTATTTGCTTCTGCTAAAAGCTCTTCCTCGCTTAACTTCACGCCGTAGCGGTCTGCCAGAACGGAAACGATCTTCTGGAACTCTTTCTTATCCGGCGCACCGAAATAGATGCTGACACCGAAGCGGTATACCAGGGACAACTTCTCCTGTACCGTATCGGAGGTGTGCATATCCTGTCTCGTTCCCTCTTTGTCGCTGTAGTTCTCCTTGATCAGGTGGCGGCGGTTGGAGGTCGCATAGATGAGGATATTGTCCGGGCGTTTTTCCAGACCTCCCTCGATCACAGCTTTCAGGTATTTGTACTCGATCTCAAACTCCTCGAAAGAAAGATCGTCCATGTAGATAATGAATTTATAATTTCTGTTTTTGATCTGCGCAATCAGCTCGTTCAGATCCTGGAATTGATGCTTGTAAACCTCGATCATACGAAGTCCCTGATCGTAATACTCATTCAGGATACCTTTAATGCTGGAGGATTTTCCGGTTCCGGCATCACCAAAAAGCAGGCAGTTGTTGGCTTTTTTGCCCTCGACGAACGCTTTCGTGTTGTCGATCAGCTTCTGCTTTGGAATTTCGTAGCCGACAAGGTCGGAAAGGCGCACATCCGGGATGTTGGTGATCGGGATGATCTCAACATTTTCGCCAACGTGTGCGATGCGGAATGCTTTGTGCAGTCCCAGTTTTCCTACTCCAAAGTCTTTGTAGAACTGAATCATATCATCCATAAATTCGTCGACAGATTCTGCTTTTGCAAGACGGATGGCCAGTTCGCAGATGCGGTCGCGGACTTCTTTGTTGAACAGCTTGTTCGGGCTGTCGGTGTTCTCGTAATCGCTGATGACGGAAGCATCGCCGGATTCGAAAATTTCGTCGAAAACACAGATATCGAAATCGAACAGCTCTTTGAAACGGACAAAATCATGTTTTGCCATCTGGTTGATGCTTCCCTCGACTTTTCCGACAATCTCGCAGGAGGTAGAAAATGCATTTTCTTTGTTGACCAGAAGATATGTCAGATAATCGTGCCAGAGATTTCCGGAGAAGCCGTAGCGATTTGCCATCTCGACAAGGCGGTTCAGTGCCTCATAAAACTGCGGCTCATATGCGCTCATATTCTCACGGAACCGGCGGTCCTTCAGGGAAATCTGAGCATTGACCAGTTTTTTGTAGGTCTCCACCAGTATCGTCATATCGCGCAGTACCTCCCCCTCTGCGAAATCGCGGTAGAGGATACATTCTTCTATTCTAATCATCTTTTGTCTCTTCCTTCCTGTCATTTTTCATTTTATTTATGCGAAAAGGCCGCTTGGTACGGCCCTCTCTTCTGGATTAATAATTTCCGAAAATCCGGAATTTCGCGGATTCTGCCTGCAATCCGCGCAGTGCGTTTTTGACTGCCGGATCGCTTAAGTTCCCCTCGAAATCCACGAAGAAACGGTACTCCCATTTCCGCTGCGGAATCGGGCGGGACTCGATTTTGGTCATGTTCAGATCGTTGTAAATAAAATGTGCCAGTGCGTTGTAAAGAGAACCGCTCTGATGCGGCAGTTCCATGCATACGCTGATTTTCTGTGCATCTTTTACAAAGCGTTTCTGCCCAGAAATGATAACAAAGCGTGTCGTATTTCCCTGGGCATCAAAAATACCTTCTTTTAAGATCTGCAGTCCGAAATGCTCTGCAGCGTACGGACTTCCGACGGCTGCCATCGTAAGATCACCGCTCTCGGATACTTCTTTTGCAGCGGCGGCTGTATTGAGACGCTCTTCCGTCTTCCAGTTTTCATTGGAATCCAGGAAACGGCGGCACTGCGCCAGCGCCTGCGGATGGGAAATCACGGTGCGGATCTCCTCAGCCTTTGCTCCCGGCAGTGCCATCAGCACATGCTCCACCGGCAATTCCTGCTCACCGACGATGTAGTGCGGATATTCCACCAGAAGATCATAAATATCGGATACAATGCCTGCTGTGGAGTTCTCGATCGGAAGCACGGCATAATCGGCTTCGCCCCTCGTAATCGCCTCCATCGCCTCTTTCCAGGTATCTACGTGAAAGCTTGTAATCGTATCATCGAAAAATTCTTTCATCGCACCGAAACTGTAGGCGCCCTCCACACCCTGGAAGACAACTCTTTTGCCGTGTGTCGGGAGGTGGTCAACCTGCGTGTAATCGGTCATCTCCTCGCCGCCGTTTTCTGTCAGCAGCTGATACTGGCGTTTCCGGCTGATCGACATGATCTGCTGGAACAGCTCCTGGATGCCTTTTGTATTGAATGCATTTGTTCCCTCGCCTGTCAGCTTTTCCAGCTTCTGGCGCTCACGTTCTGCATCGAAAACGGCTTTTCCTGTCTCTATCTTGTACTGCGCAACCTCCGCCGTCAGCGCCATCCGGTACTGGAACAGGCGGACGATCTCGTCATCGGTGGCATCGATCTCGTCGCGGATTTTTCCTAAGTCTAGCATATCTGGTCCTCCTGATACTCTGCATTTGTTGCAGATATCAATATTTTACTCCATCTCCGCTTAATTTACAAGAAAAGATCTTCCGAAATTCGGCTTTTGTACAATCTTTTTCCTTTTTGACTGCTATTTCACTTTATTTTTTCACATTTCATATTACTCTGCTTTTCGACCTTTTTCCTGCCATTTTTTATCTTGCATTTATCCTGTTTTTGTGTTAAGGTGGAACACAGAAAAAATAAATTACTGTTCACTCAGCAGTGAAACACCTGCTGTTTCGCTGCGTAAGAAAGTGATTCAGGCGTGAGCAGCCCTCCTTTTGCGAAGCAAAACTTTAAATGAGGGCTGCGAATGTTACCGTTCGCAGGGAACCTGTGAACGGTAACAAAAATAAGGATCTTCATAGGAGGTAATATATGCGACACTTAATGAGTCCCCTTGATTTCTCGGTCGAAGAACTGGATCAGTTAATGGATCTGGCGAACGATATTGAAAAGAACCCGGAGAAATATGCACATGCCTGCGATGGCAAAAGACTTGCTACTTTATTTTATGAACCAAGCACACGCACCCGTCTCAGCTTTGAGGCTGCCATGATGAATCTTGGCGGTACTGTTCTTGGTTTTTCTTCTGCCAATTCTTCTTCCGCTTCCAAAGGTGAAAGCGTAGCCGACACCATCCGCGTGGTATCCTGCTTTGCAAATATTTGTGCCATGCGTCATCCGAAAGAAGGCGCTCCGCTCGTTGCATCGATGTACTCCCGTATTCCTGTGATCAACGCAGGTGATGGCGGACATCAGCATCCGACGCAGACTCTTACCGATCTTCTTACCATCCGTTCTTTAAAGGGTCGCCTGAACAATCTTACCATCGGCTTCTGCGGTGATCTTAAATTCGGCAGAACGGTTCATTCCCTGATTGAAGCGCTGGTTCGTTATACCGGCATTAAAATTGTATTAATCTCCCCGGAGGAGCTTCGTCTCCCGGATTACATCCGTGATGATGTGCTGCGGGCGAACAATGTTCCATTTGAGGAAGTTATTAAAATGGAAGATGTTCTCCCGAAGCTGGATGTTCTTTATATGACCCGTGTCCAGAAAGAACGTTTCTTCAACGAGGATGATTACATCCGCATGAAGGATTTCTATATTCTGGATCAGTCCAAAATGGATCTTGCTTCTCCGGAAATGCTGGTTCTGCATCCGCTGCCGCGTGTCAATGAGATCTCCGTTGACGTGGATAATGACCCGCGCGCTGCTTACTTTAAACAGGTTCAGTACGGTGTTTATGCACGTATGGCCCTGATTCTGACGCTGCTGAACATCAAAGTCGATTAAGAAAGGAGCATCTTTCGCTATGCTGAACGTAGGACGTATTGAAGAGGGCTTCGTGCTCGACCATATTAAAGCAGGAAAGGCTATGACCATTTACCATGATCTGGGACTGGACAAGCTGGACTGTACCGTAGCCATTATTAAAAATGCCAAAAGTGAAAAAATGGGAAAAAAGGACATTCTGAAAGTTGAGTGTTCGGTTGATAAGATGGATCTTGACATCTTAGGCTTTATCGATCACAATATCACTGTCAATGTCATTAAAGACGGCGAGATTACGGAGAAAAAAGAACTTCATCTGCCGAAACAGGTGGTTGATGTGATTAAATGTAAAAACCCGCGCTGTATCACCTCTATTGAGCAGGGATTAAAACATGTCTTTATCCTGGCTGACCCGGAAAAAGAGGTTTACCGTTGCAAATACTGTGATGAGAAGTATACAGGAAACAGAAATAAATAAGAGCTGTACGGCAAAGCGCCCGGAACCACGTTCGGTTTCGGGCGCTTTCTTTTATCTTTCCTATGCAGTTTTTGCTTCTTTCGAACCGAGGCACACAATCAGCCAGCCGATGAAGGCCGCAAGAGATGCGCAGATCAGCATCGCGCCAACACCGGCTGCATCGATAAGCCAGCCGCCAAACAGGGAGCTCATTACATTTCCTGCGGTGATGGTCATCGCCATATATGCCTGTCCTTTAATCGAATCCTGCGGCTCCATGATGCCGTCCACGTAATAGACGCAGGCGACGTTGATCAGCGCCCAGCCGAACATCTGGAACGGCTGAGCAGCGTAGTATGTCGGAATATTAAAGGCCAGGAAGGTTCCTATGCTTTTCAGGACAAAAAACAGGCCGGAGAGGCGGAACCAGAAAACACTGCTCTTCTTTTTCAGCAGATAGCCGAACAGAAACATCGTTGGCAGCTCGGAAACTGCAGAGATGGTCATCGCATTTCCCATCTCACCGCTGCCACCACCTTTTGCCATTGCAATCTGATAATTGAAGCTGTTAATCAGGCTATGTGACATAAAGATCAGAATGCAGCCAAGCAGTACTACCGCGAAGGACGGATACCGTTTCAGAAAATCGACCGGACCGGCTGCTCTTGTCTCTTCTTTTTCTGCTTCTGCTTTTTTTCTGTCCTTTTTAAACGGAAAACGAAATACACAGGCGAGAAAAAGAATGGTCAGCGCGATAGCCCAGATCGGAATCATGTCTGCTCCAAAGGATGCGGTCAGCCGGCCGAGCAGCCATGATGCAATCGCATATGCAACGGAACCCATGCCGCGCCCGATTCCGTAATCAAGTTCCTCTCCCTGGCGGATCGTCTCCATACCAAGAGAATTAACGAACGGAATCATCAGCATCAACATCGTAATGCTTGCGCCGTACAGCAGTGTCCTTACCACCATAGAACTGCTTTCTGCCGTTGCAGCAAGGGAAATGACAAGAACAAGCTGAATCAGGTTCGCTCCAAGGAGCATTGTTCGTACGGACGGGCTTTCCGGCCGATCTGCGTAGGATGCCAGCGCAGGCTGCAGAACCGCTGACACGATACAGCCAACTGCCGTCAGAAGGCCGATTTGTGTGTTTGTGAAGCCTTTTTCAAGAAGATAAACGCTGGCATACCCCATCAGTGCCGCGTATCCCATCCAGTAGCAGCCCTGAATCGTGCCGTAGCGCACGGACAGGTGTTTTTTCATGTTTTTGTCCCCCTTTTTCTACAACTTTTCCCTTATCGTAGCGTATTCTGCAGAAAATAGCAACTCAAAATCAACAATAAAACTATTTGGAATTTTTTCGAAATGCTTATTGACTTTTCGCTTTCCATGTGATAAAAAGTATTTAGATGAATTTCTAATTAATTTGCATTCATACTGCCGGAAAGGAGGTTTCCATGGCATTCGCAGAAACGTTTAAAGCTCTCTCCGATCCTGTCCGGCGAAGGATTCTGGAGCTTCTGAAAAACGAAAGACTTTCTGCCGGGGAGATCGGATCGCACTTTGATATGGCAGGTGCAACCATCTCCTACCATCTCGGTATTCTGAAAAAAGCAGACCTTGTGCTGGAATCCCGGGAGAAAAATTTTATTTATTATGAACTCAACACTTCCGTCCTGGAAGAAATCATGCTCTGGATTTCAGAGCTCAAAGGAGGCACTTCTGATGTGGAAAAAATATAAAACAACACTGATTCTGACAACACTCATTTCTCTTTTTCCGATGGTGATCGGACTTCTGCTCTGGAATCGCATGCCGGACACCATTGCCACCCATTTTGGCACAAACAATGTTCCAAACGGCTGGAGCAGCAAAACGATGGCAGTGATCGGTATTCCTCTGTTTCTTGCCGCTCTGCAGATTTTTACCGCTGTTCTCACTTTTTCTGATCCGAAGCGGCAGAACATCGGCCCGAAGATGATCCGTCTTGTTCTGTGGATCATACCTGTAACCTCTCTGATCGTCTGCTGCTCCATCTACGCAAACGCAGTCGGCATCGCAGTTGATATCGGTTTTGTTAGCAATGGGATTGTCGGCCTTCTCTTTATTCTCATCGGCAATTACATGCCAAAATGCAAACAGAACTACACAACCGGCATCAAGGTTCCATGGACCCTTCACAGTCAGGAAAACTGGAACCGCACTCACCGCCTCGCCGGCTGGGTTTGGATCATCGGCGGCGTTGCCATGATCGTAAACAGCTTTCTGCAGCTTGAATGGATTTTATTTCTCACGATCGCAGCGCTGGTTTTGATTCCGATCGGATATTCCTTTCTCCTGTTTAAAAAAGGAATCTAAACCCGGAGAATTTTTTATAAGAAAATTCAACGAAGTTTCCTGTTTAAAAAAGCTTCTGTTCTTCCCTTTTTCCGGGAGGAACAGAAGCTTTTTTATTTCGCGATTTTTATATCTATAAGGAAATGATTCCTATTTTTATACTTATTCTATTGGATGCAGATTTTTCAATGATACATCAAGAATCGGTGCAGAATGCGTCAGTGCACCGCTGGAAACATAGTCTACGCCGGTGTCGAGGATAGTGGCGATATTTTCTTTTGTCACATTTCCGGAGCACTCGGTTTTTGCTCTGCCGTTGATGACGGCTACCGCCTCTTTCATCTGCGCCGGAGTCATATTGTCGAGCATGATAATGTCGGCACCTGCATCTGCTGCTTCGCGGACCATATCGAGGTTTTCACACTCGACTTCAATCTTACGCACAAACGGAGCATAATCGCGTGCCATCTCGATCGCTTTTGTGACACTGCCTGCAGCTCCAATATGGTTGTCCTTTAACAGAACGCCGTCGGACAGATTGTAGCGGTGATTCTGGCCGCCACCGATTTTGACTGCATATTTTTCAAAAATACGCATATTCGGGGTCGTTTTTCTGGTATCGAGAAGGGTCGTTTTGGAACCTTCGAGCAGCTTCGCAACGCTTCTCGTATACGTTGCGATTCCGCTCATCCGCTGCAGATAATTGAGCGCGGTTCTCTCACCGGACAGCAGAACACGGATATCGCCGTTTACGGTTGCGAGCAGATCGCCTTTTTTGACTTCATCGCCGTCTTTCACATACGGAATAATCTCGGTTTTCTCATCGAGCAGCGTAAATACTCTTGCAAATACTTCCATACCGGCAATGACGCCGTCCTGTTTGCAGAGAAGCTGTACCGTTCCCTGGCAGGCTTCTGGCATGACAGCATTCGTGGTTACATCTTCACTGGAGATATCTTCCTGCAGCGCCAACAGCAGCAGATTATCCACATTTAGTGTTCTTGTGATTGGATTCATATTTGTCTTCCTTTCTGATCGCATCCCAGATGCTCTCTTTGCAGCGTTCTGCATATTCTTCCATATCCTGGTAATCTTCTTTTCTAATATCGTACCGTTTTGCAAGGAGCTTCCATTCATCTTCCTTCGGCTCCGTTGCCGTTTCTTTGCGGTCTGCGTTCTCTACAAGACCCTCTGCGGCCCATTCGGCAGCCATCTTCTTTGCCGCGCGCTCTGCGAATACAAGGCTCTCCAGCAGAGAATTGCTTGCCAGACGGTTTGCACCGTGCACGCCGTTGCAGCTCGTCTCACCTGCTGCATACAGATGATCCATCGTCGTTTCGCTATTGCTGTCTACCTTGACGCCGCCCATAAAGTAATGCTGTGCCGGTACAACCGGAATCGGTTCTTTCGTGATATCGTATCCCTCTTCCAGGCATTTCTGGTAAATATTCGGGAACCGTTCTTTTACATCGAGCGGAATCGTTTTCAGGGAAAGCCATACGTGCTTCGTGTGGTCCTTTTCCATCTGACGGTGGATCTCACGGGATACCATGTCACGCGGCTGCAGTTCATCGGTGAAACGCTCGCCATTTTTATCGAGCAGTACAGCGCCCTCTCCGCGGACAGATTCGGAAATCAGGAAACGGCGGCCTTTCTTTTGGGAATACAGCGTTGTTGGGTGAATCTGTACGTAATTGACATTTTTCAGTGCTACGTTCCTGTGGATCGCAATTGCAAGTGCATCTCCTGTCAGATGCGGGAAGTTCGTAGAATTGTCATAAATTCCGCCAATACCGCCGCACGCCCAGATCACATCCCTGGCATAAACCGGAACCAGCTTTCCTTCTTCATCCCGGATCAGAACACCCTCGCAGCCATTTTTGCCGGAAAGAATATCACACATTTCCGTGTGCGCAAGAAGCGTCACGTTCGGCAGCTTTTTTACCTGCGCGAGAAGCTTGCTCGTAATCTCCTTTCCGGTTACATCGTCGTGGAACAGGATGCGGTTGGTAGAATGTGCGCCTTCTTTCGTATAGCAGAGTTCTCCGTTCTCATCGCGACGGAAATCCACACCCCAGGCAATGAGCTGATTGATAACATTTCGGGAAGAACGGATCATAATGTCGACGGATTCCGGCGTATTTTCATAGTGCCCGGCATGCATCGTATCTTCATAGAACGCATCGTAATCGCTCTCGTTTTTCAGAACACAAATACCGCCCTGTGCGAGGAAGGAGTCGCTGTCCTCGGTATCTGCTTTTGTTATCATCAGAATATCGGCTTCCTGGGGCAGATGAAGTGCCGTAAAGCATCCTGCCACACCGCATCCTACAATCACTGCATCATAATACTTTTTCATTTCGTTTCCTCTTTTCCGCTTCTGCGTTCTGCTTATTTTGTTACTTTGCAAGCTCGAGCATTCTTAACAGCGGCGCATGTGCGTCTGAAATTTCCTGTTCGCTTAACAGAACTTCATTCTCCTCGTTTTCCAGTGCTTCTATTAATTTGTCCAATGTTACTTTTTTCATATTTGGGCAGATCTGCGTATTTCCCACTGCATAAAACTTCTTATCCGGGCAGCGCTTTTTCAGCTCCGCGAAAACACCAAGCTCGGTTGCAACGAGAAACTCGGTATCTTTACTTGCCTCGGCATATTTGATGATGCCTGCGGTGCTTCCGACATAATCGGCAAGTGCAACGACTTCACTTCTGCACTCCGGGTGAACGAGAAGCTTTGCCTGCGGGCGCGCTTCCTTTGCAGCCTTTGCGGCTTCCGGGCGGATGGCAGCATGTACGTGGCAGAAACCGTCATTTAAGATGATATGTTTCTCCGGCACCTGCTCAGCCACATAGGTACCAAGATGCTCATCAGGGATAAAGAAGATGTCGTGGTTCGGCAGTTCTTTTACAATTTTTACTGCGTTGGAGGAGGTGACACAGACGTCGGAATGACTTTTTAATTCCGCGGTGGAATTGACATAGCATACGACAGCCACATCCGGGTACTCTTGCCGGACTTCCTTGATTTTTTCAATCGCTGCCATGTGAGCCATCGGACAGTCGGCATGCAGATCTGGGAGCAGTACTTTTTTGCCCGGGTTTAAGATTTTGGCGCTCTCACCCATGAAACGAACGCCGCAGAGAACGATGACACTGGCGTCCACTTTCGTCGCCATGTCGCTTAAGTAATACGAATCCCCGATGTAATCGGCAATTTCCTGCACCTCATCCGGCACGTAATAGTGTGCCATGATGACAGCGTTTTTTTCTTTCTTTAATGCTTCCAGCTTTTCTCTTCTGGTATCCATTGGTTTTGTTTCCTTCCTATTTTTACTATAACGATTCAGAACCCTGAATCGTGATATTTTTTTAACACTTTAGCGCTTAGTATACCACAACTTTTGTCATGTGACAAGACAGTTGTAATATCCATTGTACATTTTTTTCTTTCCTGCCTTTCCCTTCCCTGTAGTCTATCATAGGAAGTACTTGTCTAAGATACAAAAATCTGTGACGCAGTAATTCACGTTCTGCAGTGCTGAAGTTTTGCATTATTTTCTGGGACTGCTATAAAAAACACCCGGAAGTTTGACGGTTGAATAATGATCTACAAAAAAAAACGGCCACAATACCCATATTTACTGGGTTTGTAACCGTTTTATCACCATACAGCTGTCAAAGACGGGATTCTATCATTTCACCTCTGGTATCTCACTATTTACCATTTCTTCCGCCGTATCTTCTTCTATTTCTGTCTTTGTCACCTGTTTGATATGCTTTTTTTTCAGATGCAGATATACGAATTCCCGAAAAATAGTATAGAACACGGAAAGCAACGGAATAAAAACAAGCATACCTATAATTCCCATAAGATTTCCGCCGATCGTAACTGCTGCAAGAACCCAAATCGATGGAAGCCCTACAGACTCACCCACAACATGAGGATAGATCAGATTTCCCTCGATCTGCTGCAGCACCAGAAATACTATAATAAATAAAATTGCCTGTTTCGGATTTACCATAAAGATCAAAAAGCTTCCCACTGCACACCCGATGAAGGCTCCGAAAATCGGGATCAATGCCGTAAACGCAATTAAAACTCCAATCAAAAGTGCATATGGCATCCTCAAAATGCTCAATATCACAACAAACATACAGCCAAGGATCACGGCTTCCAGACACTGACCTGTAAGAAAATTTGCAAATGTCTGATAAGTCAGAGAGCAGACTTTAAGAAAAGCATCTGCTTTTTCCTTTGGAAGAAAAGCGA
This sequence comes from Blautia sp. AF19-13LB, assembly GCF_003479105.1. NCBI lineage: Bacteria > Bacillati > Bacillota > Clostridia > Lachnospirales > Lachnospiraceae > Blautia > Blautia sp. AF19-13LB. The sequence goes on from NZ_QUGO01000013.1 coordinate 26,330, forward strand.
AAAATACTTTTCGAATCTGCACCTGCAGCGTTTCCTTCTGAAAAAGGACATAGCAGGCAAAGGAAAATGCAACAAAAAAGGCTGCCAATCCACTAACTATGGAACCCACTGCTGACATTGTGATATTCATCATATTTCCTGCACCATTTCCAAGTAGGCTTATCCCCCACTTGATCGCCTGATCCGGATTAAACTGTACCTGATCTACAAGCTTCATGATTTCCTGGTTATTATGGGAAAACTCCCGGATCCAGCTTTGCATCTGCGGAATAAAATCAGCGATACTCATCATCAGGGTTCCTATTGTCCGCGTAAGCTGCGGAATCACACCAAACATCACCAGTACAATCACGCCAACCGCAAATACGATCGTGAGGAACAGGCTTATCGGTCTTGCCAGTTTTTCGACTATCTTATTTTCTTTTTTTGCCCTTCCAAAAATTTTCTTTTCCAAAAAGCTCATTGGCACGTTGGTCACAAATGCGATCGCTCCGCCAAGTACAAATGGAAATACGATCCCCCATATTGCTTTCAACACATCGAGTACCACATTAAACTTCCACAGTGCGACCACAAGAAATGCTGTAAACACAATAAGTTCCCGGATTTTTTTTACAGATTTTTTACTTATATCCACTATCATTCTCCTCTTTTTCTTAATTTCATGCGTATCCATTTAAGTAGCTGAATAATCGGAAAACTTGCAAACGCAAATTTTCAAACTCAAATTACTCCCCTTTATTAGACCTAATCGTATAACAGAATCGGTACCTCTGTCAAGATTTTTGAAATTATATTTAAAGTATAATAAGATATAGTCGCTATTTTCTTTCTTGCCTTTTCCCTTCCCTATGGTCTATAATAGAAAGTACTTGTCTAAGATACGAAATTGCTGATAAAGGAGCATTCTATATGAACAAAAAGGAAATTGCCGAAATTAAAAAACTGTTTACCCCATCCCACTGTGCGATCACGCGAATCTGCGGATGCTATGTGGATGCGGAAAAGAATATTAAGACAAAATTAAAAGAAGCGTTTCTCTCTCTCGAAGAGGAAGAAATGTTTAAGTATTTTAAGATTTTTAAAAGCACCCTCTCCGGTACCATCGGAAAGAATCTGCTGAATATGGAGTTCCCGCTCTCCCAGGAAAGTGAGGGCGGCACACAGGAGTTTCTCTTAAAACTCCGCAACAGTGAGCTGAAGGACGAAGCGCTGATTGATGAATTTTATGAAAAGGTGATGGCGGATTATCTCTATCCGGAAAACTACTATATTATTCTGATCCATGGTGCATACGATGTACCGGGACGCGCTTCTGATAATCTGGATATGGACGATGCTTCCGATTACGTCTATGAATTTATCCTCTGCAGCATCTGCCCGGTAAAACTCGACAAACCGGGTCTCTGCTACAATGTGTCCCACAATACGATTGAAAACCGCGTGCAGGACTGGGTGGTCGGCGCACCGGAAAACGGTTTTCTCTTCCCGGCCTTCACAGACCGCAACACGGATATCCACAATCTGCTGTATTTCACGAAAAACGCAGAGATGGATCAGCCGGACTTTCTCGACCACTTCCTGGGCTGTCAGGCGCCGCTTTCCGCGAAATCTCAGAAAGAAACGTTTCAGTCTATTATAGAAGAAACTCTCGATTCCGCCTGTGATTTTTCTACTGTTATGACCATTCAGGAGAACTTAAATACCATGATTGAAGAGCGGAAAGACGATCCGGAACCGGTGGTGCTCGATAAACACGAGGTAAAACGTCTGCTCGCCAGCAGCGGCGTACCGAATGAACAGCTTGACGAGTTCGACGAGAAGTACGAATCCATTGCGGATGAGAAAGCAAGCTTCGTTGCCTCGAACGTGGCCAGTACACGGAACTACGAGATCCGCACCCCGGATGTTATCATCAAAGTCAGCCCGGAAAAGGCCCAGCTCATCGAAACCCGTACGATCGACGGAACACCGTATATTCTGATCGAGGCAGCCGATGAAGTGGAAATCAACGGAATTCTTTTAAAACCGTCACGGCCATCCGATGCGGATGATACCGAATTTTAACAGCCAAATGACAGCGAGTCTTTCTCATTGTCCGAAAAAAAAAGCGGCAGTCCCAGACAAAAGGGCTGCCGCTTTTTCTTCCTTTTATTTATGCTTAGCAGAGTGCTTTTCCAAGTGCAATGCATGCTGCCTCAGCTTCATCATCTGGCGCGTCTGCGCAGATCACGCTGTCGCATACCAGCTCGGCGCCATCATTTTTGCAGCTTTCTTCCCAGGTGCGCATCCACTCGCCGTCTCCCCATCCATAGGAACCGAACAGAGCGATTTTCTTTCCGGAGAGTTTGGATTCACATGCGGAGAACATTGGCTCGAACTCGGTATCTTCCAGCTCTTCTGCCCCCATAGCCGGGCATCCGAAAGCGATTGCATCGTATGCATCTACATCATCCGCAGAGAAATCTGCGCAAGTCAGAACAGAAACTTCTGCGCCTGCCTCTTTTGCTCCCTCTGCTACTTTCTGTGCCATCATTTCTGTGTTGCCGGTTCCACTCCAATAAACTACTGCTACTTTGCTCATGTTTCAAATCCTTCTTTCTTTATTTTCTGATTCCGGGGGATTTTTCTTTCCCCGATCCTACTGCCCTTTTTATGGTATGCAGGATTTTATGTTAAACAGCTACGGTGAGCTGTAAAACGCTTCTTCCCTGCTTCCAGAGACGCAGATACACGTTTCTGCATTTCTGATAGCGCTGAAATGTTTTCTGTGTTTCGCACTCATTGCAATAGACCTTCCAGCATCCCTTGCATTTATAATTGTGGCCTTTGTTCTCAATAAAACCGATCACATCACCGAGCGGATAGTTGAGAAACACACCGATCTCATGCGGAAATCCTTCTTTACACTCTGCTACCCGGGTTTTCAGGCGATTCAGTGCATAGGCAATGTCTGTATTTTCATATCCATAGGATTTTAAAAACGCTGCATTCTCCGGATTTTCCAGCTCCTTCTGGAGAAGCCCTTCACGGTACACATAGACCAGTGCTCTCGTCTCATGCTCCCGCAATACAAAGATGTGAATTCCTTTTGGTTCCAGACAGGCACTCCAGTATGAAATCTGATCTTCCAGTTCTTCTTTGGATGAAAATGTCATATTACATAAATTTGCGGCTTTGATGGAAGCCAGCGTTGCCGAACAGTGTTCGATCAGAAATCTCTCAATCATGCCTTTTACGTCTCCTTCTTACATTGCTGCTGCGCAGTGCTCATCTAATACCGAGCGAAGTGCGGTGGCACTGCTGGTATGGATTCTTGCGATCGGAATATTGTTTTTCTTTGCTTCCTGGGAAGCAGTGATGACCATTTTGTGGGATACGGTGTTGGTAAAGAGAATCATCAGATCCGGATTCCCAATTTTTTTCTTAACGGAGCCATGCTCTTTCGGGAACACCTTTGCTTTACATCCATAGTCTTTACAGATATCTGTATATTGACACACCATTCTTTCATTTCCACCGATAATTACGACACTCATCTTCTCTACCTGCCTTTCTGTTGTTATCTTATGCTACTTGAAATTAGTTTATTCTAACTCCTGTGTTTTAAGAAAGAATCCCTCTACCGGGATCCCGTATGATTTTTGGTTTTATCCGTTGTACTTTAGTTAGCTACATCTAACTGTTGGGTATATCATACCGTTTTTGTCGGATTTTGTCAAGGATATCCTGCAAATTTTTCCGGCTTTTCTTGAGAAAATTGTATCATTTTCTTTTTCACATCACGCTGGTGAAAGAATATTCGCAATGGAAGCAGAGACTTTCCCTGCTTTTGTTAAAAAGCCGCTGGAATCTTAAGAAGAAGACTCCGGCGGCTTTCCCGTTGCTATTCTGTTCTGTTTTTTATACCGGCTCGTCCAGCAGGTTACCCATACTCTTTAAGCCAATGTAAAGAGTAGATGTATTGTGAAGCAGTGCGGAAGTGGTTGGCTGTAAAATACCGCCCACGCCGAGCAGAATCAGTCCGGCATTGAACGTAACGATAAAGCGGTAATTCTTATGAATCCGTTTCATCAGACGGTTGCTCAGCATACGAAGCACCAGAATTTCTGCCAGATCGTCTGCGGCAACGGTGATATCCGCGATCTCACGCGCAATCTCTGCGCCCTCGCTGATGGCGATTCCAACGTCTGCGGCAGAAAGTGCCGGTGAATCGTTAATACCGTCACCGATCATAATGACTTTACGTCCCTCTGCTTTTTCTTTCTCCACAAAGTTTGCCTTATCCTCCGGCAGTACCTCAGCATAGTACTCGTCCACGCCGACCTTCTTCGCGATCGCTTTTGCCGTGCGCTCGCTGTCTCCGGTCATCATGACGATCTTTTTCAGACCTGCTTTTTTCAGCTGACGGATAATTTCGGCCGCCTCCGGACGAAGCGGATCCTCAATGCAGATAACTGCTGCAAGTACACCTTCTAAGGCAAGATAGAGATGAGAATACTCCTCCGGCAGATGACGGAACTTCTCTTCCATTCCTTCCAGAATGATACTGTTCTCATCCTCAAATACGAAGTGATAACTTCCAATAATCGCTTTTTCGCCATTGATCGTTGTAGAAATACCGTGTGCAACGATATATTCTACTTTGGAGTGCATCTCCTCGTGATCCAGATGTTTCTCTTTTGCCGCGTCTACTACGGCTTTTGCCATGGAATGCGGAAAATGCTCTTCCAGGCAGGCTGCGATGCGCAGAAGCTCATCCGGGCTCTTTGTTTCGCTGAAGGATACCACCTCTGCTACGGTCGGCTGCGCTTTTGTCAGTGTTCCGGTCTTATCGAAAACGATCGTATCCGCTTCCGCCACAGCCTCCAGGAATTTACCGCCCTTTACGGTGATCTTGTGCTGGTTTGCCTCGCGGATTGCAGAGAGAACGGAAATCGGCATGGCAAGTTTTAACGCACAGGAGAAGTCTACCATCAGAATAGAGAGTGCTTTCGTTGCATTTCTGGTCAGAAGATACGTCAACGCCGTTCCGCCAAGGGAATACGGTACAAGACGGTCTGCCAGATGCTCTGCCTTGCTCTCCAGTCCGGATTTCAGTTTCTCGGACTCTTCGATCATCGCGGTAATCTTCTCGTAACGGCTGGATCCGCCGGTCTGCTTCACAAGAATGGTAAGCTCGCCCTCCTCAAGAACCGTTCCCGCATAGACAACGGAACCTAAGGTACGGCGTACCGGAACAGATTCTCCGGTCAGAGAAGCCTGGTTTACCATACCCTCGCCGTTGGATACCTCGCCGTCGAATGGAATCAGATTTCCCATATGTACGACAATCTCGTCGCCCGCAACAATTTTTTCAGACGGAACGAGAATTTCCTGGCCGTCTTTTTTCAGCCATACCTTTCCGACGTTCAGCGACATGCTGCGTGCCAGATCTCCGACGGATTTTTTATGCGTCCATTCCTCAAGCAGCTCTCCTACGCCGAGCAGGAACATGACAGAGCCTGCGGTTCCATAGTCGCCGCGGAGCATCGAAACACCGATTGCGGTTGCATCAAGAACCGGAACTTCGATCTTTCCCTGTGCCAGTGTCTGGATTCCTTTCCAGATATATTTTACGGAAACAACCGTAGTATAGATGGCACGGATCGGTGCCGGAAGAAGCCATTTTCTTCCAAAGTGGTAAATCACTTTGCTGATCAGCTTTTCCTGATATTCGTTGTTTAACGCTCTGCCGGAGCTCTCAAGCAGTCCGGTCGGCAGCTCTACTTCCTCGTAGTGGAAGAGCTGTATCATCCGAATCACAGCGGCTCGTTCTCCCTCGTAACAGATCACGGCATCGCCGGTTCTGTCATATACCTTCGCGAAAGATACCTGGTTCTGATTCTGCAGATAGTACAGCAGTGTCTCTGCCTGTACGGAGGACATGCGCTTCTGTGCCAGATGGATTCGGATTCTGCCTCTGCTTTCGTGTTTAATATAAAATTTCAAATCTTATGCCTCCTAGAAAAACACCTGCAGAGAATTCTGCAGGCGTTTTGTTTTTTCCGTATGAATACGACGTAAATCAGATGTTGCTGTGTACAGCTTATGCCTCAACCGTATCCTCTGCTTCTGCTTCAACAGCTTCCTCTGCTGTCTCTTCAGCTACATCCTCTACTGCCTCTTCTGCTGCTTCACGCTCTTCGTTGATCTGTTTTGCGTCAGCATAGATGTCCTCCGCATTCTCCTGGATGGTCGTTACCGTATCCATAACAACTTTCTTTGCACGAAGAACAGCTGCGGTGCAGTTGGTGTAAAGTTTTTTCGCATCCTTGCTGGACAGTGCTTTGATACCTGCTGTTCCGAATAATACTCCTGCTGCGAAAAGTCCTGGATGTTTTAAATCTTTGATTGTCATATTACATTTCCTCCTGTTATTAAAATAAATTTTTTCTGAATTTTACATTTTCCCCCGCTGTGGTTCACAGTATAGCACTCACCTGCTCGGTTAGACAATACGTACAGTTCTTTTTGATAATTATTTTCATTAAAACAGGGAAAACGGAAGGAATTTTCACCCGTTTTCCCCGTTTTTCAGCCTTCCACCGCTGAAACAATCACATTTTCAATATCCTGATTCTGAATATAGCCCTTTGCCTTCAGTCCGGATTTCATCACGTCCATCCACATCTCTCCGCTTAAGCGGCAGATGGTATGATCGCTCAGTTCTACGGTACAGCCCTGATCTTTGAAGCATTCTTCTCCACAGGCAATCTTGTAAAAATTTTTGCGGCTGATTGCACCGATGCTCTCCAGTGTATTCACCATGCGATACACCGTAGCAGGCCCGATGCTGCTGTCTTTCTGCAGAGCTTTATAGTAAATTTCTTTACAGCAGGAGCACTCCTCTTCCAGGATAATATCGAGCAGAATCCGTCTCTGTCTGGTTATTCTGCATCCCTGTTCCCGGAGCTTCTGAATAATCAGTTCTCGCTTCATCTGTGTTCTGTGATAATTTCTGGCTTCATGCTTTGTCTGTTCCTGCGGCATACGTTCTACCTCCTGATGATGATTCCTGTCCTGTCAGTCGCAATGTCCCTTGCACTGCCCGCAGTTACCACCACAGCTTCCCTTGCCGCTTTTTTTATCTTTAATCATACTGCGTACTGCAAGTCCTACCAGACCAACAACGACTACAAGTGTGATAAAAGTTCCCATAGAAACAACTCCTTTCTTTTCAAAAGAGTCCGCATCCTGCAGCGGATGCCGGATACGGACTCTTCATCAGATACATGTTCTCTATCTGTCACAGCAATTATTTGCTGAACATTTTGTTGGTGGAAACGCTCAGAGTTGCGCTCTCTTTGTAAGGTCTTACCAGCAGATATACAAATCCGATGATGAGCAGAACAGCAACTACCGTTCCGATTCCAAAACCGCCGCCGATGAACAGGTTACCGATCTGATAGATGCACAGGGATACAACATAGGCAAGCAGTGTCTGATATCCGATTGCAGTAAAAAACCATTTGGTATTGTTCATCTCACGTTTGATTGCACCCATTGCTGCGAAGCACGGTGCGCACAGAAGGTTGAATACCAGGAAGGAATAAGCTGCTACCGTAGATAAGCTTCCTGCGAGCTGTCCCCAGATCTCGGCACCGTCTTCTGCAACTTCACCAAAGCCGAACAGGATACCAAAGGTACCAACAACGTTCTCTTTTGCGATCAGTCCGGAAACAGCTGCAACAGCCATCTTCCAGTCGCCCCATCCAAGAGGTGCAAACAGAGGAGCGATCACGCTTCCGATGGAAGCCAGGATACTGTCATTTAACTGCTCAGCTTCCAGCATTCCGAAGGATCCGTCAACCCATCCGAAGTTCATCAGGAACCACAGAACGATGGTAGACATCAGGATGATCGTACCGGCTTTTTTGATGAAAGACCAGCCACGCTCCCACATGCTGCGGAGAACGTTGCTTACCGTCGGCCAGTGGTAAGCCGGAAGCTCCATAACAAACGGAGCCGGATCGCCAGCGAACAGTTTTGTTTTTTTCAGGATGATACCGGAGCAGATGATTGCTGCGATACCAACGAAGTAAGCACTTGGTGCAACCCAGGAAGCTCCATTAAACAGGGCGCCTGCGATCAGGGCGATGATTGGAAGTTTTGCTCCACAAGGTACAAACGTTGTTGTCATGATGGTCATTTTACGGTCACGGTCATTCTCGATGGTACGGGAAGCCATGATACCAGGAACACCACAACCACTTCCGATCAGCATCGGAATGAAGGATTTTCCGGAAAGTCCAAATTTACGGAAGATACGATCCATGATGAATGCAACACGCGCCATGTAACCGCAGGACTCCAGAAATGCCAGGAACAGGAACAGTACCAGCATCTGCGGTACGAATCCAAGTACGGCACCAACACCGGCAACAATACCATCCAGGATCAGACCCTGCAGCCAGTCAGCGCAGTGGATCGCGTTCAGCAGATTTTCAATGGCCGGCGGAATGATCTCTCCAAAGAGTACATCGTTGGTCCAGTCCGTTACAAAAGTACCTACTGTTGTGACAGATACATAATATACAACCCACATAACAACTGCAAAGATCGGAAGTGCCAGCCAGCGGTTGGTTACGATCCGGTCGATCTTATCCGATGTTGTCATGGCGTTTTTCTTGTTCTTTGTGACACAGTCACCGATGATGCTGGAAATATAAACGTAACGCTCGTTTGTAATAATACTCTCGGTATCGTCATCAAATTTGTCTTCCAGCTGTTTGATCTCGGCAGATACATCCGGAACGGATTTCATCTGCTCTGTGATCTTATCATCTTTCTCCAGAAGTTTGATTGCAAAGAAGCGTTTCTGCTCATTTACAATATCACTTCCGAGTTTGCTCTCAACGGTGCGGATGACTGCCTCCACATCCTTGTCAAACTCATGAACCGGTACAGCAGCACCTTTTTTCTGTGCAATCTGCACTGCTTTATCAGCAGCTTCTTTGATTCCGGTTCCTTTCAGAGCAGAGATGGTTACAACTTCACAGCCCAGCTTTTTCGCCAGTTTGTCGATATGTATTTTGTCTCCGTTCTTCTCAACAATATCCATCATGTTGACAGCCATGATCACCGGAATACCAAGTTCCATGATCTGTGTGGACAGATACAGGTTACGCTCAATGTTGGTACCATCTACGATGTTCAGGATCGCATCTGGTCTTTCATTAATCAGGTAATTTCTGGCTACCACTTCCTCCAGTGTATACGGAGATAAAGAATAGATACCCGGAAGGTCCATGATGGTGACATCTTTGTGGCCTTTGAGCTTTCCTTCTTTTTTCTCGACGGTTACACCTGGCCAGTTTCCTACGAACTGGTTGGAGCCTGTCAGTGCATTGAACAATGTTGTCTTACCGCAGTTCGGGTTTCCTGCGAGTGCAATCTTAATTGCCATTTTTTCCATGCCCCTCTTTCTTTGATTTTTACTGATTTTAATAACTTCACAAGCCTTACCAATATTGGCCACAGCTTGCTTTTGTTAGCATTCGCTAACAAGCAGGCAAAAAAAATTTACTCTACTTCAATCATTTCGGCATCTGCTTTTCTTAAGGATAATTCGTATCCTCTGACGGTTACTTCGACCGGATCGCCGAGCGGAGCAACTTTGCGCACGAATACGTCAACACCCTTGGTGATTCCCATATCCATGATTCTTCTTTTGACCGGACCGGAGCCGTTGAGTTTTACAACTTTAACGGTTTCTCCTACGGAAGTCTCTTTTAAAGTCTTCATCTTCTCTCCTTCTTTCCTATCAAATCAGGATTTTGGCTGCCATATCTTTTCCAACGGCTACCCTGGAATCTTTCACATTCACGATGAGATTGCCGTCGATTTCCGATACGACTGTCACGTTTCCGCCAACGACGAAGCCAAGATTTTCAAGAAATCTTCTGGTCTCTTCTTTTCCGCCAACTTTTCTGATTGTGTAACATTCGCCTGGATTTGCCATCGTTAAAGGCATAGTCAATTACCTCCTGTGTATGATAATGAGTTTCATCTCTATTTCAGTTGTTAGTATATGCTAACGTACGTTAGATGTCAACTGCTTTTTTACTATTTTTTTGTATTTTTTTCTGAAATTTACTCCGTTACTGAGAAAAAGCCTTCGTTAAGAGCCCTGTTTTTTTGAAAAATAAGGCAGAACAGAGAAATTTCGTATCTCCCTGTTCTGCCCTTTTTGCTTTCCATTTCTTTTTAGAAACGGTACATCATCTTATGCCATTTTGCACCGCCATGCGTCGAGTCGGAAAGTTCGATATATTCGTATCCGATCCTTTTGTAGAATGGAATCATATGATCCTTGCATGTAAGAACAACGGCTTTTTTGTCACGCTCTCCTGCGCTTTTTACCATATGACGCATCAGTGCTTCTCCAATGCCCTGTTTCTGGAACTTCGGATTGACGTCCAGTCCGAAAATCATCTGATAATCGCCGTCCGGGTTGTGCAGCGTGGCGTCATGGTAGAGTGCATCCGCCAGATAATCGGTATCCGCACAGCAGCCATTGCAGAAGCCTGCGATTTCGCCATCTTCAGTTTCCGCTACAAAAAAGCTGTTTTTGCAGGTTTTGTACCGCTCCATGAAGTCTTCATAACCTGCCGCCTCGGCAGCCGGGAAACATAGCGCCTCCACCTCGGCTACCTTTTTCAGATCTTCCTCTTTTACCGGACGGATCGTATACTTTACTTTTTGTTTTAAATAGGGCTTCAGTCCCGCAACGACTTCTTCCACCGTTCCATCCACGAACGGATTCTTCAGTCCGGCCAGCTCCAGCAGTGCAAAATATCCTTTGCTTCCGCCTGCCTGGCAGAGACGGTAATAATCGCCCCACGCCTTTTCCGGCTCTTTTTTGAAACGCTCAAAGAACTGGAAAGCACAGATCTGTGCCAGCGCATAATCAATATAATAGAACGGGTTCACAAAGATATGCTGCTTCTGCATCCAGAAACCGCCCTCCTCGAGGAACTTGTGGCCGTCATAATTTCTCCATGGCATATAGGTCAGCTCTAACTGATGCCAGATCGCACGGCGCTCCTTGGCCGTCATGCCGATATTTTCAAATACCTTATGCTGGAACTCATCCACACATACCATGTACGGAATCACTTCCAGCGCGCTCATCAGGTGCGCATAACGGTAATCATCTGCTTTCTCTCCAAAGAATGCATTCATCCAGGGGTATGCGAAATGCTCCATTGTCATCGAGTGAATCTCCGCCACCTCGCTTGTCGGGAATACCATATCCATAAACGGAATCTGTTTTGCCGCCGTATACGCCTCGAATGCATGGCCCGCCTCATGAGTCAGAACATCAACGTCCGCGCTCGTACCATTAAAGTTGGAGAAGATGAACGGCGCCTTGAACGTATTCAGAAATGTGCAGTAACCGCCTGTCTGTTTTCCCGGCTTCGTCTCCAGGTCAAACAGCTCATGCTCCACCATAAAGTCAAAGAACTCACCCGTCTCTTTCGACAGCTCATGGTACATCTTCTGCGCCTTCGCAACCAGTTCCTCCGTCGTTCCTTCCGGAACCGCGTTTCCTTCCGGGAAAATCAGCTCCTCATCGTAATAATGCAGCCTGTCCACTCCAAGCCGTTTCTCCTGCTCCTTCCGAAGCTCCAGGCAGAGCGGTACAATCTTCTCCTTCACCTGCGCACGGAACCTTGCAACATCCTCCGCCGTATAATCGTATCTTCCATAGCTCAGGTAAATAAATTCAATGTAAGAAGAAAATCCCAGCTTCTTCGCAATTTTATCGCGCAGCGGAACCAGCTTGTCATACAGCGCATCCAGCTCCCCGGAAATCTCTTCATACAAATCTCCCCATGCCGTCATCGCCTCTTTCCGCATCTGGCGGTCCGTACTCTGCATCGCCTTCAGAAGTCCATAAAAATTACACGTTTCGCCCTTAAATTTCGTCGAAGCATTCGCCGTAATTTTACTGTACTGCTGCGTCAGATTCGCCTCTTCGATCAGATCCTCCACGATACAGTCGTCCGCTAATTTTTGGCCAACCTCCATATTCTTCACAAAGAATTCCCCAAACTCCTCTGCAAACTCTTTGATAAACGGAGACTCCAGAATCACCTTCTCTGCCTTTTGTATCAGCAGATGGATCGCCGGAATCGTCTCATTCCAGAACTGAACCTCTCCTTCATAAAACGAATCTCTGGTGTCCACCGTATATCTTACCTGCGCCACTTCCGCCATTGTCGCCCAGGCATCCTCGCGCGTTTTTTCTTCCATAAAAAGTCCGCGCAGCTCCTCATATGATTTTGCCTCTTTGAGCGCCTTCGTATACGCTCTTACTTTTTCCTGCTCTGCCTCCATGTCCGGCCTTACGTATTCAATTTCCGAAAACTTTTTCATCTTCTCTTACCTCCTTCTATTCCAGAACGCCCAGATTTTTCAACTCATGATAAACCCGGGACGCCGGCAGTCCCATCACATTATAATAGTCTCCCTGGATTCCTTTCACAAACTTTGTCCCAAACACCGTCTGAATTCCGTATCCTCCAGCCTTATCCGACCACACAGGAGCCTCCCCCTCTTTCTCAAGAGCAAGATACCCGTTTATCTCCTCCTCTGTCATCGCATAAAACTCTACATCTGTACGGTCACAGAACGATACCACACGCTTTGCGTCCCCCTCTGTTACCGCAATCGTAACTCCAGTATACACCTGATGCACCCTTCCCTGCAACTGCTGCATCATGCTTCTGGCATGTTCTATCCCTTTCGGCTTGCCAAGGATCTCCCCTTCAAAAGCCACAACCGTATCCGCCCCGATCACAACGGCATCCCCTTCGGTAATCTCCGCAACATCCAGACATTTCAGCCGTGAAAGCTCCTCCACAACCTTCTCCGGTTCCGCAGACGTCACAACTTCTTCCGCCCCTGAAGCCTGAACCTTACACCGTATTCCCAACATCTCCATCAACTCTCTTCTTCTGGGTGACCCCGAAGCCAATATCACTTTCATCCTGCTGTCTCCTTTATTTTTTCTTTCATGACATGCATTTTTTTCACACCATGCAGCGGTCCGCGGGAATGTGCGGCTTGCGCCAGATGGCCGGATAAAATAAGTACGCCGGGAACAAACACAATCCACTCGTGTCCGTTCCCGGCGTACTTATTTTATCCAGATGCCTGAATTTCCGTCTTATGCAAAGCAAAACGATAAGCCGGGTTATGTCGTGTGTAATCATCTATCCAATGGAACTGTCGCCAGTCCCCTTAAGCGACCCACCTGAAAACATGACGGGCAGCCATATACGTTTTCTATTCGGTCTTGCTTCGGATGGGGTTTACATGGCTTTCTCTGTTACCAGAGAAACGGTAGTCTCTTACACTGCCTTTCCACCCTTACCAGAAAAAACCTGGCGGTATCTCTCTGTTGCACTATCCCTGGAGTCGCCTCCGCCGGACGTTATCCGGCATCCTGCCCTGCGAAGCCCGGACTTTCCTCACCTGGCCCCTTTCGGTCCTGCCAGCCGCGATTACATATCTTACTTTGTCAAAAACGGAACATCAGACAGTTAATAATCATATCACAAACTTTCTCTGTTGTCCATCCCCCAAATCACAGATCCCGCAAAGCAGCCTCTCATACATCAAAGCAGCTTCCCCCCACAAACTCCCGCAGAATCGAATTCTTGGGAATATCCTCAATCGGCACTCCGACAAAATAATCCAAAAACTTCAGCAGCCGCTTTGCCTCCTGGTATTCCGGCTCTCCCTCCTCAATCTGGAACAAAAGCGGCTCCGCATACAGCTTCAGCACCGAAAGCTCATACACCAGCGCTGAATTGAACATCACATCCGCCTTCTCCTGATTCGGGAAAATATTACGATCTTCCCCGCGGCGCACCGACGGCCACATCGCAATCGTCTCCTTCGCCGACGTCGCCCGTGTCCGGCTGTCACGCACCATACGCCGGATCAGCCGGCCATCCGTCGTCGGAATCCGGTTGTGCTCATCCACATTAATCTGCGTCAGCGCACTGATATAAATCCGGAATTTACTTTCCGAAGGAAGCGACCACGTCAGTTTTTCATTCAGCCCGTGAATCCCCTCCAGCACCAGCACATCGGTCTCCTTCATCTGAATAAAATTCCCCTTGTACTCGCGCTTGCCCGTCTTAAAATTAAAATACGGCAGTTCCACACGCTCTCCGTTCAAAAGTGCTGTCATATCCCGATTCAAAAGCTCGATATCCAGTGCTTCCAGGCATTCAAAATCATAATCGCCGTTTTCATCCCGCGGCGTATCTACCCGGTTCACATAGTAATTATCAAGGCTGATCGGATGCGGCGTCAGACCATGCGCTGAAAGCTGGATGGAAAGCCGGTTGCAGAACGTTGTCTTTCCGGAGGAAGACGGCCCCGCAATCAGCACAAATTTAACCTGCTTTCTTTCCGCAATCTGCTCCGCAATCTTCGCAATCTTCTGCTCCTGCAGCGCCTCCGCAATCAGCATCATCTGCTGAATATTGCCCTTCGTGATGCGTTCATTTAAGTCGGCAACCGTGGAAATTCCCATCTGCTCACCCCAGCGCTCCGATTCCCGCTGCACCTGGAACACCTTCGGGGAGAGATTCGCCGCCGGCACCGTCTCCGGCGCCTTTTTCTCCGGCATCTGCAGCACAAAGCCGTCATCGTATAAATAGAGATCAAAATACTTCAGATAACTCGTATCATACGTCATAAATCCATAATAATAGTCTTCAAAATCCCCGAGACTGTACAGATTCACACGGGAGACACGGCGGTAACGGAACAAGCGGTCTTTATCCGTCATGCCATGCAGCCGGAACCGTTCTCTCGCCTCGTGCGTATCGACACTCCGCTTATAAATCGGCACCGCCTTTTCCACCTGTTCATGCATATACGCTTTTACTTCGTCCAAAAACTCCTGATTCAGCGTGATATCGCCGTCCACCGTGTAGAAAAAGCCCGAACCCGCCGAAAAATGCAGCATCACATGGCGGATCTTATCGTAGCCTCCCACATGATACACCGCTTTTACCAGCAGAAGAGAAAGACTCCTCTGATACGTTTTATGTCCGATCTCATCCTTCGTCGTCACAAATTCCAGTTCACAGTCTTTTTTCAGCTGCTTGTGCAGCTCCCTCAGCCGTCCGTCCACCTTCACCAGGACAATCGGAGCATCCATCGTTTTCTCAAAATCTTTTGCAATCTCATAATAAGAGCAATTTTCCGGATATTCATATTTCTTTCCATCAATTGTTACCTGAATCACTTGTAATTCCTCCTTTTTGCAAAACTTTCTGAAAATTCAGAAGTAAAAACGAAGGCGCGCCCGAAAATTATAAAACCTGAAATTTTCAGACACGCCTCCTCATGATAAAACGCTGTCGTTACATCGTATGGAACCGCGCAAGCGCAGATTCCAGTATTGCCTCTTTTTCTTTTAATTCACAAAGCCTCTGTGTCGCCTTCTCCCCCGGATTGCCAGAGAGCTGGCCGATCAGCATTCTGTTCTGGTTCTGCTGCTTCTGCAGATATTCCAACAGCACCGGATTCTGGTTTTCCAGAAGACGTGGTCCATAGAAAAGCTCCTCCGCCTTCAGATCTTCCTTTTCCCCATGCACTGCCCGCAGAATCGGATAGTATTTTCCATCCTCCTCCACGAAATTCTCCTGTGCAAGGTAAAATCCGTGCTCCAGCAGCCATGCGCGCACGCGGTCGATATCTGACTGCGGCTCCAGAATCAGCTCACCAAAGCCGGACAGCAGCGGCTCACCCTCACTTAAAATCCTTACGGTGAGCCCGCCGCCCATGCCCGCGATGAGGAGAGAATCCCCCTCCCCCGCCTGCAGGGCATGAAGGCCATCGGAAAGCCGTGTTTCTATGTAGTCCCCCATGTTATACTGCGTGATATGCTCCCTGGCCCGTTCTAACGGTCCGCGGTTCACATCCATGGCGATTGCGGAGGAAATCTTCTTCTGTTCCAGCAGCGCAATCGGCACATAGCCGTGATCTGTTCCCACATCGACCAGGCAGCCGCCCGGGGTGACAAACTCCGCTACCGCGGAAAGTCTTTTTGATAACTGCATGTCTTTTCTCCTGACTGAAAACTTAGTCCAGATAATCTTTGAGTTTTCTGGAACGACTCGGATGGCGGAGCTTTCGAAGCGCTTTCGCCTCAATCTGACGGATACGCTCTCTTGTAACGTTGAACTCTTTACCAACCTCTTCGAGGGTTCTCGCACGGCCATCGTCAAGTCCGAAACGGAGACGCAGAACCTTCTGCTCACGGTCGGTCAGTGTGCTTAAGACATCCTCCAGCTGCTCTTTCAGCATGGTGAATGCTGCCGCGTCTGCCGGTACCGGCACATTGTCGTCCTGGATGAAGTCACCGAGGTGGCTGTCCTCTTCCTCACCGATTGGTGTCTCGAGTGAAACCGGTTCCTGGGAGATTTTCAGGATCTCACGCACACGCTCTACAGACATGTGCATCTCCTCTGCGATCTCTTCCGGAGTAGGTTCGCGGCCTAACTCCTGCAGTAACTGACGGGAAACGCGGATCAGCTTGTTGATGGTCTCTACCATATGAACCGGAATACGGATCGTTCTCGCCTGGTCTGCAATCGCTCTTGTGATTGCCTGGCGGATCCACCATGTTGCATAGGTGGAGAATTTGTATCCCTTGCGGTAATCGAATTTTTCAACCGCTTTGATGAGGCCTAAGTTACCTTCCTGAATCAGATCCAGGAACAGCATGCCGCGGCCGACATAACGTTTTGCAATGGAAACAACGAGACGAAGGTTGGCCTCTGCCAGACGTTTTTTCGCATCCTCATCGCCCTCTTCCATTCTCTGTGCCAGCTTGATCTCTTCCTCTGCGGAAAGAAGCGGCACTTTACCGATCTCTTTTAAGTACATGCGGACCGGGTCCTCAATGCTGATGCCTTCCGGAACGGAAAGGTCGATGTTTTCCATATCGATCTCTTCTTCCTCGGAAAGGTCGATGTCATCGTCGTCCAGAAGGAGAAGATCGCGGTCTGCCGCATTTGGATCCTCGGTCATATCGGAGAGGCGCAGTACGTCGATACCGCTTGCCTCCAGGTATTCAAATACCTTCTCCATCTGCTCCGCATCCAGCGGCATATCGCGGAAAAAGTCGTTGATTTCCTGATATTCCAGGACGCTCTTTTTCTTTTTGCCGTATGCTACCAGCTCTTTTAATTTTTCCATAAATTTTGCTTTATCGAACTCCATTGACTGTCCATCCTTCCATAGCTTGTATATATTCTGTCCCTGCCCTGCGAAATTAAACACGCAGAACAGAAGATTCCAGGGTTTTTCTTTGGTATCCAGGCCTCCTTAAAAAGCGAAATCCGGAAGTTCCCCTGCTTTCCACCGCTCCAGGCTCTTTTTGTCCGCCATCAGCTTCTGCAGCGCCGCCATATCGGTCACATTCATATGTGCCGACTGATACGCAATGCTGTTTTCTTTCATATTGCAGATCACATCATGCAGCGCGCGCCGTTTTTCCTCCTCTGTCTCCAGCGGGATTCTGGCATTAAAAAGGCCTGCAACTTCTTTCTGCTCCTCGGAATCAACAAACTGATTCAAAAGCTTTGCCGGATTCACCCCGCCCTCGTGATACTGCAGCACAATCATCTCTGCAATCTGGCGGTAAAGAGGTGTGGTAAAATCCTCCGGCGTAATATATTTTTCCAGCTTTCCAATGAGCGCCGGATAAGAGGTCATCCATGTCAGCATCAGCTTCTGTGCTTTTTCGACACCGCCCTCTTTCTCTTTTTTGTTTGCGGCTGTATTCCGCGGCTTGACACGCTCCGTCCTTCCGGCTCCTGATAGTGCCATCTGACCGACCTGCTTTCGCAGTACTTCGACGGCAATCCCGTATTTTCCCGCCACTGCCTCAAGATAACTGTTCCGCTCAATCTCATCCTCGATTGCAACAAGACGACGCACCGCCTCATGCAGGAAATCGGATTTGCCCTGCGGGTCGGCAAGGTCGAAATCGCGTTCCTTCATGCGGATCTCATACAAAACGCTGTTCTCCGCCTCTTCCAGACGTTTTTCGAACGCTTCGCAGCCCTCGTGCTGGATAAACTCATCCGGGTCCTTATACGGTCTCAAATTGACGACACGCGTTGTAAGACCAACCCCTTTGAGCATCGGAATCGCACGAAGCGCCGCTTTGACGCCTGCCTCATCGCTGTCATAGATCACAAGAACCTCGTTGGTATACCGCTTCATCAGCCCCGCCTGCAGCGATGTGAGCGCTGTTCCAAGAGAAGCTACCGCGTTATTGAATCCTGCCTGGTGCATGGAAATTACATCCATATAGCCCTCGCAGATAATCAGATTTTTTCTCCGTGAAGAGCGCGCCAGATGCAGCCCGTAGAGATTGCGGCTCTTATCGAAAATCTTTGTCTCCGGCGAGTTCAGGTATTTCGGCTTTCCATCCCCCATCACACGGCCTCCGAAGCCGATGACACGGCTGTTGGCATCCATGATCGGGTAAATGACACGGTTCCAGAACTTGTCCTGCATGCCATGCACCTCGTCCGCCAGAAAAAGGCCCGACTGACGCAGGATTTCATCGTCATACCCTTTTTCTTTTAAGAAACGGTACAGCAGGCTTCCATACTTATCTGAATAGCCAAGGCCAAATTTTCGAATCGTATCATCCGAAAGGCCGCGCCCCTTCAGGTAATCGTAGCCCTGCTTTCCGCGCTCGGTGTGAAGCTGGTAATAATAGAATTTCGCCGCCTGCTTGTTGATCTCAAGCAGCGTATTCTTTAAATCCGCCTGCTCCTTTGCTTCTTTCGAATACTCCATCTGCGGAAGCTCCACCCCGGCCCGGTCCGCCAGAAATTTCAAAGCTTCCACAAACGTAAAGTTTTCATATTCCATCAAAAACGTAAAAACATTTCCTCCGGCTCCGCATCCGAAGCAGTAATACATCTGCTTTCCTGGGCTGACGGAAAAGGAAGGGGACTTCTCATTGTGGAACGGGCAGAGCCCGAAGTAAGAGCTTCCTCTTCTTGTCAACTTTACGTAGCCGGATATCACATCTACGATGTCATTTTTCATACGAATCTCTTCCACTAAATCATCGGAATATCGCATTTTTTCCTCCCTGTATCTAATAAACCGCCCAGGCTTTCGGCACGAACAGCTCCTCGTATTTGTGCATGGAATACTGATCGGTCATACCGGCAATGTAGTCGCATACCACCTGTGTCTTGTCCTCGCCGCACCCGATCAGATTCCGGTACTCGCGGGACATCTGTTCCGGGTGCTCCTGGTAGTAGGTGTAGAGGGAAATCAGCATCTTTTTTGCCTTCTCCTCCTCTTTTTTCGCCTCCGGGTTGCGGTAGACGTTCGCGAACATCAACTCCCGCAGCATGCGCATGCCCTCGGCAATCTCCGCCGACTGGCGCACATACTCCGTTCCGCGGCTCTGCTCCACAATGTCGTGGATCAGCGTATTGAGCCGCTCGCGGCATGTATCGCCAAGGACGACGCGGATCGTAATCGGGATGTCATCCTCGCTTAAAATGCCGGCACGGATGGCATCGTCCATATCGTGGTGGATGTAGGCGATCTTGTCGCAGAGACGCACAACCTGTCCCTCCAGGGTCGACGGCTTTCCCGCCGTGCGGTGGTTCAGAATTCCATCCCGCACTTCCCAGGTCAGGTTCAGGCCCTGTCCTTCCTTTTCTAGAACCTCCACGACACGGACGCTCTGTTCCGCGTGGCGGAAGCCCCCGGGATGCACCGCATTGAGCGCCGCTTCCCCGGAATGGCCAAACGGCGTGTGTCCGAGATCGTGGCCAAGCGCAATGGCTTCGGTCAGATCCTCATTCAGATTCAGCGCCCGCGCAATCGTGCGGGCAATCTGGGACACCTCGAGTGTGTGCGTCAGGCGGGTCCGGTAATGATCGCCCTGCGCAGCGAGAAACACCTGTGTTTTGTCTTTCATCCTGCGAAAGGCTTTGGAGTGGAGAATCCGGTCCCGGTCTCTCTGGTAGACGGTGCGGATGTCACACTCCGGTTCATATCGGTCCCTTCCTCTGGAATTCCGGCTGTGCGCCGCATAAGGACTCAGCTCCTGAAATTCCCGTTCTTCAAACGATTCTCTCAAGTTCAAACGAAGACCACCTCTTTCCCGGTAATATGCCTGTAACAGTTCTTTTCATTGTCCTCCTATTTCCTATATTCGGTGCCCGATTCCGATTTCCTTTTTTATTTTTCAAATTTTTCAAATTTTTTCAAAAAAAGTGTTGACGGCTTACAACTCTGGTGCTATAATACATCTTGTCGTCAGTGAGATGACAAAAACTTAAAGAACATGCGGAAGTGCTGGAATTGGCAGACAGGCCAGACTAAGGATCTGGTGGTCATTGCGATCGTGTGGGTTCAAGTCCCATCTTCCGCATGAAATTTAAAAAACTACATAACATGCGGAAGTGCTGGAATTGGCAGACAGGCCAGACTAAGGATCTGGTGGTCATTGCGATCGTGTGGGTTCAAGTCCCATCTTCCGCAGAATGAAAACCCTTGTGCATGCAAGGGTTTTTTCCTGCTCAAAAAAAATCAGAGGAAATTCCTTTCCGGATCCCTCTGATTTCTTATTTTTCTTTTTTTCAGAATTTTCTCTGCAATTTCTGTTTTTACAGGTTCGGTCTTACAATCTTCGGTGTATAGCCAGCCTCTTCCAGTGCTTTGACAATACGGTTCTTGTGATCGGTGCCGAATGCCTCCATTGTGATGCGGAGCTCTACTGCAGCACTTCTGTTCGTTGTGAAGAACTGGTTGTGGTCCAGTTTGATGACGTTTCCGTTCTCGTTTGCAATCACCTGGGAAACGCGTACCAGCTCGCCTGGTTTATCCGGCAGAAGAACGGATACAGTAAAGATACGGTCTCTCTGGATCAGTCCGTTCTGGATCACGGAAGACATGGTGATGACGTCCATATTTCCGCCGCTTAAGATCGAAACAATCTTTTTGCCCTTGACATCCAGATGCTTTAATGCAGCCACAGTCAGAAGACCGGAGTTCTCAACGATCATCTTGTGGTTTTCTACCATATCAAGGAATGCTACGATCAGCTCATCATCATCCACAGTAATGATCTCGTCCAGGTTCTGTCTTACATACGGGAAAATCTTGGATCCCGGTGTCTGTACTGCAGTACCGTCTGCAATTGTGCTGACAGGAGATACGGTCGTTACCTCGCCTTTTTCAAAAGAAGCCTTCATACAGGCTGCTCCGGACGGCTCAACACCGATGACTTTGATGTTTGGTTTCAGCAGCTTTGCCAGTGTGGAAACACCGGTAGCCAGTCCGCCTCCTCCGATCGGAACAAGGATATAATCTACGAGCGGAAGCTCCTGAATCACTTCCATAGCGATGGTTCCCTGGCCGGTTGCAACGGTCAGATCATCGAACGGGTGAATAAAGGTATAGCCATGCTCTGCTGCAAGCTCGTATGCTTTTGCACATGCCTCATCGTACACATCTCCGTACAGAACAACCTCAGCGCCGTAGCTCTGGGTACGCTCTACTTTGATGAGCGGTGTGGTCGTCGGCATCACAATGACAGCCTTTGCACCGTAGCATTTTGCCGCATACGCAACGCCCTGTGCATGGTTTCCTGCAGATGCGGTGATCAGTCCTTTTGCGCGCTCCTCTTCACTTAAGGTGCTGATTTTGTAATAGGCACCGCGCAGCTTATAGGCGCCGGTCAGCTGCATATTTTCCGGTTTTAAGTAGACTTTATTTCCCGTCTGCTCGCTGAAATATTTGCTGTAAACCAGTTTGGTCTCCTGTGTTACTTTTTTTACAATTTCAGACGCTTCCTCAAATTTCGGGAGTGTCAGCATTTCTTCTGCCATAGTCTTTTCTCCTTGTTGTCTTTTTAAGCATTCTCTTCGGATGTATGGAACAGTGCATTTACAAACTGGTCTGCATCAAATTTCTGCAGATCGTGGATGCTCTCGCCCACGCCGATGTATTTGACCGGAATATCAAGCTCGGACTGGATGGCAACGGCGATACCGCCCTTTGCAGTTCCGTCCAGCTTCGTCAGAATGATACCGGTGACATTTGCCACTTCCGCAAACTGTCTTGCCTGCTGCAGCGCATTCTGGCCCGTGGTACCATCCAGCACCACCAGCGTTTCCAGGTATGCCTCTGGGTACTCTTTTTCCAGAATCCGGTAAATCTTGTGGAGCTCTTCCATCAGGTTCTTCTTGTTGTGAAGTCTTCCTGCCGTATCACAGATCAGCACATCCGCATTTCTGGCTTTTGCCGCTGCGACTGCATCGTACACGATGGACGCCGGATCTGCTCCGTTCTGTCCGCCGATGATATCCACGCCGGCGCGGTGCGCCCACTCCGTGAGCTGCTCGCCTGCCGCTGCACGGAACGTATCTGCTGCCGCAAGAACAACCTTTTTGCCCTGATCCTTCAGAAGGCCGGCCAGCTTTCCGACGGAGGTCGTTTTTCCGACTCCATTGACACCGATCACCAGCACTACCGATTTCCGGTTTTCAAATTCATAGGCTGTATCGCCTACATCCATCTGTTTTTTGATGCTCTCGATCAGAAGCTGTTTGCACTCTGCCGGATCGGTAATGTGCTCTTCTGCCACCCGCTCTTTTAAGTGGTCAATAATTTTGGTCGTTGTATTGATGCCGATATCTCCCATGACGAGAATCTCCTCGATCTCCTCATAAAAATCGTCATCAATATTGGAATAGCCGCTGAAAATAGAATCAATTCCAGCTACAATGCTGTCTCGGGTCTTCGTCAGACCGTTGACAAGACGTTTGAAAAAGCCTACTTTCTCCTCCGCCATACCGTTCGCCTCCCTTTATCTTTTCTATCTTACTTCTTTCGTATTGTATCTTATTCGTTTCTATTTGTCCAGTTCTCCCTCGATCAAATCGACAGAAACAAGGGTAGAAACACCCTTCTCCTGCATCGTGATGCCGTACAGACGGTCTGCCGCCGTCATCGTACCGCGCCTGTGGGTGATGACGATGAACTGGGTATTTTTTGTCAGCTTATGCAGATACTGTGCAAAACGCGTTACGTTGGAATCGTCGAGCGCCGCCTCGATCTCGTCAAGTAAACAGAACGGGGACGGCTTTAAGTTCTGGATTGCAAAAAGCAGCGCAATCGCGGTCAGTGCCTTCTCGCCTCCGGAGAGCTGCATCATATTCTGCAGTTTCTTTCCCGGCGGCTGGGAAATGATGCGGATACCTGCCTCGAGTACATCCGTGTCCTCCTCGAGTTCCAGCGTTCCCTTTCCGCCGCCGAACAGCTGGCGGAACACGCGGTCAAACTCTTTCCGGATCTCCTCGAATTTTTCCGTGAACTGCTTGCGCATACCGGCATCCAGCTCATCGATGATGCCCTGCAGTGTCTCTGCCGCCTTGACAAGATCGGTGTGCTGTGCATCGAGAAAGGCGTGGCGCTCCGAAATCTCTTTGTACTCCTCAATCGCATTCACATTGACAGAGCCAAGCTTCCGGATCGCATCTTTTACTTCCAGCACACGCCGCTTTAATTCACTACGCTCCGGAATCTCCTCCATCTGGAACTCTCTTGCGTGGCCCGGTGTCACTTCGTACTCTTCCCAGAGATACGAGGTCTGTGCCTCTTTTGTCTCCTCCAGCTTTTCTTTCTGGCTGTTCAGACGGAAGCACTCTTTGTCCATCAGGGAAATCTGGTCGGAGAGCTGATCCCGCTTCTCGAAAAATTCTTTGTGATCTGCGCTTAATGCTTCTTTTTTCTCCTGCAGTTCCACAATCCGGCGGTCTTCCTCTTCTTTTGCCTGCACTGCTGCTGCAATCGTCTTCTGGATCTCCACGATGTCCTGCTGTTTCCTTTTGACATCGTCTTTTTCCTCCGCCGCTTTTTCCAGCATGGTGCGGCTTTCCGCTTCCAGTTTTCCCGTCTCTTCCTCAAGACGGCGGATGTTCTGGGCAAGGAATCCATCCTTCTGGGACAGATTTGCGTAATTTAACCGGATTTCTTCAAGATCCTTCGTATATTCTGCTTCCCGGCGGCGAAGCCCTGTAAGCGCCTCCTGTGCCTTCTGGATATTCTCCTGCAGCGTGCTTTCCCGCTCCACCGATTCCTGCATTTCCTGACCGATGACTTTCCGGTTCCGCTCAATCTCGGCGATCTGATTTTCAATCTCGAGACTCTCCTTCTGAAGCGCTTCAAAATCCAGACGGATTTCCGTCTTTTTCTCGCGCGCTTTTTCCAGATTCAGGCGCACCGTATTCTGCTCGATGTACTGCCGCTGCAGTTTTTCATTCAGCTCGGTGCGGAGATCACGGATTTCATTCCGCTTATTTTTCTTCTCTTCAAGTTCCTGCTGGATTTCCCGCAGTTCCTTCGCAAGACCCTGTACGCTCTTTTCGAGTTCCTCAATCTCACGCCGTCTTCCGAGCAGGTTGCTGTTGTTCCGGAACGAACCTCCTGTCATGGAACCGCCCGGGCTCAAGAGCTCGCCCTCGAGGGTTACCATGCGGAGCGTCTGACGGTATTTCCGCTGAATCACAATGGCATGGTCGATCGTGTCGACCACCAGCGTTCTTCCAAGCAGCTGTGCCACAAGGCCCTCATACACCGGGTCGTACGAAACAAGTGCATTTGCCACACCAAGCACACCGGTTTCTCTTGCCGCATCCTCATTCACCTGCGTTTTTTTCCCGCGCATACTGGTGAGCGGAAGGAACGTCGCACGGCCGAAATGGCCCCGTTTCAGGTATTCAATCAGGTATTTCGCCGTCGCCTCATTGTCGGTGACAATATTCTGAATGCTGCCGCCAAGTGCGGTCTCGATCGCCGTCTCGTACTTTTTCTCCGCCTGCAGAAGATCCGCCACAACGCCGTGGATGCCGGGATTCCGGTCTTTCTGCTCCATGACCTTCCGAATACTGTTTCCATAGCCGTCGTACCGCTCGGTGATGTTCTTTAAGGATTCGAGCCTTGACGCTTCTCTGTGGTAATTGGTCTGGCCGGCTTCCATCTCTTTCGTCTGGTTCGAGAGATCCGCCGTCAGCGCGGTAATCTTCTGATCTGCCTCCTGGTACTGCTGTTTCAGGCTGCTTACCGTCTCTTCGAGCGCTTCAAACGCGTTCTGCAGTTCTTCCATCTGCCCGTTCTGTTCGGACTCGCTCGTCTTTAAATGCAGCACCCTCTGGCTTAATTCTGCCTTTCGGATGCCGATCTGCTCGAGCATCGCATCGTAGCGCTGCATTTTTCCCTTCGTGGAACCCCGCTGGTTCAGAAGGCCGATGACTTCGCTCTTATCCTGTTCACTCTGCAGCTCGACTGCCTGGATCTGCCCCTGGCATTCCGAGAGAGCGGCCTCTTTCTCACTCTTTTCCGTCTCTGACGCAAGAAGTGCTTCATGAAGCCCGTCCTTTTCTGCCTGATATGTATTTTTTTCTGCCGTCTTTGTGCGGCTCTCCGCGCGGATCGCCTCCAGACGTTCTCTTAATGTGTCGCTGTTCCTCTCCGATGCATGAATCTGCTCATTCAACACCTCGATCTGGTTTTCGAGCTGCTGACGTTTCAGTGCATTCTCCCCCGCCTGATCGCGCGCAGAAAGAATCGTCTGGTCCAGTTTTTCCTGCTCCTGTTCCAGCTTTTCATACTCCTGCTTCGTATGCTCAAAAGCCTCTTTCGTGCTCTTTAACTGCTCTTCTGTAATCCGGTACCGGTCTTCTACTTTCGCGAGATCGTTCCGGATGCGCTCCATCTCGAGCAGAAACATATTGATATCGAGGAGCTTTAATTCCTCTTTCTTCTTTAAATAAATCTTTGCCGTCTCAGACTGGCGTTCCAGCGGCTCTAACTGCCTTGTCAGTTCCGAGAGAATGTCGTTGACGCGCACCAGATTCTGCTGCTCTTCCGCCAGCTTCTTTTCGGTCACGGCCTTCCTTCTCTTGAATTTGACAATTCCTGCCGCTTCGTCAAACAGCTCCCGGCGCTCTTCCGGCTTACCACTTAAAATCTTATCAATCTGACCCTGTCCGATGATGGAATAGCCTTCTTTTCCGATACCGGTATCGTAGAACAGCTCGTTGATGTCCTTTAACCGGCACGATGCGCCGTTCATCAGATACTCGCTCTCACCGGAGCGGTAGAGCCGTCTCGTCACCGTGACTTCCTCGAAATCGACATTCAGCTTGTGGTCGGAATTGTCGAGTGTAATTGCAACCGACGCGTAGCCGAGCGGCTTTCTCGTCTCGGTTCCGGAGAAAATAACATCCTGCATATTTCCGCCGCGGAGCTGCTTGGCGCTCTGTTCGCCGAGCACCCAGCGCACCGCATCGCCAACATTGCTCTTTCCACTGCCGTTCGGCCCTACAACGCCGGTAATACCGTCGTGGAACTGCAGAATGGTTTTGTTGGCAAACGACTTAAATCCCTGCATTTCAATGGATTTGAGATACATAATTCACCTACGCTTTTTTTCTGGCAAGAATTGCATCGTATGCCGCTGCCTGTTCTGCCGCTTTTTTCGTTCTGCCCTTTCCGGTACCGAGCGCTTTCTTTCCGACGCTGACCTGTGCCCAGAAGCTCTTGTCGTGATCCGGTCCCTCTTCTTTTAAGATGGTGTAAACAATCTCTTCATCCGTCTCACCCTGGATCAGCTCCTGCAGAATCGTTTTGCTGTCGTAGAAAAGCTGTTTGTGTTCGATATCGTTTAAGATATAGTTCAGAACGAACGCTTTTGCCGGTTCAAAGCCGCCGTCCAGGAAAATCGCACCGATCGTTGCCTCCATAGCATCCGAAACGATGGAATCGCGGTGACGGCCGCCGGTTGCCTCCTCGCCCTTTCCAAGGAGCAGAAAGCTGCCAAGGTCAATCTCACGGGCACAGAATGCCAGTGCCGGTTCACAGACGAGGCTGGCGCGTTTTTTCGTCATCTCGCCCTCCGGGAGACGCGGGAATGTCTTGTATAAAAATTCGCTGGATACAACTTCCAGCACGGCATCTCCTAAGAACTCCAGACGCTCGTTGCACTCCAGGCGCTCCATATGGTGCTCATTTGCGTAGGAAGAATGGCGCATCGCCATCTCCAGCAGTCCGAAATCCTGAAATTTATACTGGATCTTCTTTTCCAAATCCACGAGTTTATCAATATTATTCATAACCTGTTTTAAGCCTGTCCTTCCTCATAGTTACCGTTTGCAGGTGTTCTGCGGACGGTAACAAAGGGGCTGTCCTGTAGCAAACAGCCCCTTCGCCATTTTCTATTATTCTGCCAGTTTCTTTTTGATCGCTTCCACCGCATCCTCAACCGATACGATGTGCTCTGCTTCTTCTGCTTCGATCTGGATATCAAATTCTTCTTCAATTCCCATCACAATCTGAAATACATCCAGGGAATCCGCTCCCAGATCATCTGTAAAGGTTGTCTCCATGGTTACTTCATTCGGATCTACGTTTAATACATCCGCAATGATCTCCTGTAATTTCTCAAATTCCATCTTTCGCTGCCTCCCTGCTGCTCTTATAGTCTGCCAGATGCTCCTGCACTTTCTGCGGAATCTTCTCCTCGCTAAATGAAATGCACTGGAGAATGGAATTTTTAAATTCGTTGGCTTTTGAGCTTCCGTGCGTTTTTACAACGAGTCCTTTTAAGCCAAGCAGCGGTGCTCCGCCGTACTCACTGGCATCAAAAGACTTCAGTGTCTCTTTCAGCGCCGGTTTCACAAGAAGGGCTCCGATTTTACTGCGCAGAGATGTCATCATGCCCTGTTTTACCTTGGAAATCAGGGTCGCGCCGACGCCCTCATACAGCTTTAAGATAACGTTTCCGACAAACGCCTCACAGACAACAACGTCTGCGGCTCCGTTTGGAATTTCTCTTGCTTCGATACTGCCGACAAAGTTGATATACGGGTTTTCTTTCAGAAGCGGATACGTCTCTTTGACGAGCGCGTTTCCTTTTTCTTCTTCCACACCGATATTCACGATTCCCACACGCGGATTTTTAATGCCGACAACGTGTTCCATATAGATGGAACCCATCATGGCAAACTGCACCAGATGGGACGGTCTTGCATCAACATTCGCACCGCAGTCGATCAGAAGGGATACACCGTCTTTCGTCGGGATCAGCGGAGCCAGCGGCGGGCGCTCTACGCCCTTGATGCGTCCTACGATCGTCTGTCCGCCGACCAGGACTGCTCCGGTGCTTCCGGAGGAGACAAACGCGTCTGCCTCTCCGCAGCGCACTTTTTTCATGCCGACAACGATCGAAGAATCTTTTTTGTGGCGGATCGCATTGACCGGCGGCTCTCCCGTCTCAATGATCTCGGTTGCCGGAACGATCTCAACCCGCTCCTTCGGGTACGTATATTTCTGCAGTTCTTTTTCGATGACATCCACCTGGCCGACCAGCTGGACTTTGACACGTTCATCTGCGTTTACGGCCTCAACGGCGCCTTTTACCGGCTCCACAGGCGCATAATCGCCGCCCATCGCGTCCACTGCAACTCTGACTAAGTCACTCATGTTTTTTCCTCTTTTCTCTTTTCTAAAGCGCGTTTGAAAACTCTTTTTCTTTCAAAAAACCGTTTTCAACCACGCTCTAAAAGCACTCATGCAAGTGCTGTATTAACTATACTAAACTCCTTTGCAAAAATCAAGCACAAATGCCCATCCGCGCTTTCTCCTGTATTCCAAAAAAGCGGGTGGATTTATCTTTCCAAAATCCACCCGCTCTGTTTTATCTTATTTTTCTTAAGAAACCTTGACTCCGCTCGAATTCATCTCATGACCGTCTATGGTTGTATTCCGTGCCATGACACCGGTATCCGGATCCAAATAATATTCCTCACCATCCTGCGTGAACCAGCCGGTCTGCATCTGACCGTTGTCCGCCAGATAATACCATTCTTCTCCGCTCCAGTACCATCCTGTCACCATGTATGAATTTTCATCAAACACGTACCAGTAGCCGTCGATATTCTGCCAGGTATTGGTTGCATAGCTTCCATCATTATTCTGATACTGCCATCCGTTTTCATTCTGAACCCATTTCCCTGCCGGAATTACCGTAACTTCTGTTACTGTACTCGTCGCCATGGAAACGGTATTTCCAACCGTGTTTGTTGCCACAACGTAATAGTAATCTTTGCCCTCCGCCGAAGTATCGACCTGGTATGTCACTTCTGTTGCGCCTTCAATCGGCGTTCCTCCGCCGTTGGAATTTACGTTGTTCTTATACCACTGATATGTTACTGTGCCTTCTCCCGTTATTCCTGCCTCACAAGTCAGCTTTCCAGATGTATTTCCAACGGGAATCTGCAGGCTCTCCACCGGATTTACCGAAAAAACCGGCTTTTCCAGATTGGCATCTACATGAACAGCATCGCTGTCCTCTTTTGAAATATCTACACTGGCCGAAGACGAAACCGTCGTCTCAGTTCCCATCATTTTATCCATCAGACTGTCTGTGGAACATCCTGAGAGGAATACTACACTGCACATGCATGCTGCCAGAAATATGATTCGTCTATTCTTCATATGCTTTGCACTCCTTTTTTATAATTGTTACGAAAATGTTGCAATATTGTTTCAATTCTCACCGAGACCATTATAGCACATCACGACACACCACGTCAAATCTTTTATATGACGCTTCCAGACAACCCGCAGAGACAACAAAAAAGCCCCCGGTGACGGGAGCCTTTTGCTGCATTGCACATCGGAACTGATTCCGATTTATGAATATTAGTCCATTGCAACGACTTCTTTTTTGTTGTAAGAACCACAAGCTTTGCAAACTCTGTGCGGCATCATAAGAGCACCACATTTGCTGCATTTTACAAGGTTCGGAGCAGACATTTTCCAGTTTGCTCTTCTCTTATCGCGTCTTGCTTTGGAAGATTTATTCTTAGGACAAATGGACATAGTTACACCTCCTTAAATTTGCTGAATATATCTTTGATTGCAGCCATTCGGGGGTCTAGCCCTGTGGTATCACAATCACAGGTCTGAATATTCAGATTCGCACCACAACGGCTGCAGATTCCTTTACAGTCATCTTTACACAGCACTCGAATCGGCCATTGGACTATGAGCTCATTACGAACCAGTTCTTCCACATCGAGCTCGTCTCCCTCCACAAACGAAGAGTCCTCTTCTTTTTCCTCGCGTTCTTCCTCCGACAGATTCAGATCAATCTGCAGATCGAACTCGAGCTGGAATGGAGTCGCTACCGGTGTCAGGCATCTTGCACATGGAATCTCCATTGTAAGGTCTGCGCTGCCGGTGATCGTGATCACACGATTGCCTTCATGCGTAAGGCCAAGGATAACAGGATGTTTTTCGATTACCCGATAGTCCTGCCCGCCGATCGAAAAAGTTTCGGATGTAAGCGGAATTTCATACTTTTCGGACTTTCCGTCCTGCGCAAATAACTTGGTCAGACTGATTTTCATATTGTTCTCCTAATCACACTTTACCAATTATACCCGGGAAGGTAAGAATTGTCAACTGCTTTTTGAATTATTTTTTATTTTCCTTTTACTAACTCTACAGTCTCCTCGCAGATTGCGATTTCCTCGTTGGTCGGGATCACGCATGCTGTAATCTTGGAGCCTTCTTTGGTGATGATCTTCTCAACGCCGCGGCAGTTATTTGCCTCAGAATCGAATTCCAGACCCATGAACTCAAATGCTTTGCAGATGGTCTCACGAAGTGGAATAGCGTTCTCTCCAAGGCCTGCGGTGAAGGTGATCACATCTACGCCGCCCATAGCTGCGATGTAGGAACCGATGTATTTGATAATGCGGTAAGCGTATGCTTCCAGACAGTTGATGGCATCCTGATTACCTGCCTCTGCTGCTGCAGATACATCACGGTAATCGCTGGAGATGCCGGTCATGCCGAGCATACCGGATTTCTTGTTCAGAATGTTCAGAACCTCGGATACGGTCAGGTTCTCTTTGTTGCACAGATACTCAACAAAAGCCGGATCGATATCTCCGGAACGGGTTCCCATGATCACACCTTCGAGCGGGGTAAGGCCCATGGAGGTATCTACACATTTGCCGTTCTTTACAGCGGAAAGGGAAGCACCATTTCCCATATGGCATACGATGATCTTCAGATCGTTGTAGTCTTTGCCAAGGAACTCTGCGGTTCTCTTGGATACGAATTTATGAGAAGTTCCGTGGAAGCCGTATTTACGGATTGCGTATTTCTCATAGTACTCTTTCGGAATACCGTACATATATGCTTTCGGAGGCATGGTCTGATGGAATGCGGTATCAAATACTGCTACGTTTGGAACGCCCGGCATCAGTTTCATGCAGGCATTGATTCCCATCAGGTTTGCCGGATTGTGCAGAGGACCGAGGTCAGCGCACTCCTCGATTACTTTGATTACTTCGTCATCGATGATAACAGAGTTTGTGATCTTCATTCCGCCGTGCAGAACGCGGTGTCCGATGGCATCTACTTCTTCCAGGCTCTTGATGACGCCGCTCTTCTCGTTTACCAGAGCGTCCAGAACCATCTGGATTGCCTCTACGTGTGTCGGCATTGCTGCTTCTGTTACCTCTTTTTCGCCGTTCTTTGGCTCATAAACGAGGCGTCCGTCGATACCGATTCTCTCACAGAGTCCTTTTGCCAGGACGTCACGGTTATCGTAATTGATCAGCTGGAATTTCAGAGAGGAACTTCCGCAGTTTACTACTAATACGTTCATTTCTAAATTCTCCTATTTTAAAAGTCTTATTAAAACTTCTGGCCGGCCTGTTCTCCGCAGCCGGCCAGAAAACCGCTTGTAATTGGTTTTATTTCGTGCTTACTGTGCCTGGCACTGTACAGCAGTGATTGCTACAACACCAACGATATCCTCTGCGGAGCATCCACGGGACAGATCGTTGACTGGAGCTGCGATACCCTGCGTCATTGGGCCGTATGCTTCTGCTTTTGCCAGTCTCTGTACCAGTTTGTATCCGATGTTTCCGGCATCCAGATCCGGGAAGATCAGAACGTTTGCTTTTCCTGCTACTTTGCTGTCCGGAGCTTTGGATGCACCTACGCTCGGAACGATTGCTGCATCAAGCTGCAGCTCGCCGTCGAGAGCGAGATCCGGGTTTGCTTCTTTTGCAATTCTGGTAGCCTCAACAACTTTGTCTACATCAGCATGTTTTGCACTTCCTTTGGAGGAGTGGGAAAGCATAGCAACTCTTGGCTCGTTTCCGGTCAGCATGCGGTAGGACTCTGCGGAAGACTCTGCGATTGCAGCCAGCTCTTCCGGATTCGGGTTCTGGTTCAGACCGCAGTCACCGAATACGAATACACCGTCATCGCCGTACTCGCAGTCCGGAACTACCATCAGGAAGAATGCGGATACGAGTTTTGTGCCCGGTTTGGTCTTTAAGATCTGCAGGCATGGACGAAGGGTATTTGCGGTAGAATGGCAGGCACCGGAAACAAGTCCGTCTGCATCTCCCATTTTAACCATCATAACGCCATAATATGTATAGTCATTCAGGATGGTCTCTCTTGCTTTCTCCGGAGTCATGCCTTTCTTTGCACGAAGCTCTACCAGCTTATCTACATAAGCCTGTGTTTTCTCGTTTTTCTCTGGATCTACAATAGTAGCTTTGGAGACATCCAGTCCCTCGCTGCCTTTCTTTACTGCCTCTTCGCTTCCGATGATGATCAGATTTGCAAGGTCCTCTTTCAGGATCTGTGCAGCAGCCTCATATGTTCTTCTGTCTTCTGACTCTGGCAGTACAATTGTTTTTTTGTCTGCTTTTGCTCTTGCTTTAATTGTGTCAATAAATCCCATGATCTTTTGACTCCTTTCGATAAATTTACTCGATATTCTCATTGTAGTACGCTTTTTGCCCTTTCGCAAGTATAAAATTCAAAACAACTGGACAAAAAATCCAAAACGGAGGAATTCTTGCATTCCTTTTCTGTTTTTGTTACGATAGGGCTATGTGATCCGCGGTTCCTCTCTGTTTGGAATCGTGCTATTTTTTTCGAAAGAAGGTACGTTTTATGACCATTACCGCAGTCATTGCAGAATATAATCCTTTTCATAACGGCCATGCTTATCAGCTGGCAAAAGCCAGGGAACTGACCGGGGCGGACTATCTTGTCGTGATTATGAGCGGCGATTTCGTCCAGCGCGGCGCACCTGCGATTCTTGACCAACATGACCGTGCGGAGCTGGCGCTTCTTGGCGGCGCGGACCTTATCTTACAGCTTCCGTGTCACTTTGCACTCGGCAGTGCACAGCATTTCGCACGCGGGGCGGTATCGCTTCTTACTGCGCTTGGCTGCGTCGATTTTCTCTGCTTTGGCAGTGAATATGGAGACACGGCGCCGTTTCTGGAACTCGCTGATGTTCTGCTCCACGAGCCGGAGGAATACCGCGAGCTGCTCTCCGGTCTGCTTCGGAACGGACTTTCCTTCCCGACGGCGCGCGCACAGGCACTTTCCGCTTATTTTTCTGACAGCGCTTCCTTCTCTTCGCTTTCAAAAGAAGAACTTGATACCTTTTTAAAAGAACCAAACAATATTTTAGGCATTGAATATGTCCAGGCACTTCTGCTGTCACAAAGCCGCATTCGGCCGGTAACGATCCGCCGGGAGGGCAGCGGCTACCACGAAGGAGCGCTTTTCACACAGGCACTCCCTTCTGCTACAGCAATGCGGAATCTTCTTTTTTCCAATCCGCATAAGGATCCGGAACTGTCCGCGCTCGCCTCCTGCATGCCGGAAGCAGTCTATCCCGCTTTCCAGGACGCCGTCACCGCACACGGCCTGCTTTCCAGCGATGATTTCAGCCTGCTCCTCGCCGCGCGGCTCCTCACAGAAACGAAGGAATCCCTTTCCTCTTATCTTGATCTTTCGCCGGATCTTGCCAACCGCATCCTCCGCCAGCGCCACGCATGCTCCTCATTCTCGGAGTTCGCCCTGCAGCTCAAAACAAAAGAGATGACCTACACCCGCATCAGCCGTGCCCTGATGCATCTGCTTCTGAACCAGAAAACATTGTACCCGGCCGGCTATAACCGTGTTCTCGGTTTCCGAAAAAGTGCCGG
The DNA here is from genome assembly GCF_003479105.1 of Blautia sp. AF19-13LB. Classification (NCBI taxonomy): domain Bacteria; kingdom Bacillati; phylum Bacillota; class Clostridia; order Lachnospirales; family Lachnospiraceae; genus Blautia; species Blautia sp. AF19-13LB. Next base: position 60,499 of record NZ_QUGO01000013.1, read on the forward strand.
TGCATTGTTAAAAGAGATTAGAAGACGTTCTTCTCTGCCGCTCATTGCCAAGGCAGCCGACGCCCCGCGGCTTCTTACCGGCGATGCACTTGCCGCCTTTGAGAGCGATATACAGGCCTCTCTTTTTTACGAGACTGTCCGTTCTCACAAAACAGGGACACAGTTCGTCCATGAATACACAAAAAAGCTGGTTCTGTTATAGAACCAGCTTTTTTCCAGCAGCAGCATCATCTGCTGCTGTGGAACTGTATAGTCCTCCACAAACAGGAAAACATTTTTTGTATCTGCACTTTCTCTTGTAAAGTCAAACTGCATGAAACGCATCTCACCATTCAGTATAAAATTGATCATAACATGATGCATGATGTGTTCTGCTGTTCCCTGTGTGATTGCTTCCATCGTCATCTGCTGTTTTATCCGATTAAGATCATCTATATTGCCAGATGCATAACGCATGAGTATCTTCAAAATCAATGTACAGGATTTCTATATAATGATTTTTAAGAGCTTTTTCATATATTGCAGCCTGAACCGCTTTCTCCAACAACTGAATTCCTCCTTGTTTTCTCATGTACTATTAATGCTTCATAGCACTCCCGCTATAAATTACTTTCATCAGTAATTCCACATCAACAGGCTTAGCAACATGTTCATTCATCCCTGCTTCTTTTTCCCTTATTCTGTCCTCCGTGAACGCATTTGCTGTCATTGCAATGATCGGTATTTTCTTTGCATCCTCTCTGTCCAGAGACCTAATCATCTTTGTAGCTTCATAACCATTCATGACCGGCATCATAATGTCCATAAGAATGACATCAAATTCACCAGGTTCACTATTTCTGAACAGTTCAACAGCTTCCTGACCATCCCATGTTTTTGTCACGTCGGCACCTTTTTTCTTTCAGGAAATCCTCTCTTAGCTGCCCGCCGTTTTCTGTTTCCATTTTAATATTTGTACTCATTTGTCTGGCACTTTCAATGGCACGGAGGAGACTTTTGGATTCCGAAGATTCATTATAATGGGTGTAGTGGAACACTGCACTTTCACATAGTTTACAATCTCCACCATTCTTTTCTCTGCTTCTGCTTTTTCTGCGTGGAAGAAATAAAACAGAGAGACTACAGCTACACAGATTCCTATCAGACCGCCGAGCAGCTGGATCCGTTTTTCTCCACCTCCAGATACTTCTGGGGATCATCCAGGTATTTTTCAATGATTTTCAGGGATGTGCCATCCAGACGCATCTCTTCCTGTGTCTGGCCCATCTGCTCACAGATTCCCCTGTCATCCTCTTTTGCAAAAGCAACGCCTATTCCGGTGATCATCAGAGGCTCTTCCAGGATACGGCAGCTTGCATCATAATCCTTCCTATACTGAACGATAGATTCCTCGTGTGCAGCAACCGCATCTACATATCCTTTTCCCAGAAACGTATAGATCAGCTCCCGGTGTCCCAGGATGATCAGATTTCCCAGCTTTGGGATCCTCTCATCCGTCCGGTTCAGAAAGATGCTTTTCGGTTTGGTTGTGGACTGGACAGCGGTAATCGTCAAGACGTCCTTCCATAGAAAAAACAGCCCATGATACAATCAATCTCGCCGCTCTCCACCAGTTCTTTTTTCTCCTCCCAGTTGATCTGGACAACCTTCACCTGTTATCCCATTCTTTTGAATGCTTCCGTAGCCAGTTCTACATCAATTCCTGTCGGTACACCATCCTCATTCAGATAATTGTATGGTGGATAGCTGTCGCAGCCGAGAGTAATAACAGGCTTTTCGGTTTCTTCTTTCGTGTTATCTGTGTTTTTGCACCCTGCCACGGTGACTGCTAAAATTCCAATTACTATAGTTCTTCTTAATTTCAATGAATGATTATGTTTTTGCGTTTACTACCCCTTTTTGTCAGCAGTTTTGTGATCGCTCTTTTTAATTGCGGAATATCAATCGGCTTTCCAATATGTTCATTCATCCCGGCCTCCAGACATGCTTTCCGATCTTCCTCAAAAGCATTTGCCGTCATGGCAATGATTGGAATCTTTTTGGCATCTTCACGTTCCAGCATACGAATTGCTTTTGTTGCTTCCAGCCCATCCATGACCGGCATCATCACATCCATGATGATGACATCATACTCATCCAACCTGGAATTCTGAAATATTTCAAATGCCTCTTTTCCGTTTTTCGCTTCTGTAATGTTCAGATGCTCCTCCTCCAGGATTGCATGGGCTATCTCCATATTAATGACATTATCTTCAACAAGAAGCACCCGTTTTCCTGACAGATCCATATCCTGTGAGTAGCTGTCCTTCTGTGAATCATTATTTTCAGCCAAATAATCTATTTCAAATGGAACCGTAACCGTAAACGTGCTTCCTACATTTTCTTCGCTTTCCAGTTCTATCGTTCCACCCATCCGTTCAACAATATCTTTGACAATCGAAAGTCCCAGACCGGAGCCACTGAATGTTGTAGTTGACTGTTTGCCTTCCTGCGCAAAAGCATCAAACGCATGTTTTTGAAATTCTTCACTCATACCAAGACCGGTATCTGAACATACAAACTGAAAAACAGCTATATTCCCATCATCCGATAATTCTTCGCAATGAACATTCACTGTTCCATGAAAATGATTGTATTTAATCGCGTTGGAAGAAAGATTCATTAAAACCCTGCTCAGATGTACCGGACTTCCAATCAAATATCTGTGGCGGATTGTGCTTGCTTCCACGCCGCCTTCAAATCTTACACCATTCTCATAAGCACTCATTGCAACAACCGTCAGATTATTCCTTAACAGTTCTGCCAGATCAAAGGATTTATGTTCCAACACAAGGGAACCGGATTCCAGTTTGCCGATATCCAGGACATTGTTGATCAGATTTTGCAGATAATCGGCGGACTGAAGTACCTTCTTCCTGCATTCCCTTAACTTGACCACATCATTGTTATATTTTTCAGCGATATGGATCATCCCCACGATTCCGTTTAGCGGTGTACGGATATCGTGGCTCATACGCCGGAGAAAGGCTGTTTTTGAAAGATTCGCGCGATGAGCATCTTCCATGCTTTCCTTAAGCTGTTTCTGATACATGAGTTCCCGTGATTTTTCTTCCGTAATATCTCGTACGACATAAAGCACATCCACAGCGTTTCCATGTGCATCTCTGCTCTTTACAATAAATCTGGCCAGCCGCCATTCTCCGTTTACTCCCATAAATTCAATCGAAACAGAATTCGTATTACGAAGTCTCTCTGTCAATGTATCAAAGTCAAGAAACTCCCGGTATTTTTCTCTCTCTTCCTGGGCGGCAAATGCTGTTGGAAGTCTTTCCATAACATCATCAATTTTCCCCTTTTGTCCAAGGATTTTTTGCACAAGGTCATGGCCTTTCAAAAGCTCATATGTCCGCTCTTTAACATTGGCTTGTACGATTGTTACATACAACGTAGCAATTGCGGCAATAATCTCTGACCTCTTTGTCGCCTCATCAAGAGCCTTTTTCAACAGTACCGTACTTTTCAGATTTTCCCTCACACATCCAAGATGTCCGCCAACATCAGACAGCAGTGTAATGGAAATCTCATTCTGCCTCAAATCAGGATTATCTACCCCGATGAATCCATTCATCTGATGATTGGCATAAATCGGCACCGCAATCAAGGAACATATTTCCTGTGTTTTTAACAATTCATATTCTTCCGGTTCAGAATTTTTTGTCGCTTCCAGATCATGAATCACGATTACTTCCTTGTTTTCAAATCGTTTCACCCAGTTCGGCATCGAACTGACCGGGATTGCCTGAAGGTTATCTATCTCTGGTGCCACTCCATCGGCACACCATTCAAATGTATTGCTCAGACTGTCCTTCTGATCGGTTTCCCAGTCAAAAACATATACCCGGTCTGCCCCTGTATAGTTTCCAATCGCCTGCAACAAAGAGTGAATGATTTCTGACAGCTCCTGCTCATTTTCCACCTGATCCATAAGCGATATCTGATGCAGGATCGTGTCCATACTATGTAATTTTATTTGATAGAGTTCCTGAATCTCTTTTGTTTTCATTTTCTATCCCCCCCTGCAGTAAAACTATTATGGTTACGTCTGTGAAATAACACCGTAAGAAAGGATCCTGCTACGGCAGGATTCTCCGCTTAAACTTATGCAAAAAAACTGGTTTTATTATACTCTAACACTTTACTGCACACAAGAAAAACATTACCTTTTAGCGTTAAAAGGCAAAAAAAGAACAGCAACTGTGCCAAAAGTTCCAGTGATGTGTATCAAAAACGGAAATGGACTTTCGGCAGATATATTTTCTTCTGTTTCTCTGTCTTCAGGATCAGATGGAGGAACTGACAAAACAGACACAGACCCGCAATGATAAGATGCAGCTGATGATGGAACAGATCGTGCTGTCCAATAAGAGCAGCCAAAAAGAAAAAACAGATCGGCAAAAAGAATGAAAACAGCTTCCAGATGCCATATCCAGATGTTACCGCTTTGTGCCTGAAAAGTCGAAGTTGAGGAACATCATATTTTGGAGATCTGAAGATCGCAGGGTGCTGGGTACATTACAGGCGCAAGTTCCATGAGGCACTGGAGGTCATACCGAAAGATCTGAGGAAACAGTCTGTTTTGTACCTCATCATGAACCAGATCCGTGCGATTTACCGGGAGGAAGGAAAGCTTTCCGGTCTTTCATCAGACGAACGGACTGCCCATCGACTTTTACATAATAAATTCCGCTGATCCATTTAGATTCCTGCAGCGCTCCGTTCTTATCCATGTAATACCATTTTCCACCGATCTTCTGCCAGCCAGTCTGCATTTTGCCGTTTTTGTTCAAATAATACTTTGTGTTTTCTATGGCGGCCTTCACATCCACATCCGCAGAGGTATTGCTAGAACAACGGCTGCTACCGCTGAAGTTCCCCGTAATAATTCATTTTTTCTTACACTTTTTATGGGTTGCAAGTAAAATTATCAGTATGTAATATATCATACTATACATTCCTTAAAATTACTATTTTTATTTGCGCAGATGGTAAAAAAGCCGGCAGCGATCCTTTCCATTCAGGATCACTGCCGGCTTTTCAGCTGTCTTTTTAGTTTTTAAACGAATGAATCGGTGCCGGGATTCTTCCGGTGCGGTTGACGAATGCCTCGCAGGAGAAGTTGTTGACCGGCATGATCGGTGCATAGCCGAGGAGGCCGCCGAATTCTACGGTCTCGCCCACGCCTTTTCCGATGACCGGGATCAGGCGGACTGCCGTTGTTTTCTGGTTGACCATACCGATGGCAAGCTCATCTGCGATGATTCCGGAGATGGTCGATGCTTTCGTGTCTCCCGGGATGGCGATCATATCAAGACCTACGGAGCAGACACAGGTCATTGCCTCGAGTTTTTCAATGGTCAGTGCGCCGTCGTTGACTGCGTTGATCATACCCTGATCCTCAGAAACCGGGATGAATGCGCCGGAGAGACCGCCGACATAGGAAGATGCCATAACACCGCCCTTTTTCACCTGATCGTTCAGAAGCGCCAGCGCCGCTGTCGTTCCCGGTGCACCTGCGTGCTCGAGGCCGATCTCCTCAAGGATATCCGCAACGGAATCTCCGATCGCCGGAGTCGGTGCCAGGGAAAGGTCAATGATACCAAACGGAATGTTCAGCCGCTTGGAAGCCTCCTGTGCAACGAGCTGGCCGACACGCGTTACCTTAAATGCGGTCTTCTTGATCGTCTCGCAGAGTACCTCAAAGTTCTCGCCACGTACTTTTTCCAGAGCATGTTTGACAACACCAGGACCGGAAACGCCGACATTGATGATGGCATCCGCCTCGGTTACGCCGTGGAAAGCGCCTGCCATGAACGGGTTGTCGTCCGGTGCATTGCAGAAAACAACGAGTTTTGCGCATCCAAGGCAGTTGTTCTCTTTGCTTGCCTCCGCCGTCTTCTTAATGATCTCACCCATCAGTTTGACAGCATCCATGTTGATACCGGTTTTGGTGGAGCCAAGGTTGATGGAACTGCAGACAAAATCCGTAACAGCCAGTGCCTGCGGGATAGAACGGATCAGAAGCTCATCTGCTGTCGTCATACCTTTGCTTACCAGAGCGGAATAGCCGCCGAGGAAATTGACGCCGACTTCTTTTGCCGCACGGTCCAGAGTCTGTGCAATCGTCACGAAATCCTCCGGCGTTCTGCAGGCTGCTGCGCCGACTAAGGCAATCGGGGTAACGGAAATTCTCTTGTTTACAATCGGAATACCGAACTCGCCCTCGATCTCCTCACCTACGGAAACCAGATTTCTGGCAGTCGTCGTGATTTTGTCGTAGATTTTGCGGTTCAGCTTGTCAAGATTGGAGTCGATACAGTCCATAAGACTGATTCCAAGGGTAATGGTACGAACGTCCAGATTCTCTTTTTCGATCATCTCGTTCGTTTCCTTTACTTCAAACAGATTTATCATGTCGTTTTTCTCCTTCGCTTTAGATACGGTGCATCATATTGAAAATATCTTCATGCTGGCAGCGGATGACAACGCCGATGGAACTTCCAAGCTTCTCCAGATCTTTTGCAAGCTCTGCGTTGGATTTCTCGCTCTTGGAGACGTCCGTTACCATCATCATGTTGAAATATCCCTGCACAATCGTCTGAGAAATGTCTTCGATGTTTACCTGGTTCTCTGCCAGATAATTACATACCTTTGCGATAATGCCCACGGTGTCCTTGCCTACGACAGTGATAATTGTCTTCTTCATGTTTCCATTCTCCTTTTTCTGGTTTTATGTCAAAGCCCCGGAAAAACCGGTAATGGCGGCCTTGCGAAAAACATGGTATGTAGCTCTAAAAATGTATATTTAAACCTCAATTAACGGTGATACTTCGCTTCTTTTAGCGACAGCGAGATGAAAATCACCCGAGTGATACGGATTATCACCCGTTGTGACCTCGCAGGCCACGGTTTCAAAGGCCAGTGCCTCATAATTATTTTCCTTGCTCAGATGGCCGAGCAGCACTTCCTGCAGATTGTCGTGCAGAATCTCGCAGAGGAGATGGCCTGCCGCCAGGTTTGATAAATGGCCTTTCGCCCCGGCGATCCGCTGTTTTAACGGATACGGGTACGGTCCGACCGCAAGCATGTTCTCGTCGTGATTTGCCTCTAACAAAACGGCATCCAGCCCGGTCAGATTCTGAACCGTGTAATCGCTGTAAACGCCAAGATCCGTCGCAATCGCAATCGATTTCCCGCCGGATTCCATGCGGTAGCCGACCGGCTCTGCCGCATCGTGGGAGATCGTAAACGGATGTACGGCGATATCACCCAGCGTAAACGTGTCATCCGCGTGAATCGTGTGGAAAATCCCCTCCGGGAACTTTCCAAGGCTCTTCGTCTGCTGCATCGCCTGAATTGTTCCATCCGTTGCGTAAATCGGAATACCATACCGGCGCGCCAGCACGCCAAGGCCCTGGATATGATCGGAATGCTCATGTGTCACGAGAATGCCGTCCAGCTCCTTCGCGCTGCGATCGAGAACAGCCAGCCCCGCCTCCACGCGCTTTCCGCTGATGCCCGCATCGATCAGAAGGCTTGTGGTCTCGCTTCCCGCGAAAATGCAGTTTCCGCTCGAACCACTTGCAATACTACAAAGTTTCATATTTTTTCATCCTATGGTCTAACTGTTTTTTTGTTTCCTCAAAATCGCCGCTGTTGTCGATTTCAAAATCGCAGTGGCTGCTGAATTCATCCTCGGAAAGCTGATTTGCCATGATTTCGCGAACTTTCTTCTCGGAATAGCCGCGTCCTTCGATCAATCGCTCCTTCCGGACTTCTTCATCCGCATAAATATACCACAGTTCATCACAAATTTCATCATATTTTTCTTCGATTAAGAGTGCGGCCTCCACAAAGACGTATTCCGTCCCTGCTTTTTCCGCGGCTGCAATGGCTTTTTTGATATACCGTTTTACCGCCGGATGAACGATCGCATTCAGGGCTTTTAACTTTTCTTCGTCCTGAAAAACGATCTCAGCAATCCGTTTCCGGTCAAGTTCGCCGGTCTCTGTGGTGATCTGTCTGCCGAACAGCTTCACAATCTCTCCATAGCATTCGCCGCCCGGCAGCATCACAAGGTAACCTGCCTCGTCCGCCTGGATCACCGTTGCATCATAATTCTGTCCAAGGTACGTGAGCACTTCGCTTTTTCCGGCGCCCACGCCGCCTGTAATTCCAAAAACTTTCATTCTTTTGTATCCTTTCGCTCCTGGTATGAGTGCACTATTTCGCCTCGTACCAGTTGTTTCCTGTGTGCATATCGATCTCGAGTTTGACAGCCAGATGTGCTGCCCCGGTCATCTCCTCTTCCAGGATCTGTTCTGCCTTTTCGAGCTCGTCTTCCGGCACTTCCAGCAGCAGCTCATCGTGTACCTGAAGAAGAAGTCTGGTCTTTAACTGCTCCTCTTTCAGCCGTTTCGCCACGCGGATCATCGCTATTTTAATAATATCCGCCGCCGTTCCCTGGATCGGCGCATTCATCGCAACGCGCTCGCCGAATGACCGCTGCATAAAGTTGCTCGATTTCAGCTCCGGCATCGGCCGTCTGCGTCCGAACATCGTCACGGAATAGCCTTTCTCTTTGGCATCCTCTACGCAGCGGTTCAAAAACTCATGGATACCCGGATACGTCTCGAAATACTGCTGGATATAGGCCTCTGCCTCTTTCCGGCTGATGCCGAGATCCTGGCCCAGACCGAACGAACTGATGCCGTATACGATACCGAAGTTGACCGCCTTCGCATTTCTTCTCTGCAGCGGTGTTACCTCTTCAAGCGGCACATGGAACACTTTCGATGCCGTCATGCGGTGGATATCCTCCGCCTCGCGGTACGCCTCGATCAGGTTTTCATCGCCCGACATATGGGCCAGCACGCGAAGCTCAATCTGGGAATAGTCGGCATCCAGAAAGACACAGCCAGGCTTTGGCACGAAGGCTTTCCGGATCAGACGGCCAAGCTCCATCCGCACCGGAATGTTCTGCAGATTCGGATCAGTACTGCTGATGCGGCCGGTCGCGGTAATTGTCTGGTTAAATGTCGAATGGATTCTTCCATCTTTCCCGATCACGGCCTGCAGACCGTCGGCGTACGTCGATTTCAGTTTGGCAAGCTGGCGGTACTCCAGAATATCGGCAACGAGTTTGTGATCCGGTGCGAGCTTTTCGAGCACATCGGCGGCGGTGGAATAACCCGTCTTGGTCTTTTTGCCGCCCGGAAGCTGCAGCTTTTCAAACAGAATCACGCCGAGCTGCTTCGGGGAATTGATGTTGAACTCCTCGCCGGTCTCCTCGTAGATCTGTGCCTCCAGCTCTCTGATCCGCTCCGCCAGCTCAGCTCCGTAAACGGAAAGTGCTTCTTTTTCTGCGGCGATTCCATCCGCTTCCATCTGACGGAGCGTAAACACCAGCGGAATCTCCACATTCCGGTACAGATCCCACATGCCCTGCTCCTTCAGCAGCTTTTCCATGTTTTCCTGTGCGGCAAATACAGCATACGCCTGATAACCTGCATACGACTCCTGCTGTTCCGGCGTCATCTTTCCTGCGGCCGGAATCTTGCTTCCGCCGAAGATCTCTTCCATTGCCGGCACATAGCGGTGTACGTACTCTTTTACGATATCATCGTACGAATACTGTGATTTCAATGGATTTAATAAATACGCGGCAATTCCGGCATCAAACAGATGGGCTTCATCGGCGTCCGGCATATCCTTCAGAAATTCTTTTCCGTCCATGACGCAGAAAACCGGAATCTGCTTCTGCAGCTCAGTCAATTTTTCTTTTAAATAATCTCCGGTCAGGAAACCTTCTGCTGGGAAGTAAACAACATCCGGCTCTCCGCTTCCATACGCAACTGCCATACCGACAAGTGAACGGCTCCGATCTGCCATCGGTCCGTCCTTCGGGGTTTCTTCTGTCAGAAGAGCGGCTCCTGCCTTCTCCTCCTCCGCGATGGTTTCAAAGAGTTCTTCCGCCTCGGAAAAATCCGTTACGGTGCGTAGAAAGACGGCATCCTCTGGTTCTGCATTCGTCTCCTCGAAGCGGCCCAGCAGGTTCTTAAACTCCAGACGTTTGAACATCTCATACGCTTTTGGTGTATAAAAATTCGAGAGTGCCGCTTTTTCACGGTCGAGCTCCACCGGCGCATCAGTATCAATCGTTGCAAGTTTTTTGCTTAATTCCGCCAGATCATAATGATCACGCATCGCTTCTTTTGCCTTGTTCGGTTTGATCTCCTCGAAATGTGCATGCGCATTTTCCAGTGTCTCGTACTGCAGCAGGATTTTCGTCGCGGTTTTCTCGCCGACACCCGGCAGACCCGGGATATTGTCTGCGGTATCGCCCATCAGCGCTTTCAGATCGATGATCTGTTTCGGGAGAAGACTGTATTTTTCCAGCACCTCTGCCGTGTGGTAATTTTCAATCGTCGTCACACGCTTTACGGTCTTTGGAATCCGGATCAGAATGTGGTCCGTTGCAAGCTGCAGCAGGTCGCGGTCTCCGGATACGATCGTAACTTCCATCCCTTCCGCCTCGCATTTGCGGCCGAGCGTTCCTAAGATATCATCCGCCTCATAGCCCTCTTTTGTGACAATCTCAATGTCCATTGCTGCGAGCACTTCCTGGATCACCGGGACCTGTTCGCGCAATTCCTGCGGCATCGGCTTTCTCGTTCCCTTGTACTGGTCATACATTTTGTGGCGGAATGTCGGTGCATGGAGGTCAAACGCCACGGCAAGATACTGCGGCTGCTCCTCATCGAGAATTTTAAACAGAATATTCAGGAATCCATATACGGCGTTCGTGTGCAGTCCTTCTGCATTGGACAGATCCGGTACGCCGTAAAAAGCCCGGTTCAGAATACTGTGTCCGTCCAGTAATACGATTTTATCACTCATAATAATCCTTTCAGCCAGGGTAATTCTATCACTTCAAAATAGTGCAGAGCCAGGAGCACCAGAAACAGAACGAGAATCAGCATCAGCACCCGGAAAAACGTATCTTTGTACCGGCGGTGTCTCGCTTCTTCCTCTTTTTTCTCCAGATCGCGTTCCAGAAGTCCTGTCAGATTGTAGGAATCGGGCGCGTCATCCTCGAAATATGCCATCGCACGGTTCACAATAAAATATGTCTCCAGTTCCTCGTGGCATGTATGGCATTTCCGGATATGGGAAATAAACGGTTCCATCTCTTTCTCCGGCATATTTCCCTGCACGTATGGCTGTATTAATTTTTCTGCTTCTTTACAGTCCATAAAATCCTGCTCTCCTTTTGTATCCGGCCAGTGTTTTCCTCTGGCCGTTTTTTCTGCTATCTACCATCATACACTATTTTCTCATAATTTAAAAGAGACAACCCGCCGAAAATGGGTTGTCTCTTGTTCTCTTATAAAATAACTGTTTTCTAGTGGATTTCCATTATGCACGGACAATGTTCGGGGTCTCTTTTCCTGCCTCGAAATCCAGTGCATTCTGCAGTGTGGTCTCTGCAATCGCACGCAGTGCTTCCTCGGTGAAGAATCCCTGATGTGAAGTGATCATAACGTTCGGGAAGGACAGGAGACGTGCTGTGGTGGAGTGCTCCAGAATCTCATCGGAACGGTCCTCGAATACGTTCGGGGTTTCCTCCTCGTATACGTCAAGGCCAACGCCGAAGAATTTTCTTGCACGGATTCCCTCGATCAGGTCGTCTGTCTTTACCAGACCTCCGCGGGACGTATTGACCAGGATCACGCCGTCTTTCATCTTTTTGATGCTCTCGCGGTTGATCATGTGGTATGTGCTGTCCATCAGCGGGCAGTGCAGGGAGATCAGATCACTCTGTGCCAGCAGTTCATCAAGAGTTACGTACGTAACAAAATCTTTTAAGGATTCATTCTGGTATACATCGTAAGCAATGACTTTCATGCCGAAACCGCGGCAGATTCTTGCCATAGCCGCACCGATTTTTCCGGTTCCGACGATTCCGGCGGTCTTCTGATAGAAGTTAAATCCCATCAGTCCGCCCAGGCTGAAGTCGTTTTCTCTTACTTTCGTATATGCTTTGTGCATGTGGCGGTTGACCGTCATGGCCAGTGTCATCGCATGCTCAGCTACAGCCTCCGGGGAATAACCCGGTACACGGCGTACATCAATGCCGTATTTTGCAGCTGTCTTTAAATCTACGTTGTTGAAGCCTGCGCAGCGCATCAGGATCAGCTTGACGCCTGCCTCATGCAGTGCTTCTACGGTTTTTGTTCCGACATCGGAGTTTACGAAGGCGCACACGGCATCGTAGCCCTTTGCCAGGGAAGCGGTTCTTGCAGCAAGTCCGGTTTTTAAATATTCCACTTCAATTTCCGGAAACTGCTCTTTGGTTCGGTCGAAAGATTCTCTGTCGTAGCTCTGGGTATCGTAAAATAAAATTTTCATAATGTTTTTCCTCCTCGCTTTGCGGTCATCTTATTGTTCCCGCTTACAGGTATTACTATACTTTATTGTTAAAACTTTGTCAATGTATTATTTGTTAAAATTTTATCAATTAGTAAATTTATTTTCAACATCTTTCACAACAGTACAAATTTACTGGATCACCTCGTCCAGGAACCGGGACGGCTCGACTTTCTTTTCAAACCGTTCCTCCACATAACAGAGCGTCAGCTCTTTCCGGGCGCGCGTCATTCCGACGTAGAACATCCGCCGCTCCTCCTCGATCGCCTCCGCAAGGACTGCTTTCTGATACGGCATTACGCCCTCGTTGACGTCAAGAAGATAGACCTTGTCGTACTCGAGTCCCTTGACGCTGTGCAGGGTGGAAACCATAACTCCTTCCGCACTCTCTGCGCGCTGCTTCTGTTTTTCCTTCATCTTCTGCTGGTATTCCTCAATATGTGCAAACCAGCCCTCGATGCTTTTCTGGCTCTTTGCCGCCTCCTGCAGCTCGTCCAAAACGGAAATCAGATCATCCTCTTTCAGATGGCGGTATGCAGCATATTCCTTCACATACTGTTCATAGCCGATCGCATAGCGGATGTAATTGACCGCGCCGAACGGCGATAAATGCGTCAGTGTCGTGATATCCTGCTCCAGTTTGCGGATCCGCTGGCACATCCAGTCTTTTTCTTCGTAATATTCCAGAAGTGCATCGAACGAAACAGTCGCCTCCTCAAAGGCATCCCGCGACAAATAACGGTTCGGGCGGTTGGCAATCTTTAAAAACTCGCCGCGCTTCCGGCTTCCCATCGCAAGATTCAGATACGTCAGCAGATCTTTCGCAATCCAGTGGTCATAGAGATCCGGCAGGGCATCCCGCATCTGGAACGGGATCTGTGCTTCCATCAGTTCCTCTACTGCTGTCCGGCAGCCAAGATTCGTGCGGAACAAAAGCGCCATCTCTTCATATGGACAGCCGTTTTTCTCCGCCTCCCGCAGCTCCTCGGCAACGGCACGCATCTCCTCGCGCGGGTTCTTATATCCCCGGATTGCAACCGGAGCGCCTTTCTCGTTGTCGGTGGAAATCGCCTTTTCATACCGCTTTTTGTTGTGGTGGATCAGGCATTGGGACCGCTTCACAATAAATTCCGTACTACGGTAATTTTTATCGAGCACTACCTGCGCCGCGCCCGGGTAATCTTTCGGAAAATTCAGCATGATCTCCGGCTTGGCCCCGCGGAACTGATAAATCGACTGATCGTCATCCCCGACAATAAAGAGGTTATTTTCCGGCAGCGCCAGCATCCGCACAATCTCATACTGCACGGGGCTGATGTCCTGAAACTCGTCAATCAGGATATACTGAAATTTCTGCTGCCAGGCGCGAAGGACCTCCGGCCGCTCCAGAAAGAGACGTTTGCACTGCACCATCAGATCGTCGAAATCGAGTTTTTTGTTCTCCTTCCGCCATTTCTCATACGCCTCATAGATTTCGCGGAACTTTTCCTGCGGCATACAGGCGGAATAGTAATGTTCCAGCGGGATCTGATTGTTCTTCACAGTGCTGATTTCGCGCGCCAGATTTTCCTCGAGATCCTCTTCCTCCAGGTCTCTGGCATAGTGGTTGACCAGCTCGCGCATCAGCCGCTTTTTCTCTTCCTCGCTTAAAATATTGTTGCCGGACATGCGGTACGTATGGCGCAGAATCGCGTAGAATACCCCGTGGAACGTTCCAAAGGTGACCTGGGTACTCGTCTTTCCCATCGCCTTCAAATACCGCTCCTTCATCTCTTTTGCCGCCGCACGCGTAAATGTTACGACAAGAATACGAGAGGCGGAAATGCCGCTCGTTACAAGCTGGCAGGTCCGCCCCGTAATCACTGCGGTTTTCCCCGACCCCGGTCCGGCAAGGACCATCATGGGGCCGGTGGTATGCATCACCGCTTTTTTCTGTGAATTATTATATATCATTTGGATAATTTCTCAATCGCTTTGTCGATGCGGGCAAGAGACTCCTCTTTTCCCAGAACCTCAAGGATTTCCGTTGCGCCGGCCGGTGTCATCTGTTTTCCGGAAAGAGCGGTACGGATCGGCCACATAATATAACCGGTCTTGTATCCTTTTTCTTTTCCGAATGCGCTGAGCATCTCAAAGAGAGCATCATTGCTGAAATCTTCCTGCGCTGCCAGCAGCGGTTTTACTTCCTGAAGAAGTGCAAGGGAGGTCTCCTCGTTTGTCTTCATCTTTTTGTGAGTGTACATCGAAGCGTCGTACTCCGGAACTTCCTCGAAGAAGTCGATGAGGTCTGCAATATCCGGGAATACTTCGATTCTTGTTTTTACCATGGCTGCAATTTTCTTAAAATCGAGCGGACGGTGGACTGTCTTCTGGATATACGGAAGCGCCATCTCATAGAACTTCTCGTCGTCCATTGCCTTCATGTACTCGCCGTTCATCCAGCGGAGTTTTGTCATATCGAAAACGGCCGGAGATTTGCTGATGTGGTGGTAATCGAAGATTTTTACCAGCTCCTCGAGAGAATAGATCTCGCGGTTTCCTTCCGGGCTCCATCCAAGAAGGGCTACGAAGTTGACAATGGCATCTTTTAAGAAACCCTGATCGATCAGGTCTTCATAAGAAGAATGGCCGCAGCGTTTGGACAGCTTCTGATGCTCCTCGTTGGTGATCAGCGGACAGTGTACGTAAACCGGAACTTCCCAGCCGAATGCCTCGTAAATACGGTTGTATTTCGGGGATGAGGACAGATACTCATTACCGCGTACAACGTGGGTTACACCCATCAGATGGTCGTCGATGACGTTTGCGAAGTTGTAGGTCGGATATCCGTCGGATTTGATCAGAATCAGGTCTTCCAGCTCCTCGTTGTTTACGGTGATGTCTCCGTAGATCTCATCGTGGAAGGTTGTGGTTCCTTCGGTCGGCATATTGAAACGGATGACGTACGGTTTGCCGGCTGCCAGATTGGCCTCTACTTCCTCTTTGGAAAGACCAAGGCAGTGTTTGTCGTAGATCGAGATTTCTTTTCCGCCTACGTTACGCTTGCACTGGCTCAGGCGCTCTGCGTCACAGAAGCAGTAATAAGCGTCACCCTGCTCTACCAGCTGTTTTGCGTATTTCAGGTACAGACCTGCTGCATTACGCTCGCTCTGTACGTACGGGCCGCAGCCGCCGTCTTTGTCCGGTCCCTCGTCGTGTACCAGGCCGGTCTCTTTTAAGGTACGGTAGATGATATCAAGTGCGCCTTCCTGGAAACGCTCCTGGTCGGTATCCTCGATACGGAGCATAAAGGTTCCGTCATCGTGTTTTGCGATCAGATACGCATACAGGGCAGTACGCAGATTTCCTACATGCATCCGGCCTGTCGGGCTCGGTGCAAATCTTGTTTTTACATTGCTCATTTTTCTTTTCTCCTGATTTCTGGTTTTTCTGGAACAATCCTTTTGTCTGTTCCCTTCCACCATTTATTTAGAATGGAAAACAGCCCGGCGTTTCTTCCGAGCTGCACCATCCTTCCACTTTTGCCAGCGGCAATGCTCTTTTTCAGACCTCTACGCCGTGCTGTTTCAAATATTCCATAAAGTCGCCGACGGTAGAAAGGTCTGTCAGTTCGTCGGTGTCGATTTCAATTCCGTACTCGTCTTCTAATGCCATAACCATCTCGTAGAGATCCAGGGAATCTGCACCCAGGTCATCTTTAAAAGAAGTATCTTCGTTGATGCTGTCTGCATCACAGTTGAGCTGTTCTACTAAAATTTCTTTTATCTTTTCTAACATTGTTCTGCTCCTTCCTGCCTCTACCCGGCAGCCAGTATTTCTTTCGAAAAAAGTGTATCTGTTATTCCGGCATTTGTCAATAGATTTTTCTACTTTTACTGTTCTTCCGCCTGCGCCTCTCCTTCTCCGCTCTTTCCATCCTGGAACACAATAAAGCGGGAGACGCACAGGGCAATGCCGATTTCCGTCAGGATAAAGAGCACCGATGTTCCTCCGTAACTGATAAATGGAAGGGTAATTCCCGTTGCCGGCATCAGTTTCAGAACAACGCACAGGTTCAGAATAACCTGAATGGAAATATGTGCAAAAACGCCGCTCACCATCAGCATTCCATACGCGTCCGGCGCATTCTGTGCAACCACAAACAGACGGTACAGCAAGTAGCCAAACAGCAGCAATACAAGAAGCGCGCCAAATATTCCAAGCTCCTCGCAGATGATCGAGAAGATCATATCGTTCTGTGCTTCCGGAATTGTTGTAATCTTCTGCGTACTGTTGCCAAGTCCTTTTCCGAGAAATCCACCGGAGCCAATCGCATAAAGTCCCTGCAGAATCTGATAGCTGCCTCCGGAAAGCCATTCATAGATACGGTTCGACCGGAAGTCACCGCCTATTCTTTCAAAGATCTGCAGATTATTTTTTAAAATGATAATCGCAAAAACGCCAATTACCGCCGCGCCCGGAATCACACGCGCATAAAATTTTACCTCCGGGTCCGCCAGAAACAAAATGACGCAGGCGATGAGTCCCAGAATAATGGCGGTACTCAGGTTGTCCGTCAGAATCCACGCAGCCAGCGCCTGCAGCACGCCAAGTCCGAGGACAATTGCTTTTGCGCGGATGGTACGCATATTTTTTCCCATCTTCAGGATAATGTATGGCAAATACAGAATCAGCCCCAGCTTTCCAATCTCCGCAGGCTGAAGACTGCCACCGCCGATCCGGAGCCATCTTCTCGCCCCGTAGGCTTCATAACCAAGCGGCGTAAACCTTACCGCCGCCATCAGAAGGAGACTTCCCCAGTATACCAGTGCTGCAATCCGCTGGAACCATACACTATGATAATCTACAAACTTCGACAATATCACAATCCCCACCAGAACAATAGCAGAAAGCCCCGCCTGATGCGTGAAATAATACATATCATTTCCCTTGAATGTACTGGCCGCCTCGTAGGCGCTCGCGCTGTACAGCATAATCAGTCCGAAGCTGACCAGCAAAATAGTGCAGGCCAGCAGGTTATAATCATAAAAATCCGAAGGAAGTTTTTTCTTCCTCTTTTTCTTCTTTTCTTTCTTCTGGGATGGCATGTTTACTTTCTCTGCCATGAAGTTTCCACCTCCATTGTTTTCCTCCATTTATTTCAGTGCATAGCCAAGCAGGCTGACAAAGCCCGGATTTCGGTCGGTCGTTCCGAGGATAACCTTACGCACCAGCTCCGGATCGTCCGTGATAATGTTGTCCACGCCGCAGTTGACCATCCGCTGCATATCTCCCTGATAATTCAGCGTCCAGGCACAGACTTCTTTACCAAGACTGTGCGCATGCTCTACAAAGCTTTCTGTGATGTACGTATATTTTACAGAAAAGAAGTCCGCCGCGTCCATATCCTCCAGGCCTCCGTACGACATTTTCATCGTATACCCGGTCTTGATATCCGGATTGATTTTCTTTGCCTGCCTGAGGAAATTGTAGTTCATGGAAGTCAGCACACACTGATCCACAAAGTCATTGTCCTCGATGATTTTCACCACTTTTTTGACAATATTCTGGTTGTGGCCGTTGTATTTTACTTCGATATTCAGGTTGATTTTTCCTTTCGCGTACGCGATGACTTCTTCCAGCTTCGGAATCTGCTCGCCGCGGAATTTTTTGTTGAATCGTACACCGGCATCGAGCTGGCTGATTTCATCGTAGGTCAGGGTCCAGATGCTGGCATTCAGACCGGTTGTCCGCTTCAGATTTGTGTCGTGCATAAGGACAATCTCACCATCACTCGTCTCCTGTACATCGATCTCCGCGTAATCCGACATGCTGTCCACTGCATATTTGATCGCGCTCATCGTATTTTCCGGTGCTTTTCTGGCTCCGCCCCGGTGCGCTGACACCGAAATATACTGGGAGGAAGCCGTTGCCTCTGCACGTGTTGCGCGCATGGCATATACAAGATAAACCGTTTCTCCCGCCAGCATGGCGATCGTGAGAATCACCGCCGTTACCGGACCGCAGAAGGTGCGTACCAGCTTCGAGCTCGGCTTTTTCGTTGTCCGGCTCTTCTGGTAGCCCTTTCGGGAGGAACGAATAAAAATCAGATACAGATACGTAATGCTTCCGACAAGGCCGAACGCTCCGCCGATCAGGCTCATCGTCGATTTGACCCAGTCACCGTAGACGATGACGGTACTGACAACGGTAGACGGCGTTTTCACCAGCTTTGCATAGGCAACGACAGCCGTTCCGAAAATCAGATACAAAACCCACGTAATCAGAAAAATCATCACCTGGAAAAAGACGTTGATGCCAAGCTCACGCAGCACGCGTTTTTCCAGTGTCTGGCGCACCCGCAGATGGGTATTTTTCTCTTTTTCCGTCATCATGCACCGGAACGGGATGGTGTAGGAAAACACAAACGAGAACGCGACAAGCAGAATCGTCAGCACCACCGGGATCCAGTATGCCGGGAAGGCATTGAAAATCTTCGTCAGGGAAACCTGAAGCAGTTTCATACTGCGGATGGCGCTATAGCTGCTGTGCAGCCAAAGGTACGGGAAGCTCGCTGCCATGTAGAAAAACCAGGTCCACGGGCGGGCACGCACAAACTGTGCAGCTCCTCTTCCGCCGGCAAGCATCATGACAGGAACGGAAATCCGTTTTCGTTTCCAGGAGGCCTCCAGAGCCGCCATGACAGCATAGATTTCAAGCAGCATACAGAAAAAGAAAACAAGCAGAATTCCAAAAATCAGCAGAAGGGTCAGCGGATGCAGCATGATCTTGTTGAAGTTTTCCGATGTCATATAACTCGTTCCCAGCTGTTTTAAGGAAAAGTTGATCGCCGCATTGGCGAGTCTTGAAACCAGCTGGCTGGAAAACAGGCGGTAGACCGTCTCAAATATCACGATGCTAAGCAGGTTTTTCTGCAAAAGTTTCCATGCCATATTCAGATAAATTCGTATCATTCCTGCATTTTTTACTGCCTTTTTTCTCATCTGCTGTTGTTCTCTCCTGTCAGCCGCAATTCCCCCCGATGAATCTGTATGCAAAAATTACCTTTATTTTTTCTCTTTTGTATTTTACATTTGACACTTCGAGTCTTTTTTGAAGCTCTTTTCTTTCTGTTCATTTTAAACTATCTTCCAGTATAACACAAAACCGGGTCTTTGAGTATTCTTTTTTCTATTTCTGGTTGCACCACTTCTGCAGTTTTTTTACCATGGCGGATGGGCTGCTTACTGATTTTTCCATCCTGCTGTCCGCATCCGGTGCCTGCCGCAAAGCAACACCGAAAAAATACAGCACGAACGCAACGACGATGAGTTCGGGCTTTACATAATTCATTGCTTCCATGGAACATCCTTTCTGACTGTTCTGTTTTTGAAAGTCTTTTTTCTATATTATGATGGGATAATGATTTACGACTGGATAAGATTTTCTTACTGTAAACCCAAAAAATCCCACCTGTTTTTCAGATGGGATTTTCCAGTGGTGTGCTGTTCTTTGATTTTTAATTTACTATCTTGTGCAGCAATTCCCCTGACCTGCCCCTGGCTGCGGTGCCGCACAGAAAGTCTTTGCATCAAACGACGGATTAAACGCATAAAAGTTCTTCGAATTCAATTCATCCTGTACAGAACGCAGTGCTTCACCAAAACGCTGGAAATGCACAACTTCACGCGCCCGCAGGAAACGAATCGGATCTGCAACTTCAGGATCTTTTACCAAACGAAGGATGTTATCATACGTTGACCGGGCTTTCTGCTCCGCAGCGAGGTCTTCGAACAAATCTGTCAAAGGATCACCTTTCGACTGGAACTCACAAGAATTAAACGGAACTCCGCCAGCCGCCTGCGGCCAGATTCCGGCTGTGTGGTCTACATAGTAATTGGCAAAACCAGAGTTCTGAATTTCTTCCAGAGAAAGATTGCAGGTGAGCTGATGAACGATCGTTGAAACCATCTCAAGGTGTGCGAGTTCTTCTGTCCCAACATCATTCAACACCCCTGCTACAATTCGGTTCGGTGCTGTGAAACGCTGAGAGAGATACCGCATGGATGCGCCCATCTCTCCATCCGGTCCACCATACTGACTCATGATAATTTGGGCGATTTTGGGGTTTGGTGTCGTGATGTTTACAGGATACTCGAGGCGTTTTTCATAATTCCACATCCGTCAGCACCCTCCTTTCCGGTTGACTTCCCACGGCCATGGCTGCATAACCCATTCGAAAGAACGGCTCATGCGGTCGTTGGCGGTATCGATCGTGAGCGGGCCGTACTGTTCGGCGTACTGTTTCAGTGCTTCTTTTCGAAGCTCCACTTTTTCCCGGAAAAAGGCAAGTGCATCTTCATCCTCCGGGTGGGTGTCGAGGTAAAGGTTCATTTCAACAACAGCAAAGCTGACCTGATCAATCCAGGCGAGCAGCTTTTCGCGGGATGGCATCTGCGGCATCATAGGCACTGTCCTCCTCCCTTTCCACAGAATGGTTTACAGAGTTCCGGAAATAAGGTTCCATTTTTTAATGCAGTGGAAAGATCATAGATCTGTTCAAACCGCTGCATCGGAACGTACGCCATTGCAGGTATCATATGATCTACATGCTGCATTTTCCGCGGGAAATTCCTTGGTTCCATCTTCAGTTCCATATTGTTTGAAGCGGCGCGGCGGTTCTGCATATTGTTCGCACCGCAGCAGCCGCGATTCATACGGGATGAATCCATACCATGTTCCTCTTTCATTTTCTGTTCTTTATAGAGTATGAAGAAAATAAGAAAGTGTCAAAAAAGGCAGCGGTTTCTCTTCCGCTGCCTTTCTGTCATACTAATGAAATTTTCATCAAAACTGCATCTCATACAAATGCGCATAAATCCCGCCTTTCGCGAGCAGTTCCTTATGTGTGCCTTCCTCCGCAATTCCATTCTCCGTCAGCACCAGAATCCGCTTTGCATTCCGGATTGTGGACAGCCGGTGCGCAATCACGAAGGTTGTCCTGTCTTTCGCCAGAAGTTCCAAAGATTTCTGGACGACTTTTTCGCTTTCGTTGTCGAGCGCTGAGGTTGCCTCGTCGAAAATCAGGATCGGCGGGTTTTTGAGGAATACGCGGGCGATGGAAAGCCGTTGTTTCTGGCCACCGGAAAGTTTTACGCCGCGCTGGCCGATATCGGTGTCGTAGCCGTCCGCCAGCTCCATGATAAATTCATGTGCATTGGCCGCTTTCGCTGCGCGGATGACCTCCTCGTCGGTCGCATCCGGTCTGCCATAGCGAATGTTATCGATGATCGTTCCCGCAAACAGGTACACATCCTGCTGCACAATACCGATTTCATCGCGCAGATCCTTCAATTTCACATCGCGGATATCCTTTCCATCCAGTAGAATCCTTCCTTCTGTCACATCGTAAAAACGCGGAAGCAGAGAACAGAGTGTCGTCTTTCCGGCGCCGGAGCTGCCCACCAGCGCCACATAGTCTCCTGCCGGGACATGCAGATTCACATTGCTTAACACATTCTCCTTCGACTCCTCATAATGGAACGAAACGTTTTCAAAGGTTACTTCTCCTTGCACATTCTTCAGTGGCAGTGCATCCGGCTTGTCCTGGATGTCCGGTGCGATGCTCATAATTTCCAGGAAACGTTCGTAACCGGAATAACCATTCTGGAACTGCTCCGTAAAGTTCACCAGCTTTTTCACCGGATCTGTGCAGTTGTTGATGTACAGAAGAAAGGTAACCAGATCGGCCGCCCCAAGCTTCCCACCTGTCATCAGCAATGCGCCGACAATCAGCGAAATAACGGTAATCAGCGTCGAAAAGGCTCCCATTCCCGAATTGTAAATTCCCATATAGCGGTAGCTGACCTTCTTCGAATCGACAAAACGGTCATTTCCCGCATTGAACTTTCGCATCTCCTCTGTCTCATTTCCAAACGATTTGACAACACGGATCCCCGAAAGGCTGTCCTCGATCTGACTGTTGATATCCGCAATTCTGCGGCGGTTTTCCTTGAATGCACTCTTCATGCGGCTGTTCATCACTAACGCAAACAGCAGCATCACCACAATAACCACAAGCGGCACACATGCCAGCATCGGATTTACCACAAACAGAATAATCATCGCGCCGATCAGTTTGATAAACGAAATGACAATATTCTCCGGCCCATGATGTAAAAGCTCACTGATATCGAACAGATCGCTTGTGATGCGTGACAACAGATGGCCGACCTTCTGGTTATCGAAAAAAGCAAACGAAAGCTTCTGATAATGGCCGAAGATCTCGTTCCGCATATCATGCTCAATCCGCGCCCCCATCACATGGCCGTAATAGGCAATATAAAAGTTACAGTACATTTCAACCAGAACCATAGCAATCATCAGAATACCTAGGCGGATAATCTCACCCGTTGCCTGCTCCAGCGGCTTTTCCACAACCGTACTCGTAATATACCGTACAATCAGTGGAATCACCAGTGTAATGGCTGCTCCAAGCATTGCAAAAAACATGTCGGTAAAAAACAATCCCTTATATGGAATGTAATACCGCGCCAGCTGGCGGATTCTTCCCTTCTCTTTTCCGGTTTCTTTTTCTTTACTCATCCTGTCCTCCCTTTCCGTTGGAAACCATTTTGTAATCTTTTCGGAACTCAGACGGTGATACGCCGCATGCCGTTTTAAATGATTTCATGAAATGCTTATCATTTTCAAATCCAACCTGTTTGGCAATTTCCGTAATTTTATCTTCTGTTTGAATCAACAGACGCTTTGCCTCCGCAATGCGGATCTCCTTCAGATAGTTCACAAAATTCACACCGGTATGTTCTTTAAACGCTGCTGAAAACAGCGAATAATTCATGCAAATATGGTTAGATACCATCGCCATATTCAGATCTTTTGCATAATTTTCCCGAATATATGAAATTGCCTCTTCCATTTTTTCTTTTCCGGCTGTCTGACTTTTCAGGCTTTCCCTGTAAACGTGTATCCATTCTTCAAACGCATCCAGAAACAGATCTGCATCACGGTACTGCAGAGGACGCGGACATTTTTCCTGTTTTTCCGGCATGCGGTAAAAAAGATCCAGTTCTTTGCAGATTGCTTCCGTCACTGTCAGAAGCTGATAGGGGGAGACCCTCTGATGCGCCGCCTCAAAATACCAGTTCCGCATTTTTCGCAGCACAGTATCTGCCCGGTCCGTTGGCACCTGCAGAATAAATTTTTCCTGAAACTGTGCCAGCTCCGGCTTTTCCTCAAAACATTTTTTCTGATATTCTTCCACAGGATTTTTCTGTATAAATGCCATTTCCCGGGCCAGCAGTGCTTCCTGGTATGCCTCTGGAATTTCCATCACAGAACGATGTTCTTTTCCCACTCCGAGACAAAATCTCTCATCTTTTTCTTTCATGATCCGCTCTGCCTCCGGTTCCGGCAGAAGATACAGAACTCCTCCTTCTACGCCTTCCAGCAGAATTCCGCTGCATTTCGAAAACCGTTCCCCATTTGCCTTGCTGGTCAGCAGGATCCGGAAGCTGTCGTTTCCGATGTGGCGCCGGATCCTGCTTTCCATATCCATCCATTCTTTTTCTTCGGCCATTTCTGCATTCATCATCAGATAACGGAGCTGATTTAAAAAGCACCGTTCTTCCTCTTCTTCCGTTTCCCGGGTCTCCGAAAGCTCTCGTTCCAGATTTTCCAGAAGCTGTTCTATCGTCTCCCGCTTGATCGGTTTTAAAATATAGTCCCGAACTCCATGTTTCATCATTTCAACCGCATAGGAAAATTCATCATAGCCGCTTAAAACAATAACAACAGGTTTCTGTGACAGCTCCTCCATTTTGTTGACCAGTGTCAGACCGTCCATTTTGGGCATACGGATATCAGTGAACATGACGTCCACCCTCTGTTTTCTCAAAATCTCCAATGCCTCTTCTCCGTTTCGACACTCCAGAATCTCCTCCACCGGCACGCTGCTTCGCCGGATCATCGCCACGATTCCCTGTCGAATCAATTTTTCATCTTCTACAACCAGCAGTGTATTCATTTTCTTTTTCTTCCTCTTTCTCGTCACCCTCTTGATCCATCGGAGAATATTTCCCCCTCGTGATGGGAAGATGAATGCTCACCTTCGTATAGCAATGCTCTTTTGTATAAACTGACAGTCCATACTCTGTTCCAAATTGAATGTGGATTCTGTCCTGTACATTCCGAAGCCCGATTCCATGTTTCGGCTGTGTATCTGAATTCAGGCGCATTCTTAGTTTACGTCTCAGAATTGCAAGCTGCTTTTCTGACATGCCTATTCCGGAATCTGTGATTTCAATCTCAAAGCTCTTTTCATGCTCTATTCCTTTGATTTCAATGACGGCGTCTGCATCCAGCTCCTCAATTCCATGTGTGATTGCATTTTCCACAATCGGCTGAAGAGACATCTTGGGGATATCCTGCCGATACAAATTTTCCGGTATCTGAACAGATAATGTAATTGTGAAATCATACCGCAGATTCATCAGTTCCACATAGTTCTGAATATAATTCATCTCATCCTGAACGGTTACCAGAAATTTATTCCAGCGCATATTGTAGTGCAGCATTTCACCAAGTGCTGTTACCGCATCGGAAATCGTATATTCTTCCTTAATCTCAGCCATCATCTTAATGGATTCCAGAACATTATAAATAAAATGAGCGTTAATCTGGTTCTGCATTGCCCGGATTGCCGTATCTTTCAGCGCTGCCTCCCTTTTGATGCTTTCCTCGTTCTGTTTCTGAATTCTCTCCAGCATTCCGTTGATACCATAGCTCATTTCCCGCATCTCTTCTGCGCTGTAACAAACCTTTATCTTTGTTGTTCCATTGTCAATCTGACGCATCTCACACAGGACGTCATAAAACTCCTTCAGCAGGCCACGCACAATCAGATTGACCACCACAATCAGAAGCAGCCCGAAGCCGGCAAATTCAAGCAGCATTCTCTGCTGCTGTTTGATCATGTTTCCGGTTGCATCATCCAAATTGGTCAATGTTACAAACATTCCATTGAGTTTATCGACTTTCCGAAGCACAATTGCAACGTTTTTCCGGTCAATCACCGCGCTCTGCTGACTCTCTTTTCTGTCACGGATTCCTGCCCGGAACAGAATCAGCCCCCGATAGGACTGCCATTTGCAGGCTGCCGCTGTCTTCCCGCAGTCATATAAATTCCAATTTTCATCAACAAAACAGGCCCAGCTGCTGTCACCGGATCGATAGATTTCAGGAAATATGTCTGCCATACGCATGGATACCTCGATCACGCCAAGCCTTCCTCCGCTTTGATCCCGCAGCTCCCGTACATAAGTCATCAAATGGGAACCTTCTTTTTTTGTACCGGAGATAATATTTTTTTCCTGTATGTCAAAAAACCACTGTCCTCCGCCCTGATAGCTTCGGTACCAGGCGCAGTTTTTCATCTTTTCCTTCTGGTACAGGATCGGCTGCTGCTCCAGAAAACCATCTGCCATGGCAAAAATATGGATCTGGTACAGATCCGGCATTGCCTCCTGCATTTTATCGATTATGCTGATGCTGTTGTTCCGAAATTGCTGATAATAGCTCTCCGAGATCTCCTCTCCCCTCCTGAGATGAAGAAGATATTTTTCCAGTGGTTCATACTCCTGCAGCGTATCTACAACCATTGAGCAGGCATTCGCTTTTGCATTCACCTCCGCACAGGTAAGATCTATTGCTGTTACTGCTTCATTTACCCCATGATCTATGGCATTCTTTTTGATACTCCTAAACCCAAAGCACATCATGCCAAAAAGCGGAATAAAAATAAAGATCAACGTTGTTACGGTAAATTTTTCGTTCAGTTTCAGTCCGCGAAACCAGTTTCGCATTTTTCATCCCCCAGTTTTCTTTTCGGTTCTGTAACCTTACTAATTTTACCAGTTTTTTCTTTAAAAAGCAATTTTTTCGGAAAAATTATTGACAAAAAGAGAAGACGGTACACTTTTTTTCCGTGCACCGTCTCTCTTTTCGCAAGACTCATATATGACGCAAAGCATGATTCCAGGGAAACAGCTTTCGTACCATTGTTATACTGTTGTCAGATCCCACGGTTCATAAATCTTTGGAACATCGCTGATCAGACGTTTGGTATACGCTGCTGTCGGGTGAAGAATTACTTCTTCTGCCGGTCCCGATTCTACAAATTTTCCATGCTCCATAATATAAACATTATCGGATACATAGTAAGCAAGACCAATATCGTGGGTAATGAAGATAATCGTCATATTGATCTCATCACGCAACTTCAGCAGCATATCAAGGATCGTTGCACGTGAGCAGGCATCAATCATGGACGTCGGCTCATCGGCAAGCAGAATCTTTGGTTTCAGAAGGAAAATACGTGCAATCATCAGTCGCTGCATCTGGCCTCCTGACAGCTCAAATGGATATTTGTTTGTCAGTTCTGCGTATTTTAAGTTAACAAAGCTGCAGGCCTCTGTCATCAGACGTTCTTTTTCTTCTTTCGGCAGATTTTTGTCACCGCGCATGTTAATGCAATCCAGCAGAACAGAATCTACACGTTTGAACATATTGTAGGAAGCGAACGGATCCTGGAAAATTGCCTGAATTCCCTTCCAGTACTCTTTTTTCTTCTTTCCGTTCGAGATGTCTCTTGGTTTACCCTGGAAATCAATTTCGCCTTCGGTTACACTGATCAGTCCGAGCAGCATCTTGGAAAGCGTTGTTTTTCCGGATCCGGATTCTCCTACGATGGAAACAAATTCACCCTCATGAAAATCGAAATCCACATGGTCTACAGCGACCGTTTTGGCATCACCAAAACCAAACACTTTCGTCACACCTCTTCCGGAAAGGCATGGTTTTAATTCTTTTCCATCACACATTTGCATACACCTCCCGAATCTTTCTCTCAGACATCAGGCAGCGGTACTCTCTTCCGTTTGGCAGCTCGATGACCTCTGGTTTCATACCGCGGCAGGTTGGTTGTGCATAAGGACAGCGGTCTGCAAAGCGGCAGCCCTCCGGCGGATGTTTCAGGTTTGGCGGAGTTCCAGGAATTGCAGTCAGCTTCTGTTCTCTTACACCTTCCTCCGGAACGATGATCGATCCCATCAGACCTTTGGAATATGGATGCAGCGGATCGAATACCATTTCTTTTGCGGTACCTTTTTCTACAATCTGTCCGGCATACATAACCATAATATCGTCAGTTACGTTGTAAAGAAGCGGCAGCTCGTGGGTGATGAAGATCATGGATTTGATAAATCCTTTTTCCATCAGGTCTCGCATCATCTTGATAACCATCTTCTGGGAAGTTACATCCAGTGCGGATGAAGGCTCATCGGCAATCAGTACCTTCGGAGAAAGGATGGTGGAAATTGCAATTACCGTTCTCTGTTTCATACCACCGGAAAGTTCTACGGCGTGTTTCTGCAGAACCTCTTCCGGCAATCCCAGGATTTCAAAACGTTCTTTTGCCAGATCATAAATATCCTTTTTCGGCATTTTCGGATCATGCGCATGAATAACGTCTTCTACAAATCGGATGATTTTCTGTGTCGGGTTCAGAGCATTCATTGCTGCCTGCGGAATGTAGGCGATCTCATTGCCCAGAATATTTTTCCGGACATCGTCTGGTTTCATTCCGGAAATTTTTCTTCCATCTACGATAATATCGCCGCTGATGTAGTGAAGCGGTGCGAAATAATAGCCCATCAGGGACAGCGCCAGCGTCGATTTACCACAGCCGGACTCACCTGCTACACCGAGGGATTTTCCCTCCTCAATCTTCAGGGAGACTCCGTCTACGGCGTATACATCTTCATGAAAACGAGTCACATATTTCGTTTTCAGATTGTTTACTTCCAGCATTACTTTTCCCATAGCTGCCTCCTTAGTCTCTTAACTGCGGGTTGAATACCTGGTCAAGACCGGTGTTCATCAGGTTAAGAGAGAATGAAATAAGTGCGATTACAAGAATGACCGGGAAATATGCCCACCATGCACCGTTTAAGTGTGCATTGTACTGGGTTGCCCATTGCATCATAAGACCAAGTGTTGCGGTCTTTGTGGTTGCCGGTCCAAGTCCGATCATAGAAAGCTGTGCCTCTGCCAGAATTCCGGAGGAAATCTGGAGAATGAAGGCCATAACAACGTAGGATGCAACGTACGGAAGGATGTCGGTAAGGACAATCCGCAGCATGCTGTGGCCGGACAGTTTGGAAAGGTTTACATGGTCACGGTTTCGAAGAGAAATAACCTGGGAACGTACGGAACGTGTTGTCCACGGCCATGCGGTAATTCCGATCAGGAGTGCCACCATCATGATTCCCCTCTGAGACTCACCTACGCTGTAGGAGATGAGGATCAAAAGAACGAAGGATGGGATAACGGTGAACAAGTTGGTAAAGAACAGAATCAGGTTGTCCACAAAACCTCCAAGGTAACCTGCAAGAAGTCCGAGGAACAGTCCGATCACGGTTGCAATGATTCCCGCAACCAGACCAATTTTCAGGGATGAACCTGTTGCAGAGATCAGCTCAGTCAAAACATCACGGCCAAAGTTATCCGTACCAAGCACAAAGGTCTGACGGTTAATGACATCTTTTTCATTGATGTACTGCTTGCTGTCGATGCTCTGAACCTCTTCCAGCTCACCGGTCTCTTCATTTTTCTCGGCAATAATGGTTGGAACATCCTCTAAAATACCGTCGATTTCGTTGTCGAGACGCTGATATTTTTTCTTTTTTGCTGCGATAAGGCCTTTCTGTTCTGCATTTGGGTCATATTTTTCCTCCCAAAGCGCAATCAGACCTTCTGCGTCGGTAACATCGATTTCACTGGCATCTACACCGCCGTATTTTTCCAGCCATTCTGCCATCATAGAACGGTTGTCCATTGTCAGTTTGCTTTCAACGATGGATGCGGTTGCATCAACATTCATCTTATACGTTTTGCCGGAATTTACGGTGTCCTGAATCGAAAGATAGGTACCCGGTTTGAAAAAGTTTCCGTTTCCGATCATTGCCAGCGGATCTTTTGCCACAACAAACGGATAGATGATAATGGTCAGGAGAATTGCCAAGAAGATTACAAATCCTGTCACGAATTTTCCTGAATGAAAAATCTGTTTGATTGTATTTTTCATAGCGTATTCTCCTTTCTAATCCTGCTGGGATGCTTTGACACGTGGGTCAATGACTGCATACAGAAGTTCAACAAGCAGGTTGGCCAGCAGAACCATGATGGTAATGATTAACGTACAGGCAGAAAGCAGCGGATAATCCTGGCCGGTAACTGCTGAGAGCATTGTCGTTCCAAGTCCCGGGTAACTGAATACCATCTCAGCTACCAGGTTGCCGCCGATCATGGTACCAAGGGACATTGCGAGACCGGTGATCTGCGGAAGCATTGCGTTACGGAACACATATTTCACAATCGTATGATCCTTGATACCAAGGAAACGACTGTATTTTACATAGTCAGCATTCAATTCATAAATTGACATCGAACGCATACCAATCGCCTGGCCGCCGATCGTGATGATTACGATGGACCAGAATGGCAACTGGTAATGTGAAAGCACAGATTTCATAAAAGCAAGGCTCATATGCGGAATCATACTGCTCGCATAGCCGCCTGCTGCAGGTGCAATATGTAATTTCAGTGAGAAAATAAACAAAAGTACGGTCGCCATACCAAAGGCAGGTACGTTACTGATAAACAGGAATGCCGGAAGGATTGCCTTGTCGAAAACACCTTTCATATAAGCTGCAATTGCACCAAGCAGGTTACCAAGAATCCATCCAACAATAATGGCCGGAAGCTGTAAACATATGGTCCACAGAACCGAACTGGAAATAATATCGGATACGGTACGCGGATACTGGCTGAAAGAAACGCCGAAATCACCGCGAAGTGCATTTTTTACCCAGGTAAAAAACTGGACATACATTGGTTTGTTAATACCAAATTTTGCTGCATAGTCTTCATATACTTTCTGAATTGCAGTCGCATCGGTCATACCTTCTACCGATTTGGACGCAATAGTTGAAACCGGATCACCCGGCATCAGACGCGGAAGAATGAAGTTCAGCAGTACCGCAAAGACTAACGTCAGAAGATACCACAAGATCTTCTGCGTATAATACTTTTTCATTCCTTTCATAGAAGAACCCTCCTTCTGATTTTTAAAAGCGGCCGGAGCACCCCGGCTCCGGCCGCCTCTGTTACAATTCAGTATGAACTTTCTTTCTGTTTGGCAAATCAGCCGTCAACCAGTCCCAGATTGTACAGTGCTGCTACGCCATAACCATCGGTGCAGTCCATCGGGGGAACGTTACTTCCATCGTCTTTCTGCGGATAGTTGGTCCATACGGACTCGTTTACTTCGTGGAATACCTGCGGTCTGTACATCAGCGGTACACACGGGCAATCTTCCAGCATAATCTTGGAAAGTTCTGTATAGTAATCTTTCAGTTTTGCATCATCGGTCTCATGAGGAATTGCTGCAAGGATTTCATCTACACGGTCGTTCTGATAATGACCGAAGTTACCACTGAAGTTAACCTCAAGATCGTTGTAATCAGAGCTCATGAAGAAACGGCATCTCATGTACGGGTTGGCAACCGATGTACCAGGGCCGGACTGCATGGTGATTTCGAAGTTTCCGGTACTGTAATCCGTGCTGTAGTTTGCTGCTTCCGGGAAGTAGGTCTCAATGTTGATACCAATATTCTTTCCTGCTGCTGCTACGATTTCAAGGGTTGCATTCCAGTCAGACCATCCTGTCGGGCACTCAGCCTTATAGGAAAGGTTCTTTCCGTTGTACTCACGGATTCCGTCTCCGTCGGTGTCTACGATTCCGGCATCGTCCAGAAGCTTCTTAGCACCTTCTACATCGGCATTGGACCACTGATACTCTTTTAAGGCATCCTGATCCACCATAGCCTGCTCAGCATCGGTCGGGTTCATGACAGAACGCGGAACATCTGCGAAGGTAGGAGACTGTCCGGACATTGCTGAAGAAATAACCTGATCGTAGTCAACTGCCATAGCGATTGCCTTACGAACAGCTACCTGATCCAGTCCTTCTACTTCTGTATTAAAGAACAGGGTAGGCATTGTCATACACAGCTGATACGGTGCTTCATCAACATAGGTAGAAATCGGAAGATCCTGCTCTAACCACAATTTCTGAAGGTCTGTGATGAATATCTGTGCCACATCAATATCACCATTCTGGAATGCGGTGGTAGCTGCTGCGTTATCTTTAAAGATCGGGTGAGAAATATATTTCGGAACCGGAAGCTTACCCCACATGGAATCTGCCTGTCCCCAATAATTATCATCGCGGATCAGAACTACGTTCTGGTCATTGTCAAAGTATTTTTTGTACGGTCCGGAAGTTACCAGATCGTCCATCTTATCCATTTTAATTGCTTCAGCATCGTTGTTGTTTCTGTCAGCTACGGTCTTCAGATAGTTTTCCTGCATGATATAAAGCATTGGAAGATATCTTTCCGCAAGAACCGGGTTAACTGCTTCGCCGGAGTCATCGGTTGTCAGTTTGAAGACTACGGTACTGTCATCCTGTGCAACAACATCTGCAATGTAGCTCTTCATTTCAGCGCCGGTAGAAGAATTGTAATCTACATGTGCATGATAGGTAGCTGCTACATCTTTTGCAGTAACCGGTGTGCCGTCATTCCATTTTGCGTCAGCTTTGATTTTCACTGTGATCTCGGTACGATTGTCGTTCCACACTGGATCTCCGTCTGCAAGCAACGGATACATTTTTGCATCCAATGGATTCCACATATAAAGAGTTTCATAAACAAGTACACGTGAAGCATCGCCCTGTGCTATAACCATTGCATTGTTTGAGTTTGCGGACATTGGGTTGTAATCGTTGACGGTACCCCACTGCTGTCCTGCGAAGTAAAGAGTTTCATTTCTTGGAAGCTCTCCTACCACATCATCTGAACCTGTGGTATCTTCGCTGGAAGCATCTGCTGTGCTGGAAGATGCTGCTGTGGTATCGCTTGATGCATCTGCTGTTCCGCTGGAGGATGCTGTTGCTCCTCCGCTTGAACTAGTGCTTGTGCTTCCGCTGTCTCCACATCCGGCAAGCATCGTTCCTGCCATTGTCACTGTCATTAACAGTGCAAGGACTTTCATGTTACGCTTTTTCATACTTTTTACCTCCTTAAGGTTTTCGTTCTTGCTTGATGAATTCATTATACACAAAGACTGTTAGAAAAACAGTGTCTATTTTTTGTTTTTGGTGTTCTTTTTTTGTTTTATGTTGGTTAAATTGCTCATTTTACTCTTTTTAACTCCCTTTGTTCTGCTCATTTTTCACATATCCGTTTTCGCAACATCTGCACTCTTTCGTCATTATGATTATTTGTGCTATTTTTCCGTCTTTTCCGACATTTTTCCGTTCGCTTTTTCCATCTGTTTGTGCTATGATGAATATCGTATCAATTTCAGGAGGTTTTTTCTATTATGAATACTGTTTCTCATAAGTACCGACAGTCAGCGCTTCTGCTTCTGACTGCTGCGATCTGGGGTTCTGCCTTTGTCGCACAGCAGACCGGCATGGATTATGTCGGACCTTTTACGTTCAACGCGGCACGAAACCTGCTCGGCGGACTTACGCTTCTTCCGCTGATTGTCTTTTTCTCCTCACGTAAAAATCGAACCCTACCGCCGGATGCTTCGTCAGAAAATGGCACACAGCCAAAAACGCTCTGGGCGGGCGGTATTCTCTGCGGCATCGCACTGTTTGTCGCCTCAACCCTGCAGCAGATCGGCATCCAGTACACAACCGTCGGAAAGGCCGGTTTTATCACTGCACTTTACATCGTACTTGTTCCGGTCTGCGGCCTGTTCCTCCGAAAACGTGTACAGCCGAAGGTCTGGCTCGCAGTTCTCATTGCCGTTGTCGGTCTCTATCTGCTCTGTATGACAGACGGCTCCTTCTCTTTGCAGAAGGGCGATCTTCTTGTGCTTGCCTGTGCGCTCGGATTTACCGTACATATTCTGGTTATTGATCATTTTTCTCCGCTTGTCAGCGGCATCAAAATGTCCTGCATTCAGTTTTTTACCTGTTCGATCCTGTCCGCTGTCTGTATGGTTCTCTTTGAAACCGTAAACTTCTCCGATCTTCTGCACGCCTGGATGCCGATTCTCTATGCCGGAATTCTCTCTTCAGGTGTTGGCTATACCCTGCAGATCATCGGGCAGAAAGGATTAAATCCTGCCACAGCTTCTCTGCTTATGAGCCTGGAATCCGTTTTTTCTGTTCTTGCCGGTTGGATTCTCCTTCATCAGGCTCTCTCCGCTCGCGAGCTCTCCGGCTGTATTCTGATGTTTGCAGCGATCGTGCTGGTACAGCTTCCGAACTTTCACAAAGCCAATGCTGTTTCCTGATGTTATTCCTTTTTCAGTGTAAGAAAGATTTCTGTTTTGCGAGCTTCTTTCTTACGGCAGCTTGCTTTAATGACATAATTCCCCTCCGCCGCAGTGTGATCCTGCCCGGAGGGCTTTTTTTACGCCATCCGAAAATTTAACCGAATCGAGCAAGTCCCCTGCTTCCATTGCGAATATCCGCCTGCCTAACATTTTTATAGCATAAAAATACAAAATTCTGCATATTGATTGCAGGATTTTTTAATTCGTGCTACACTGTTTTTATTGTACCAATAAGCACTTATTTTATTAGGAGGTTCTGTCATGCCCGTTTTTGATTTCAGCAATTCCCCGGAAAAAGCAAAAGTTTCCGAATGTACGTATACTGTTTTCCGCACAAACGCACCGTTTACTTCTCCGGATCAGCCGATCCTAATTCTGGATACAAAAGAGAAGGCTTTCCCGCATCATCCCTGTGGTATTTTCACAAACCCATCCAAACGGACCTCGTTTGAATTTAAAGACGAAGAAGATGCCTTCATTGCCGACATCCTTCAGATCGATGCCCGTTTTGTCAGCCTTTTAAAATGGCTTGGCGAAAATCATATCAATGTCCGCCTTTCCGGTACACAAACATCCGACGGTTATGCAGTTTACAAAATCCGCGAGATCGCTTTCGGTGGCGGCGCAAAGCTTTCGGCTGAGGATGGATTTTTACAGTTTATGATTGAACGTCTCCTCGCCAGCAATGCACCGGAAGAAGAAATTGAGGATGAGGATCAGGAGGAAACCGGTGACAGTATGAAGCTCACCAGTATCCAATCCATCACTGATTTTATGAACTGTGCCGGAAGAACGCTGCCGGACAATATCCGCCTTTGGGCTCGTCGAAACCTCGCTGTTGCCCGTTCCCACGAAGTCTCTCCCGAAGAACGTCGTCACGCACAGCGCGCCCTCTCCATGATGATGAATATTCAATGGAAAAGCAACTATTTTGAAGCCATTGATCCAGTGGAAGCACGCCGGATCCTCGATGAAGAACTGTATGGCATGGAACGCGTGAAGCAGAGAATTATCGAAACCATCATTCAGATTAACCGGACTCATACGCTGCCGGCCTATGGTCTGTTACTGATCGGTCCTGCCGGAACCGGAAAATCGCAGATTGCTTATGCCGTTGCGCGTATCTTAAAATTACCGTGGACAACACTCGATATGAGTTCGATTAATGACCCGGAACAGCTGACCGGAAGTTCCCGCATCTACGCAAACGCAAAACCGGGAATCATCATGGATGCTTTTTCCATGGCTGGTGAATCCAACCTCGTCTTTATCATCAATGAGCTCGACAAGGCTGCCTCCGGCAAAGGAAACGGAAACCCGGCAGATGTTCTGCTGACCCTTCTTGATAATCTTGGTTTTACCGATAACTATATCGAATGTATGATCCCGACCGTCGGTGTATACCCGATTGCAACCGCAAACGACAAGAACCAGATCAGTGCTCCGCTGATGTCCCGCTTCGCTGTGATTGAAATTCCGGACTACACACCGGAAGAAAAGAAAATCATTTTCTCCCGCTATGCACTTCCAAAGGTATTAAAACGCATCGGTATGAAAGAAAATGAATGCATTCTGACACCGGAAGGACTCGATGCCGTAATCTCCTGCCACGAAAACACAAGCGGTATTCGTGATCTTGAGCAGGCTGCTGAGCATATCGCAGCAAATGCGTTATATCAGATAGAAGTCAACCATGTTTCCTCTGTTACCTTTGATGCAGAAATGGTACGTGAACTGCTCTTGTCCTGCTGATCTGCCTTATTTTCTATTTTGAAGGCGTATCAGGGTACGGCGAAAACCAGTGACGCAACAATTCACGCTCTGTGGTGCTGAAATTTTTTGCATTATTTTGGAGTGTGCTGTAAAATAGTTTCCTGTCCCCTCAGTCTGTACTTTCGGGCAGGGAACTATTTTATTTCTCCAGATATTTTCATAAAAGAAAGCCCCTGACACTTTCATGTCAGGGGCTTCCTTTCGGTCAATTCAGAAGATTTATTTCTGCGGACCAGCGGAAACAAGTGCTTTACCAGCAGCGTTTCCTTCGTATTTTGCAAAGTTCTTGATGAATCTTTCAGCCAGATCCAGTGCTTTGGTCTCCCACTCGGAAGCATCAGCATAGGTATCGCGAGGATCCAGGATAGCCGGATCAACGCCCGGAAGTTCAGTCGGAACTTCGAAGTTGAAGTACGGAATAGTCTTCGTCGGAGCTTCGTTGATAGCACCGCTTAAGATTGCATCAATGATTCCACGGGTATCACGGATGGAGATACGTTTTCCGGTTCCGTTCCAGCCTGTGTTAACCAGGTATGCTTTTGCTCCGCTCTTCTCCATTTTCTTAACAAGCTCTTCTGCATATTTGGTTGGGTGCAGCTCCAGGAATGCCTGGCCGAAGCATGCAGAGAAGGTAGGAGTCGGCTCGGTAATTCCGCGCTCGGTTCCTGCAAGTTTTGCAGTAAATCCGGACAGGAAGTAGTACTGAGTCTGCTCTGGTGTCAGAATAGATACTGGCGGAAGTACGCCGAATGCATCTGCGGACAGGAAGATAACATTCTTAGCTGCCGGTGCAGAAGAAATCGGGCGAACGATGTTCTCAATGTGGTTGATCGGATAAGATACACGAGTATTCTCGGTTACGCTCTTATCATTGAAGTCGATCTTGCCTGCTGCATCAACGGTAACGTTCTCAAGCAGAGCGTCACGTCTGATTGCATTGTAGATGTCCGGCTCAGACTCTTTGTCCAGGTTGATGACTTTTGCATAGCAGCCGCCCTCGAAGTTGAATACTCCGTTGTCGTCCCAGCCGTGCTCATCATCACCGATCAGAAGACGTTTCGGGTCTGTGGAAAGAGTTGTTTTTCCTGTTCCGGAAAGTCCGAAGAAGATTGCGGTGTTCTCACCGTTCAGGTCTGTGTTTGCAGAGCAGTGCATGGAAGCGATGCCCTTCAGCGGCAGATAGTAGTTCATCATGGAGAACATACCTTTCTTCATCTCTCCGCCGTACCATGTGTTGACGATAACCTGCTCACGGCTTGTGATGTTGAATACTACTGCTGTCTCAGAGTTCAGACCCAGCTCTTTGTAGTTCTCAACTTTTGCTTTGGATGCGTTGTAAACAACGAAATCCGGCTCGAAGTTCTCAAGCTCTTCTGCTGTAGGTTTGATGAACATGTTAGTTACGAAATGTGCCTGCCAAGCTACCTCAACGATGAAGCGGATAGCCATACGGGTATCTTTATTTGCGCCGCAGAATGCATCTACAACGAACAGTCTTTTGTTGGAGAGCTCTTTTTTGGCGATCTCTTTTACTGCTGCCCATGCTTCCTGGGTTGCCGGATGGTTATCGTTTTTGTACTCATCAGAAGTCCACCATACAGTATCTTTCGAGTTCTCGTCCACAACGATGTATTTGTCTTTCGGTGAACGGCCTGTATAGATACCGGTCATAACGTTAACTGCACCAAGTTCTGTCTCCCGGCCTTTTTCATAGCCTTCCAGCTCTGGTTTTGTCTCTTCCTCAAATAACTGCTCATAAGAAGGGTTGTACACAATTTCTGTGGTACCGGTGATGCCATACTTTGTTAAATCGATCTGTGCCATCTTGTAATTAACCTCTTTCCTTTGATAGTAATACTGCTTCATTCTGCAAAATGCAGAAATTTGAAGGTATCCTTTAGAAGAAACCGGACCAGCCGGCCTCTTCTACTCTAATTATACATAAAAGGCCAAAAAAATCAACTGAAAATCTTCCGTTTTTTTACAGAACGTGTCCCAAAATCTGTAAAAATTTTATAAACTTCGATTTTTCGAAGTTTTCTGACAATTGCATTTTTGTACACTTCATCCTGCAAATTGACATTTTTTGATTTTTTATGTTATAATATTAATAATTATGTTCGGAAAGAAGTTTCTTTATGTATTACGATCTGACCCGCGGGAAAATCTCCCGCTCTCTTATCCTGTTTGCCCTGCCGATGATCGCAGGAAATCTGTTGCAGCAGTTTTACAACATTGCCGACACCCTGATCGTCGGACGCGTTCTCGGAAGCAATGCGCTCGCCGCCGTCGGCTCCTCCTATACGCTGATGACGTTTCTGACTTCCATTTTTCTCGGCCTGTCGATGGGCGCCGGTGCGCTCTTTTCGATTTATCAGGGACGAAAAGATCTTTCTTCTTTAAAACTTTCGATTCTCCACGCGTTTCTGCTGATCCTTGCCGTTACGCTCGTGCTGAATCTCGCTGTTTATGCAGGCATCGAGCCGATCCTTACGTTTCTTCGCGTCCCGGATGAAGTCCGTCCCGGCATGCGGACGTATCTTCTGATTATCTTTGCCGGCCTTATTGCAACATCCGTATACAATTTCTTTTCCTGTATGCTGCGCGCGCTCGGAAACTCTTCTGTGCCGCTGATTTTTCTCGCTGTCTCTGCTGTGCTGAACATTGCACTGGATCTGCTCTTTGTCGCTGTACTGCCGTTCGGCATCGCAGGCGCGGCGCTCGCTACGGTTCTTGCGCAGTATGTGTCCGCCGTCGGTATTCTGCTCTATGTGCTGCTCCGCTGCCGCATGTGGCTGCCGTCAAAAAAAGAATGGCGTTTCAGCCATTCCATTTTAAAAGAGATTCTGAA
Source organism: Blautia sp. AF19-13LB (assembly GCF_003479105.1). Lineage (NCBI taxonomy): Bacteria > Bacillati > Bacillota > Clostridia > Lachnospirales > Lachnospiraceae > Blautia > Blautia sp. AF19-13LB. The sequence continues at coordinate 99,083 of NZ_QUGO01000013.1, forward strand.
TCTTTCTTCGATGACCTGCATTCAGCAGTCGGTCATGAATTTCGGCATTCTGATGGTACAGGGGCTCGTCAACAGCTTCGGTCCGGCGGTCATGGCGGCATTTGCGGCCGCGGTGAAAATTGATACCTTTGCCTATCTGCCGGTGCAGGATTTCGGAAATGCCTACTCCACTTTCACCGCACAGAATTACGGGGCCGGAAATCACGAGCGGATCCGGCGCGGCACGAAAGATGCTTTTGCACTGAGCGCTGCTTTTTCCATCGTCATTTCTCTGCTTGTCAATCTGTTCGCGCATCCGCTGATGCAGATTTTCGTGAAAGCATCAGAAATGGAGGTCGTCGCGATCGGCGTACAGTACCTGCGGCTGGAAGGCTCGTTCTATCTCGGCATCGGATGGCTGTTTCTGCTGTACGGGTATTACCGCGCTGTCAAACGCGCCGAGATGTCGGTTGTTCTGACCGTCATTTCGCTTGGCATGCGTGTGGCGCTGGCATACCTTTTCTCCGCCACGGCGCTTGGCGTTGCCGGAATCTGGATCGCCATTCCGATCGGCTGGGCACTGGCTGATATGACCGGACTTTTCTTCCTGCGGCGTGCATTCCGATCGCAGAAGCCTGCATAAGTTCCGAATCTTATATCGCAGTACGGTTTTCTGCGGATAAACTGCGGAACTGCCCCGGCGTCTGGTGCATGCGTTCCTGGAAGACTCGGTTAAAATAGCTGATATTTCGGAATCCGCAGTCGCTCGCAATCTTGCTGATCGCCTCCTCGGTGGAAAGCAGCAGCCGGCAGCTCTCGGCAATCCGCAGGTTATTGACATACGTCACGGCGGAAATATGCATAATCGACTTAAAGAAGCGGCAGAAAGCGCTCTCACTCATATGAAACTGGCTCGCCAGTTCCGCGATTTCGAGATCCTCACAGAAATGAGCATTCATGTATGTGAGGATCTCTTTCATTCTGCTGACACGGTAATTCGTCGAGGCATCCGTTTTTCCGCCGTTCTTTTCTGCCGCACTGTAATATCCCTGCCAGATTTTCAGAAGTTCCGCTTTTAACAGCAGCTCCCAGCCCGGTTCTTTTCTTTCCTGCAGATTTCGGATCTCCTGCATGGCCTGTGCCGTTTTTTCTGCAAGGCGTGTCCCCCGCTCTGTCTTGGATGGAAAACGGATCTCGGAGGACAGCACTGGTTCGATATACTGCTGCTGGATCCGGTCAAGCGATGTGCCGGACAGAAAACGCGGCTGGAATACAACGGCAAGAAACGTAAATTCCTGTCCGTCGATTCCCTCTACCTCATGCAGGCGGTTTGCATTGACAAAGGCGGTCTCCCCTTCCCGCAGGAGAAAGGTCTCGGTATCCATATGAAAAACAGCTTCGCCCTTTACTGCATAAAAGAGCTCCACTTCCTCATGCCAGTGGCAGTACACCCGCACGGTACTCTGCAGGTCTGTCTCGAAAACGTGAATGCTCAGCGGAAAAAGCTCATCACCGTGGGGCTGTGTTTCTTTTCGGTAATTCATCTGTGAGAGCATATTTTTGTCTCCTCTCTTGTTTTGCTCTGCTGTCCCAATTGTAACACGAACTTTGCGATTCCGGCAAGTTTCCATGTTCTGCCGGCGAATCGCCCTTCCATGACCGTATTTTTCCTTCTTAAATGATAATAATTATCATATTTTATCAGCTTATTGACATTTCTTTTCATCCACGCTATATTTTAGATACCCCGATAGGGTATGTGATTTCAAGTTTTTCATCAAACTCCAGGAATACAGTCCGGCACGCTTTCGTTTCGCTGTATTCCCGGAAGAAAGCAGGTATTGTATGATTAAAACAGTCTTAAAAATTGATGGTATGATGTGCGGCATGTGCGAATCCCATATGAATGATGTAGTCCGCAAGAGCTGCTCTCCAAAGAAAGTAAACTCTTCTGCAAAAAATGGCGAGACCGTTGTCATCAGCGAAGCGCCGCTCGATATTCCGTATCTGAAACAGCAGATCAAGGACATCGGATATGAGCTGGTTTCGTATACGAGCGAGCCGTATGAGAAAAAGGGATTTTTCCATTTCGGACGATAAGCGGATTTCATGCCTTTCCTTTTGCAGTTTGTGCGTCGGAAAAAAAGCACCTTTTCAGAAGTTTATTTCCTTTTGGAAATCTGCCTCTGAAACGGTGTTTTCTATTTTTTATCTATGATTTGATCAGCCGCAGCAGCATCCGCAGGACGGCGGCGTTTCTTTCTCCTCTTTTTTCGGAGATTCTGCGCCCAGATCGTACCAGGTCGGGTCGATGTCGAATCTGCGGTTGTTTCCAAGATAGATCGGATGGGTCGGGTCTGAGGACAGGTAGGCGCGCTCGGTCGAAACCTTCCACTGTGCATCCCAGTCAATCTTCGGAAGTGCCAGATCGTAGTGTGTGCTGGCGCGGAAGCCGTCTTCCTCTCCCTCAATTCTTCCCTGGCGGATGATGGCTGCAAAATCTGTGTGATGTGCAAATGCCGGAATCTCCCACAGCTCTTTTGCGTAGCCCCACAGGTTTTTGTAAGTGTAGAGCGGACGCTTCGTCTCGCCGAGCTGTGCGGTATAGCGGATGTCCAGACGGGCAAGTGTCACGTACAGGCGGATATCGGAATCGGTTACGTAATCACCGAAGAGAAAACGATTGGTTTCCAGCCGTTTTTCCAGGCGGTCCATCGCAGCGTAGAAGGTGTTCACACCGTCGAAATGGCCTTCGTTGCTTCTGGAGAAGGAACTGCGGTATACCGCGTTGTTGATATTATCGAAGAGTCAGAGATTCATCTTGTCAATCTCTTCCCGCAGCTCCACCGGATACAGCTCCGGCGCGCCTTTTTTGTGCCATGGGCGGAAGTTGACCTCGAAATAAGTGGTCAGCCAGTTGTAATCGTTGTTGACTACCTTTCCCGTCGTTGTGTCGATCAGCGCCGGAACGGTCGTTCTTCCCTGGTAATCATCATCAGCACGGTAATACGCCTCAGAGAGGAACTGATCACCGAGCACCGGGTCGATGTTGTTTTCATTGTAAACGTATTCCCAGCCAAGGTTTTTCTCATGCGGGGCATGTTCTACCATATTGACGGAAATCTGATCTTCCAGGCCCTCCAGCTCTCTTACGATCGCCGCGCGGTTGGACCAGTGGCACAGCTTTGCCCAGACGAGACGGTATCTCTTATTACCTTCTGCCTTCAGATCGTTTTCACCGTCGCCGAACGGAGTCGTGAAGTGATTCGGCTGTCTGCGGAAATAGCCGTTTTTGTCGATCTCCGATACGGTTTCTTTTGGTCTTACGCGGATTTTTCTTCCATTTACAATCTCATAATCATAATTCGCCATTGATTTTCTGCCTCTCTTTCGCATGTTCTATCGAATGAATTTTCAAATAAGAAAGCTTTTATTTTCCTATTATTTCGCTATGTTTTCGTAAACGGTAGAATACGAGTACCTTGACAAATAGCAGACCGCTTTTGCGGTCTGTTTATTTTCCGCTGGCTTTTTGCGGCTTTCTAATGTTTTCGGGCAACATATCTGACCATGGCAGAAGTTCTGCAAGAAAATCTGTGTTTTTGTCATCTACACGTTTGGGAATCTCCGTAAGCAGATATTCGAAATAATCGAAAGGTTTCAGGTTATTCGCCTTTGCAGTTTCTGCGATACTGTAGATGATCACTGAACTATTGGCTCCATTGACCGTATCGATCATCTCCCAGTTTTTCTTCCCTATACAGAATCCACGGATCGCACGTTCGCTGGCATTGTTGTCTATTGGAACATCCCCATCTTCCAGAAAGACTTTCAGGTAGCTTTCCTGGTTCAGTGCATATGTAAATGCTTCCCGTATTTTACCGTTCTTTGGAATTTTAGGTTCATTCTGTTTCAGGTACGCAAAGAAAGCATCCACCAGTGGTTTTACCACAAGCTGACGCTGCATGAGCCTGTCTTCCGTAGAAAAATCAGACAGTTTTCCCTCTTCCCGGTAAATGGCCTGTATCTGTTTCATGATCAGATGCAGGATCGATTCCTTTCGGTGTGCTTTTGGTATCACTTCCAGTGCATCGTTAAACCTGCGCCTGCAGTGAACCCAGCAGCCTGCGATCTTCAGATCTTCACGCTCCTTTTCCAATGTATGATATACCTGGTACCCATCCGTAACACAGATCCCGGTGTAATCCCTCAGGAATTCCCGGGGATGGGATGCATTACGCGTTTTCTGGTATTCATAAAGGATGATCTGACGATCCCGGTACATAAAGCCGGACCGGTACACCCACATGTAACTCTGGCTGCCGGCAGGACGCCCGTCCTTATTTACAAGTACAGGAGTCTCATCTGCCTGTATCACATGATAATCATACAGAAGTTTATGCAGATAATCATACATGGTTCCCAGATATTCTTCCCCAAGACGGATCATCCAGTTCGCCATGTTCTGTCTGGTAATGGCAAGCCCGTACCTTTCGAATTCTTTTTCAAGACGGTAGAGAGGTACCGCATTTACATACTTACCATTTATGACTGCCGCAGCAAGGGACGGGGATACAAGGCTTCCATGAAGCAGATTTCTGGGATGGGGTGCCTTTATCATGTGTTCATCCAGTTTACTGGAATAAACGCCGATATGATGTTCCTCTATCACGACACTGGCCGGAATGAACTGATAACATCGGGAAATGGCATCCGGAAGCTGTTTCCATCCGTTTTCACCAAACTCAGCCGTCAGTTCTTCCTCTTTCAGATAGTGATCAATACGTTTTACTGTCAGCCCTGCTATGTCAGCCGCTTTTTTCCCTGGCTGTTTTTTCTTTTTGGGTGCTTTCAATTCCAGGTCCTCAGGTTCCGGTGCATCCAGGTCGCAGACTGCCTCTGCTTCATTAAAGAATACGATAGTCCCGTCTACTTCCATGAAACGTATCTGTTCAGAATCCGCCATTTTTTCGCTGGATCTGCCAAAACGGTTCTTCTGGAAAAGGACCATCTGTTCCATCATCAGCTGCATCCTGTCATTTAAGGCCTGCGTTTGCCTGGACAATTCTTCCATCTGTCCCTGCATCCCAAGAAAAAGCTCTATCAGCAGATCCTTATCAAACTTATTCAGTTGTTCTTTTGTGTACTTGATCGTCATAACCAGAACTCCTGTCTTTATACTGATTCCGATTATAACAGAATTTTTGTATTTCCGCCAATCCTTCAGATATGGGCTTTCGTCATAATGACGGTGGATAATACATCTGGAAAGCCGTTGTTTTACAGCTTTTCAGATGTATTATCCACAACAGTTTTTCTATTCACACGATAACAAATGGAATGAGAAAAGACTGTTTGTGGATAACCTTTTTCATCCGGTTGATACACATCATTTTTACAGTTTTGGTACTTTTTTATTTTCGGCATTTTGCACAGGCTACATAATGCGGGGTGTCTCTTTCAGCTCAGAGATCGGATGGCGTGCAACGATCTCCAGCCCCTGCATCAGCATACGGTACTGGTCGTCTGTGATCGCCATTGCCTCATCTGCCGAACGGGGCCACCGGAATGCACCATTATCGAGTCTCTTGTACATAAGGAGAAAACCATCGCCTTCCCAGAGCAGTGCTTTGATCCGGTCACATCTTCTTCCACAGAAAAGAAACAGTGTATTTTTGTCGTAAGGATCAAGCTTAAACTGAAAGCGTACGATCGTTGCCAGCCCATCGATCCCACGACGGAGATCCGTAAATCCCATCGCCAGATACACCTTTTTAAATCCGGAAGCATCTGCATCATTCAGCATGGGTAAAAGCCTTTATGAGATGGCAGAGCATTTCCGGTGAAGTACCGGAAAATATCTCAGCTGACAGTCCCCTGGTATTTTTAATACGGATCATTGGCAGAGTTCCTGCCGAAATGCATGTACCGGATTCTTTTGGAGTATCTGTTTTCTTTGGATCTGGTGCAGGTGCGGGCAGTTCCACAAAAGCAGTGGTTTCTGTGTCCTGCATCTGATCCAGGCATATCTGCCTGACACGCCGGAGACGGTAATAATAGTTGGCTTTTGTAAGATTATTTTGGGTACACCAGGTTTCAACATCCATCCCTTTGGGACGGTTCTGACAATTCCGGATCTGTTCTGCCCATTGTCGGATTCTGACCTGCTGAGCTACAAGGCTGGTTTGCGTAGCAATAATATTCCTCCTCTGAATCATAGTCAGTTAAAAAAGTTAAGTACTAAACTTTTTTGACTATGTTATTTTGTTGAGTATGATTATGGCATGCAAATTCCGGCTCATCTGACCACGCATTCCGCTAAGAGCTGATCAGTCTTTCCGGAT